>NZ_CP121648.1:636111-954166 GCF_029714205.1 Methylobacterium sp. CB376 | reverse complement strand
AAGGCCCGGCGCTGACGGTGACGCTCGCCCTCGGGGGCATGATCCGGCTCGGGACCCGCGCGATGGCGGTCGCGGATGCGGCCGCGCTGCTCGACGCGATCGCGCGCAGCGGCTCCGTGCAGGGCCTCGCGGCGGAGCTCGGCCTGTCCTACCGGGCCGCCTGGGACCGGCTGCGCGCGCTCGAGGCCGGGTTCGGGCATTCCCTGGTGCAGAAGACGCGGGGGCACGGCTCCGTCCTGACCCCCGCCGGTTCGGCCCTGCGGGACGCCCTGGCGGCCGCCGCCGCGGGCGTGGAGCCGGCGCTCGCCCGCGAGTCCCGCGTCCTGGATCTGCGCCTGCGCGACCTGATCGGCGGTGGCCCGCGCCCGCTGCGGATCGCGGCGAGCCACGACCCGCTGCTGATGGCGGTACTGCGGGACCTCCGGGCCGGCGAGGTGGAGGTGGTGGGCAGCGAGGAGGCGGCGGCGCGCGTCGCGGACGGGCGGGCGGACGTGGCCGGCTTCCATTGCGGCCCGCTCGCCCCGGCCGAGGCCGGTCCGCCCTTCGCGGCGCTGGCGGCCGATCCGGGCCTCGTGCTCCTCCGGCTCATGGAGCGGGAGCAGGGGCTGCTGCTCGCGCCCGGCAACCCGCTCGGCATCCGGAGGGTGGCCGACCTCGCCGCCGAGGGCGTGCGCGTCGTCTACCGCCAGAAGGGGTCGGGGACCCGGCGCTGGTTCGACCGCCTGCTCGCCGAACACGGAATCCCGCCCGACCGCCTGGCGGGCTGCGCGGTCGAGGAGTTCACGCATCAGGCCGTGGCGGCGGTGATCGCGTCGGGCGCGGCGGATGCGGGCCTCGGGGCGCGGGCCGCGGCCGAGCGCTTCGGTCTCACCTTCCTGTCCGTGGGGTGGGAGATCTACTACCTCGCCGCGAGCCCCTCGCTGCGCGGGAGCATCCTCGACCGGGTCGCGGCCGAGGCGGCCGCCCGCGCCGCGACCACGCCCGGCTACCGGCCGCCCGACTGAAGGGGGGACCATCCTTTCGCGTTCCGGCCGCTCACGGCGCCGGAATCCCGGCCCGTGGACGCGGGCGCGGGCCTGTCCGGCCTGGATCCTCCTCGACGAACGCGCGAGCACCACCGCCGTCGGCCGCACTGCCGCGATCGCCATCGATCGTTCTGCTCCCGCTGCACACCGGACGCGGGCCTGGGCGCCGGGACCGCCGGGCAGGGCGGTGCCGGATCAGGCTTCCATCCGGCGGATCCCGGATCATCCGACATCCGATCGATGGCCTCGCCATCTCCCATGTCGGCCATGCGGATGGCGGCGTCGCTCAGGCGCCGCGCGGGCGCGTCATCCGCGTTCCGGACGTGATCGTCCGGACAGCGTATCATACCACCGGTCATTGAAAGTGACCGGTGGTGCTGCTCTCGAATTTTCGCCAAGCATTTGGCTTGAAATCGAAAATTCGAGTTGGATCAACGGCTCGATGCGTCAGCATCCTGAGCCGTTGGCATCAGGAGCGCGAGGCCGCCTTCGGGGGCGGCTCCTCCGCGAGCTCCCGCAGGAGTTCGGGCACGCGCTCCCACGGCTCCGTGCCGTGCGCCATGGCGTACAGGTCCGAGCCCCGCTCCGCCGCGGTCACCGCCCGGATGTCGTCCCAGCGGCGCAGGAAGGCCTCCACGCAGGCCGGATCGAAATGGCTGCCGGCGAGTTCCCGGATGCGCTCCCGAGCCTCCTCGAAGCGCATCGCCTCCTTGTAGGGCCGCTCCGAGGTGAGCGCGTCGAACACGTCCGCCACCGCCACGATGCGCGCCGAGAGCGGGATCGCCTCGCCGGCCCAGCCGTTCGGGTAACCGCTGCCGTCCCATTTCTCGTGATGGGCCTCGGCGATCTCCGCCGCGAGCCGGATCAGCGCGCCCGACGAGTCGCCCAGGATGCGCTTGCCGATCACCGTGTGGTCGCGGATCACCGCGAACTCGTTCTCGTCGAGGCGGCCCTTCTTGAGCAGGATCCCGTCCGGCACCGCGACCTTGCCGACGTCGTGGAGCGGGGCGGCGAGGTAGAGCTGCCGGCAGAATTCCGGGTCGAGCCCCATCTCGGCGGCCATGATCTGGCTGTAGCGCGCCACCCGCAGGGTGTGGCCGCCGGTGTCGTTGTCGCGATACTCGACGGCGAGCGCGAGCCGGAAGATGATCTCCGCCTCGCGCTCGCGCGTGTGGCGCAGCGCCCGCTCGACCTCGCCCGCCAGCCAGGTCGCCCGGTCCTCCAGCCGCCGCACCGCGGAGGCGAGCCGGATGAAGTTGCGCAGGCGCACCGTGAACTCGACGCCGCGGGTGCGCTTGGCGAGGAAGTCGGTGGCGCCCGCCTCCAGCGCCGCCTGCTTGATCTCATCCGTCACGTCGCTGGTGATCATCACGATCGGGACCTGCGCGTAATGCGGGATCTCCCGCACCTTCCGGATGAAGCAGATCCCGTCCATCCCCGGCATGTGGTAGTCGACGAGCATGAGGTCGAAGGCGCGGATCCGCGCCTCGGTCAGGGCCTTGCGCGCGTCCGCCATCGCTCTGACGCTGAGGTCCGGGTAGGCGGAGAAGTGGCGGCGCAGCGCCAGCTGCATCGCGGCGCTGTCATCGACGAGAAGGACGTCCATTCCTTCCAGCTCGCTCTCTGAGGGGCTCCGGCCCGTGCATCCGGTCCGCTCTCAGCGAATCTTCTCGGTGCGCGGGAGACGGAGCCCGATTCTGGCTGCCGAAATCCTTACGTCATCGTCTTAAGGATGGTTGAATGACCGTGAGTAATGAATGGGCAGCCCAAGGTCCTCGGCCCCGCGGACGCGCCCCTGTGAACGGGCGCGCGTCGGCGGTTGCGGGCCGTGGATTTTCGGTCAAGCTCGGTCGCGAGCGGGGGCGATCCATGCGCGGCGCGACGATCCTGGTTCTCCTGACGATGACCGCCACGGCGGGGCAGGCCGCCGAGGATCCCTACGGGCCGGCAGATCCCCTGTCGGCCGCCCCGATCTTCCGCCGCTGCGCCGCACCGAAGCTGCCCGAGTACCAGAAGGGCGCCTGCCTCGACGACGCCGCCAAGGCGCTGCGGGCGCGGATGAAGGAGGAGGTGGCGCGCAAGCTCGCCGCGATCGACGCCGTGGGGCGCCGCGCCCCGAGCCCCGGCAGCCTCGCGGGAGCGGCCGATGCCGAGGCGTGGCGCAAGGCCTTCCTGGCCGCGCAGGCCGCCTTCGAGGAGTACGACCGGCTGCACTGCGACGCCCTGTACGATTTCGACCTTCACGGCGGCTCGAATGCCGGGCAGGCCGCCTCGGCCTGCAAGATCCGGCACCTCGTGGCGCGGATCAACGAGATCAGGACCTGACGGCCCGCGCCGGTGCGGGAGCGCACCGGCATGCGCGGGGAATGCGCGTAGCCTGTGGGTGTTGCCGCCGGGGCTGAGGCGAGGGGAGAGGTCCCCTCCGGCCGCCCGCGCGGCGAGCTCAGCGCCAAGAGGCTTGCCATGCGCCTGTTCACCACGCTCGCCATCGCGTTCCTGCTCGCCCTCGGCGGCTTCGTGCCCCCGATCGCCCCGGCTCCGGCCCAGGCCGGCGTGCAGTGCAAGGGCGGCTGCTGAGGAGGGGCGGCTGCTGAGGAAGGGCGAGGCCCGCCGCGCCCCGCCGTCGGAGCACTCGAGAGGAGATGCCCATGTTGCGATCGTCCGAACACCCGTCCCGCGGCCCGTGCCGGGCCGCCTTCCTCTCCGCGCTGACGCTCCTGTGCACCGTGGCGGGAGCCCGGGCGCAGGCGGTGACGGAGGAGCAGATCCTGGCGGCGCTGTCGCCCCGGCCCCTGACCCGCGGCCTGACCCTCGGGGTGCGCGGCGACGCGGGCAGCGAGGGCCGCGCCTTCCTGGACACGCTGCGCAACCGGACCGGACTCTCGGACACGGAGCGCGAGCGCCTCGCCGCCGCCGCCGCCGACCGTCCGAGCATCGACCTCGACGTGCCCTTCGCCTACAACTCGGCCCAGATCGGCCCGAAGGCGCTGCCGGTGGTGAAGGTGCTGGGGGCCACGCTGTCCCGGCCGCAGATGTCCGGCAGCGTCATCCTGATCGTCGGCCACACCGACGCCAACGGCTCCGACCACGGCAACCAGGTGCTCTCGGAGCGCCGGGCGGAGGCGGTCAAGCAGTACATCGTGCACAATTACGGGGTGCCGGCGGCGAACCTCGTGGCGGTGGGCTACGGCAAGCGCCACCTCAAGGACGCGGCCCGCCCGACCGCGCCCGAGAACCGCCGCGTCACCGCCGTCAACATGTCGGCGGTCAAGTCGGCCTCGCGGGAGTGATCCGCTGTCCGGACGATCACGTCCGAACAGCGGGTGACAGGCCCGCGCGGCGCGTGAGCGAAGCCGACATCCGCATTGCGGAGCAATCCGTCGGATGTCGGATGCCAAGCCCGCCTTGAGGCTGCCACGCGGCCGTGGCCACCAGGCGCGCGGTCCCCGCGGGGCCGCGCGTCGCGCGAGGTCCATGATGGTCGTCCGGCCCCGTCCAGGCCTGATCCAGGTTCTGTTCACGCTGCAGGGCTCGATCCTGCCGAAGGTGATCCGGCAGGTGGCCGGCATCACGGCGGCCGCCTTCCTGGTGGTGGCGGTCGAGCGGCACTGGCCGCAATCCTTCCCGGGGCCGGAGGGGATCGGTCCCTTCACGCTGGTGGGCCTCGCCCTCTCGATCTTCCTGAGCTTCCGCAACAATTCCTGCTACGACCGCTGGTGGGAGGCCCGCAAGCAATGGGGCGCCCTGATCGCCGAGACGCGCGACCTCGTCCGGCTGATCGGCGTCCTGCTGCAGGATCCGGCCGAGGCCGCGACCCGGCGGGCGTGCCTGCGGCGGGTCGCGGGCTTCGCCCACGCCCTGCACGCGAGGCTGCGCAGCGCCGACGAGGCGGCGGCGGCCCGGCCCTGGCTGCCGGACGGCGAGCGCCTGGAGGGCCGGGCGAGCCCGACCGACGCGGTGCTCGGGGCGCTCGCGGCCGACCTCGCCGGGGCCCTGCGCCGGGGCGCCCTCAGCGACATCCTGTTCGCGCAGATGCAGGGGCGCGTCGCCGCCCTGTCGCAGATCCACACCGCCTGCGAGCGCATCCAGTCGACGCCGCTGCCCTTCGCCTACACGCTCCTGCTCTACCGCACGGCCTGGATCTACTGCCTGCTCCTGCCCTTCGGGCTCGCGGCCTCGCTCGGCTGGGCGACGCCCGCCGTGGCCGCCCTGGTGGCCTACACGTTCTTCGGCCTCGACGTGCTCGGCGACGAGCTGGAGGAGCCGTTCGGCCTGGAGCCGAACGACCTGCCCCTCGACGCGATGCTGCGCGGGATCGAGCGCATCGTGTGCGACGCGCTCGGCGAGCCCCTGCCGCCCGTCCTGCGGCCCGAGGGCGGCGTGCTGCGCTGACGCCGGCGTCCGACACCGCGCCCCGCGGTCGCCTTCGCGCCGGCGCGCCCCACTTCGCCTGATGTCCGGCCGCGGAGCCGGGCGAGAGAGCCGGAGCGCGCCGCGATGATCCCGATGCTGGACCCTCAGACCCTCACCGTCTTCGTCACCGGCGCGACCGCCGGGTTCGGCGCCGCCCTCTGCCGGCGCTTCGCGGAGGCGGGGGCGCGGGTGATCGGCTCCGGCCGCCGCCGCGACCGGCTCGACGCGCTCAGGGCCGAACTCGGCGAGCGGCTGCACGTGCTCGAACTCGACGTCACGGACCGCGCCGCGGTCCTCGCCGCGGTCGAGTCCCTGCCGGCCGGGTTCGACGCGCCGAACGTCTGCATCGCCAATGCGGGCCTCGCCCTCGGCCTCGCGCCCGCCCAGGAGGCCGACCTCGACGATTGGGACCGGATGATCGCCACCAACGTCAACGGCCTCGCCTACACGGTCCGCGCGCTCCTGCCCGGCATGGTGGCGCGGGACGAGGGGCACGTGGTGCTGCTGGGCTCGGTGGCGGGCGACTACCCCTATCCGGGCGGCAACGTCTACGGCGCCACCAAGGCCTTCGTGAAGCAATTCGCCCTCAATCTGCGGGCCGATCTCCTCGGCAGCAACGTGCGGGTGACCAACATCGAGCCGGGCATGGCCGAGACCGAGTTCTCGCTGGTGCGCTTCCAGGGCGACGCCGCCAAGGCGGCCAAGACCTACGAGGGCGTGGCGGCGATGTCGGCCGAGGACATCGCCGAGACGATCTTCTGGTCCTGCACCCTGCCGCGCCACCTCAACATCAACCGGATGCAGATGATGCCGGTGATGCAGGCCTTCTCGCCCTTCGCGGTGAAGCGGGGCTGAGGGGCGGGCGCCGCCTCCCGGCGGGCCCGCGGGGCCGTCAGGCCCGCCGCCGCCAAACGGCCCTCAGGCGGCGCCCGCCGAGCACGACGCCGCTCGTCGCCACGATCAGGCCGAGCCCGCAGAGCGCCGCGATCACGCCCCGGCGGAGCGGGGGGTGGCGCAGCAGCGGCCCGACATCGAGCGTGTGCAGGGCGTCGAAGAGCCAGCGCTGCGCCCGGCCGCTCCGGTCGAGCCGCCCCAGGATCTCGCCGGTCGCCGGGTCCGCGTGGATCCAGGTCTCCGCGGGATCGTCGAGAACGAGGCGCAGCACCGGCAGGCGCGGCGCCCCGCCGCGGTCGGACCAGTAGGCGTCGGGCGCCGCGACCCGCTCCACGGCCGCGAGGCCGGCCCCCGGCACGAGGTGGCGCGCCGCCGCCCGGATCGCCTCCTCGCTCACGGCGGTGCCGCAGCAGGGCCGCACGCCGGCCGGGCCGGCCGCGAGGATCCGGGGCGCCCCGCCGAGGAAGCCGAAGCGCAGCTCGACCGTGCCGGGCGGCGCGGCGGCGAGCGCCTCGCGGGCGATCGGGAAACCCGCCGCCGGGCCGGCGTAGCGCGCGAGCGCCGCCGCGTCGGGCATGCGGGGGCCGAACCAGCGGTTCGGGTTCACCGACAGCCAGCCGCTGAGCAGGAAGCTCGTGAGCGCGAGCCCGCCCGCCACGCCCGCGAGGTGGTGCCACGCCCGCCAGCCGCCATAGGGCGTGGGCCGGCCGCGGCGCAGGCGCAGGAGGCCGATCGCCCAGCCGCTCGCCATCGCGGCGAGCGCGAGCCCCGACACCCACAGCACCGCCCCCCGCCAGAGGGCGGCCCGCGCCCGCAGGGGCGTGAGATAGAGCCAGTGCGGCACCGCCCCGAGCCAGTTCCAGACCCGCTCGCGGCGGGTCGTGTCGAGGGCGAGTTCCCCGGTCGCCTCGGAGAGGTAGAGCTCGGTCCCGGCCGCGTCCCCGAGGGCGACGCGCCGGAAGGGCCGCAGGGCGTCGTAGCGCGCCGTCACGGTCCATTGGTCGCGCCGGACGCGCCCGAGATCGCGCACCGCGCCGGCCGCCGGGTGGCGGCGGGCGAGGGCGAGGGCGGCCTCGGCGGTGAGCGGCGCCACCGGCTCGCCGGTGACGGCGGAGAGCGCCCGGATGCTCCCGTCCGGCAGGCCCAGCCGGTAGACCGGGACCGCGCCCCGCATGGTCAGGGTGACGCGCTCCGGGAAGGCGGTCAGCCCCGCGCGCGCCAGCGCCTCCTGCGGCCCGAGCCGCACCGCCTCGACGGCGAGGGGCGGCAGGGCCGCGAGCCGCTCGGCCTCGGTCAGGGCCGGGAAGCCGACGAAGAGCATCACCGGCCCCGACAGGAGCCACGTCGCCACGAACAGCCCGGCCGCGATGCCGAGCCAGCGATGGCCGAGATGGAGCCAGCGCGTCAGGCGCTTGCGCGGGGCCACGTCAGAACGTCACCCGGTAGGCGAGTTCGACCGCGCGCGGCGGGCCGAGCAGCCAGGAATTCGCGTTGCCCGAGACGGCGTAGATCCGGTCGGTGAGGTTGGTGGCGCGCAGGGACAGGCGGGAATCCGGCGTCACCTGCCAGTCGAGGCCCGCATGGAGGAGGGCGTAGCCGGGCCGCCGCACCGCGTTGGCGAAGTCGCCGAACACCGGCCCGACCGCGTTGAGGCCGAGCCGCGCGGTCCAGCCCGGCGCGAAGGCGTGGGCGATCCAGAGATTGGCCACGCGCTCGGGCACGTCGACCGGCACGTTGCCGGCGAAGGAGGTGACGCGCCCGCCCGCCGCCTGGGCGAAGCGGTCGTAGCGGGCCTGGAGCAGCGCGAGGTTTGCGTCGATGCGCCAGCGCTCGTCGAGGGCGAAGGACAGGGCCACCTCCATCCCCCGCGAGGATTGCCGGCCGACCTGCCGCGAGAGGGTCGGGCGGTCGGGATCGGGGACCAGCAGGTTGTCCTTGGTGATCGCGTAGGCGGCGAGGGTCCACTCGCCCCGGCCCTCGGCGAACAGGCCCTCGGTGAACAGCCCTTTGGCGCCGGCCTCGACCTGCTCGCCCGTCGCCAGGGTGAATTGCGACTGCGCGACGCTGGTGGTCAGCAGGCTCCCGAGCGGATCGGCCGCGGTCGCGTAGTGCGCGTAGAGGGCGAGGCCGGGCACCGGATCGTAGACGACGCCGATCCGGGTCCCGAGGGAGTCGAACGTCCTCGTGAAGGCGGCGGCGGCGAGCGGGCGCGCCACCGCGACGGTGGGGGAATCGAAGCGCAGGCCGGTGACCAGGGCGAGCTGCGGCGAGACTTCGAGACGGCTCTCGGCGAAGACCGCGGCTTGGTTCAGGCGCGAGACGATGTCCCGGCGCGTGCCCGCGAGATTGAGGAAGGCGCCGGGCACCGGGCGCAGGAGGTCGACCGTGCTCTCGCCGCCGAAGGGCGTGTTGCTGTCGCGGTCGAAGGCGACGCGGTTCACCTCGAAGCCGACCGCGACCGCGTGGGGCAGGCCGAACAGGCTGCCGCGCAGGGTCGCGTCGAGGCGGGCCCCGACCTGCTCCTGGTGGTGGAGGATCTCGATGTAGTCGGAGCGGACGACCCGCCCGGTCGCCGGATCGTAGCGGTACTGCTCGACGTCGCGCCAGTGCCGCTCGGCGGAGAGCCGGTAGGCGGTGCTGCGGACCGCGAAATCCGGGCGCGGCGTCCACTCGGCCTTGACCTGCGTCCAGCTGTCGAGCCAGGCGATGCGCGAATCCTGGACGTTGTAGTTGACGAAGCGGATCCGCGCCGGGACGCGGCCGCCGATCAGCGGCGAGCCCCAGGAGCGGCTGGGCTCGCTGGCGCCGAGATCCTGCGAGAGCGTGACGCTGAGGTCGGGCGCGACCCGCCGCGTCAGCGAGGCCGAGAGCGCGAGATTGCGCAGATCCCCGTCCGGGCGGACGAAGCCGTCGGAGCGGTTGCCGCTGAGCGCGAGCCGGTAGGCGGCCGCCTCGCCGAGAGGCCCGCCCGAATCGAGCGCGAGCCGCGCGGTGCCGTCCGGGCCGAGGGCGGCCCGGGCCTCGCCGAGGGGCGCGAGGACCGGGCGCTTGGGCACCACGTTGATGACGCCGCCGATCGCGCCCTCTCCGTAGAGCACCGAGGCGGGGCCGCGCAGCACCTCGATCCGCTCCGCCGACCACGGATCGAACGGGAACGTGACGGTGCCGGCCCCGACATAGAGCCGCGTGCCGTCGTGGAGCTGCTGCACCGAGCCCGCGCCGGCGAAGCCCCGGCTGGCGAAGGACAGGTTGCCGTTGCCGGGCGCGGCCAGGCTGGTGATGCCGGTGGCGTTCTGCGTGACCGCGTCCGCGACGCTGGTCTGGCCCCGCGCCCGGATCGTCTCGCCCGCGACGACGTCGAGGCTCGCGGGCACCTGCAGGGGCGTCAGGTCGAGCCGGCTGCCCGTGCGGGCCGGCGCCGTGAGGGACAGGCCGGACTCGCCCGGGCGCCGGCCGGCGACCTCGATCGCGTCGAGGGGGATCTCCTCGGCCCCGGCCGGGGCCGCGAGGAGGAGGGCGAGGACGGAGCGGGCGGTGGCGCGGGGCACGATCATGGCGGTGTCCGGGATGGCGTCGGACCCGTCCGTCACCATGGCTGCGGCTTTCGTAAGTTTTAACGTTACATTTGCTCCTTCAAGCACGGCCCGCCCCGGGCCGCTCGGGCGCCGTGGCGGGGGATGGCTCGGAGGGAGGGGCGCAGGCAAGGCGGGGCGGGCGACGATGTGGCACGTCACCGCGAACGACGCCGCGCGGCCGCCTCGCGCCCGCTCCGGCACCCGCCAGGACACCCCGCCCGGCGTGTTCGCGTGTGACCACGGTCGACGGCAGGTCTCCTGGCTCGCGGGTCGCCGCCCCCCATCGTCTTCCCGGGCATGACCCCAGTGACGTGGTGATGGAGGGCTCGCCGCTCACAGTTGCGGGGGCAGCCGCGGATTCGGGCGCGAGCCCTCACCGCGTTCCCTGTTAGGCCCCGGAGGGCACCGTCGAGCGATAGGCTAGGCTCCGGCCACGCCCGGCGCAAGGAGGCGACGGTGGCCGGCCCGGGCCGCGGATCCCCGCCTCAAGGCGGTGCGACGGCCGCCGAGGGCGGCCGCCATCCCCGCGGCGCGCGGGCCATCGATCTTGCCGGGGCGGTCCGGCGGGCACTTCCCGCACGACCGGGGCGGGATGCCCGGGATCACTCGACTCATCGGCGCCGCGCGCCGGCTCGGCGGCCCCTCGTGTCGTACCTCGCCGTCAATCCGCCCTCACGATCCTGGCTCGTGCTAGATGGTATTGCTTATCCGCCGTACATCCTGTAAGGTAAGTAGAAGTTGAAGAGATTCGTCATCTTCGCTCGCTTGACTAGAGGGTGACGAAAAATGACAAAATAAACGCCTGTGATGCAAATTTTTATTAAATAATGTGACTATAAAAGATAGATACATGATCGTCATTATGTAATAAATACCACTTATTCGATCTCTCTGAAAGTATGAAGCGGATTGCAAAAGCATTGATACAACAAATATGGCGGTGAATGCTGACTGTTTCTGCCGAGGACACGCACGTTATGCTCCATTGTGGCAGACGGAGACCTTTCAGTGCTGGTCTTTTGTGGGATTTATCACGAATAAATCCAAGACAATGGCGATCGGAGACATGGGCGGGGTGAGTGCGGGTTCCGGTCCGGACGTCCGCCAGAGGGGTGCAGATGATGACGGGAGTTGGTTTCACAAATCTCGGCAGCAGAAATCCAATCGAAATCGGCAAGTCTGCCTATGAAAGATCGTTCGGCGTCAAATTTTTTGAGGAACATGAGATCTCCGAGGACGGAATATACGATTACAACACGAGAGTTTTGCCGTCCAATCTCTCGTGCGGGTTGCGCACCGACCTTGAAGGGCAGAGGATCGCCGTCGTCGGCAACGGAAGGGTCGATGCGAGCGGCGCCGAGATCGATGCCCATGATCAGGTCATCCGCATCACCGGGATGAGACACTGGCGAAGGGACCCTGACGGTGATGGGGTCAGGACCACCTTGTGGGCGGGCCTGCCGGCTCACGTGGTCGCCCGCGACGAGGCGGGCGCCGTGCATGCTAACGGCGCGTTCGCGTCGCTGGTCCGCGACGGCGTCGCCTTCTGGGCGGTGTCGCCCTTCCACGTCACCTGTGTGCCTATCTTTGGCTGAGGCGCGCCGGACGGCTGCAGGATCTCCTGGTCGCGCCATCCTCGACGACGGTGTTCGACGGGATGCACGCCTACCTCTCCGCCGAAGAGATGTCCGTCCTGTTCTCGATGCCGGTCGGCCCGCGAGATCTGACGGGGCTGACGGATTTCGAACTGCTCCTCACCGGGACGCGTCTCGTTCTTCTGCTGGAAGCCTGCAACGTCGCGCAGATCAGCCTGTACGGCGTCGATCTGTTTCGGTCGGAGCCCGACAGCATCTGGTTCGGTCACGATCCGGCGACCGATCTCAAGGTGCTTCGTGGCGTCATGAGAAGATTTTCTGCGTCGGGCAAAGTCTTTCATTGGCCGAACGAACGTGATGCTGCCGATGATGCGAAAACAGCATCCGGTCACGTTGTGATCGAATCCTGATCGAGATTGATGGTTTCGCCGTGTTTTCTGAACCGAACCGGCAAGCATGTCGGCAGCGCACCGTGATGCGGCGTGCGCTCTCGGTCGCCTTGCATCGTCCCGTGGCTGCCCGCGTGCCGGGCCGCTGGATCGGTCGCCCGCCGCGGCCTTGATCCGGATCAAGGCCGCGGCGGGCGAAACGCCCGAGGCTGGCGCAGCCGGTGCCGCTTCCGGCCCGCTCCGCCCGCGAGGAACGCCGATGAACGCCCACGCCATGACCCTGCCCGCCGCCGCGCTCCGTCCCGCGGGAGCTCGGGCGGCCGATCTCGCCAGCATGACGGCGCTCGGCCTCGCCATCGTCGGATCCCTGGCGACCGAGATCCTGGTCCGGCTGGTGGTCTGAGGCCGCGGCGCACCCGTCACCCGCGCAGCCGCGGCTCCACACGACGTAGGCGTGTTGTTGGCTGACCAAGTTGCAACCCCGATAGACTTGCTCCGCGCCCCGTTTCTCGCTCTATTACCGATCAAAGACGGAATCGGCGGCGAAGGACAGCCGGCAGGCAGACCTGCGCTGCCTCAGCGGCGGGGGGCGCGGCATCGCGCCCCTGCCGGTCCGACGCCCCGGGCCGCGGGCTCCGCGTCGCTGCCGGAGGCCGGCGGCGAGGACGGAGGGGCGGATGGGGCAGGAGACGGCGTCGGCCACCCTCGGCGAGCGCCTCGCGCAGATCGAGGCCGAGATGAGCCTCCTGCGCGAGCGCGTCGACACCCTGGGCGAGGGCGGTCACCCGGCCCTCGTCGAGCTCCTGCTCCAGGACAATGCCCGGCGGCGGGAAGCCGAGGACGAGCTCAGGGTCGCGCAGGCCTGGATGCAGCTCGCCCAGGAGACCGGCGGGGTCGCGGCCTACCAGTTCGACCTTGAGCGGGGCGTGCTGACGTGGTCGCCCTCGACCTACGCGCTCTACGGCTGGACGCCCTCGCAGCGCCAGCCCAGCCTCGACACGTGGCTCGCCAGCATCCACCCGGACGACAGGGCGGCGGCGCGGGCGGTGGCGGAGCGGGCGATCCGTGAGGGCGAGCCGGTGTCGCACGCCTTCCGGATCGTGCGGCCGGGCGGGGACACCCGCTGGATCGCGGACCGCGCCCGGGTGCTGACCGACGCCCAGGGCCGGCCGGAGCGCATCGTCGGCCTCAACATCGACGTCACCGAGCTGCGACGGGTCGAGGCGGCCCTGCGCGAGAGCGAGGCGCAGTTCCGCTTGACCTTCGAGAACGTGGCGGTGGGGGTGGCCCTGGTCGGGCTCGACGGCCGCTTCCTGCGGGTGAATCCCTGCCTGTGCGCCTTCCTCGGCTACTCGGCCGAGGACCTCGCCTGCCTCACCGTCCAGGAACTGACGCATCCGCCCGACCTCGCGGCCGATCTCGCGCAGCTGCGGCGCCTGCGCGACGGCGAGATCGACCGCTCCACGCTGGAGAAGCGGTTCGTGACGCGGGCGGGCCGGCTGGTCTGGGCCGAACTGAGCGTCACCCTGCGCCGCGACGCCGCCGGCCGCCCGGCCGGCTACGTCTCGGTCATGTCCGACATCGAGCGGCGCAAGCGCGCGGAGGAGCAGCTCACCTTCGCCCTCAGCGAGCTCAGCCACCGGGCCAAGAACCTGTTCACGGTCGTGCAGTCGCTGATCCGCCAGACGGGGGCGAGCGCCCCCAGCGTGGCGGCCTTCCAGGACGCCCTGACCGAGCGGCTGTCCGGCCTCGCCGCCTCGCAGAGCCTGCTCGTCGAGCACGAGGGCTCGGGCACGCCCCTAGGCCTCCTGGTGAGCCGCCAGCTCGCCTCCTTCGTGGCCATGCCCGATCCGCGCATCCGCATCGAGGGGCCGGAGCTTCCCCTCAACCGCAGCGCCACGCAGACCCTGGGCCTCGTCCTGCACGAACTGGCGACGAATGCCTGCAAGTACGGGGCGCTGTCGACGGAGAAGGGCCGCCTCGCGGTGACGTGGCGCATCGCCGGGCATCCGGCCCCCGGGGCGCGGCTCGACCTCGCCTGGCAGGAGGCCGAGGGTCCGCCGGTGCGCCCGCCCGTCCGCAAGGGCTTCGGCCACCGGGTCATCGACGCGATGGCCCGCCAGAGCCTGGAGGCCGAGGTCGACCTGCGCTTCGCGCCCGAGGGCCTGTCCTGGCGCCTCGTGGCGCCGGTGGCGCACCTGCGATGGGGGCCCTGAGCCGGCGCCGGACCCCGCCTCATCCAACATCCGTTGATTGCTTCGCCATCTCCCATTTCGGCATTGCGGATGTCGGCGTCGCTCAGGCGCCGCGCAGGCTTGGGATCCGCTTCGATCAAGCGGAGCCCGGATCACGCCCCGGCGCGGCCCTCGGCGCCGAGGGCCTCGGCGTAGATCGCGCGGGCCTGCGCGAGGGTCACCTCCCGGGGGTTGTTCACGAGCAGCCGGGTCTGCTTCATCGCGTCGGCGGCGAGGCGGTCGAGGTCGCCCTCGCCGATGCCGACGGCGGCGAGCGAGGCGGGCACGCCGCAATCCCGGCAGATCGCCGCCAGGCTCGCCACGAAGCGCGCGGCCGCCTCCTGGACCGGCAGGCCGGCCGCCGCGGGGTCGAGGATCGGCGCGAGTTCGGCGTAGAGGGTCTGCGCGTGCGGGAGGTTGAAGCGCATCACGCCCATCAGCACGAGGGCGTTCGACAGGCCGTGCGGCACGTGGAACAGGGCGCCGATTGGGTAGGCGAGGGCGTGCACGGCCGCGACCGGCGCATTCGCGAAGGCCATCCCGGCGAGCATCGAGCCGAGCAGCATGGCGCCGCGCGCCTCGCGGTCCGCCCCCTCCCGGCAGGCCGTGCGGATATGGGCCGAGAGCAGCGCCAGGGCCTGCCGGGCGAGCTGGTCCGAGAGCGGGTTCTTGCGCTGGCGGCTGGTATAGGCCTCGATGGCGTGGACCATCGCGTCGATGCCGGTCGCGGCCGTGACCGCGGCGGGCAGCCCGAGGGTGAGGTCGGGGTCGAGGACGGCCCAGTCGGGCAGGAGGCGGGGGGAGACGACGCCCTTCTTCTCGTCGCCCGGCGTCGTGACGATCGCGATCGGGGTGACCTCGGAGCCGGTGCCGGCCGTGGTCGGGACCAGGATGAGCGGCAGGCGCTGCCCCTGCGCGAGGCCGACCCCGTAAAGGCTCTCAAGGGGCTCGTCGCTGCGGGCGAGGTAGGCGACGAGCTTGGCCGTGTCGAGGGCCGAGCCGCCGCCGATGGCGAGGACGAGGTCCGTGCCCTCGGCCCGCGCCCGCGCCGCCCCGGCCTCGACCAGGATCGCGGGCGGATCGGCCGCCACGTCGTCGTAGACGGCGAGGGCGAGGCCCGCCCCGCGCAGGGCGGCCTCCGCGCCCTGCGTCAGCCCCGCCCCGCGCACGCCGCGATCCGTGACGAGGAGCACGCGCCGCGCCCCGAAGCCGCGCACGATCTCCGGCAGCTTCGCGGCGGCGCCCGGCTCGAACAGGATGTTGGGGCTGGTCTGGAAGGTGAAGGGCCTCATGATGGTCCTCATCGGAGCGAAGGGCGGTGGGGGACACTGCGCCGGGGAGCGGTTCGCGCACCCGCCCGGGGGCCGATCCCGCCCCGCGCGGCCGGCCTCAAGGGGAGACCCGGCGCAGCACGAAGGCCGTGCCGACCTGCGGCTCGCGCCGCCACATCCCATCGCCCGCGGGCACCAGCGCCACCGCGTGGCCGCGCCGCGCCACCAGGGTGAGCCGCCCCGATTCGTAGCGCCAGGAGACGGGATCGAACACCGTCAGGCCGAGGTCGCGGCAGCCCTCCAGCACCCGCACGATCCCGGGATCGAGGGCGAGCCGGCAGGTCTCCGTCCCGGGCGCGCGGTCGAGGGCATAGGTGCCCGCCAGCGCCGCCGCCTCGGGCGGCAGCGCGGCCGCCTCGGGCGGCGCGGGATCGGAGGGCTTCGCCGGAGCGGGCGCGAGGGCGGCCTGCGTCACCGCCGCCGGGGCCGGCGCGGCCCGCGGCCCCTCGGGCTCGAGCGCGTAGATCTCGGCCGGGCCGACCTCCGCCTTCAGGGCACCGGGCGTCTCGCGCAGGGCGAAGTCGAGCTTCCTGGCATCCGGCCCGACGAGGCGCAGCGCCCCGTCCTCCAGCCGCCAGGCCGACAGGCCGCCCAGCACCGGAAGCGCCCGCCGGCAGCCCGCCGGAAAGCGCAGGGCGTGGCCGCCCGGCGCGGCCTCGTCCGTCAGCGTCACGATGCAGCGCCGGTGGCTGCCGTTGAGCGAGAGGGCCCAGCCGCCCAGCGCCTCCGCGTCGCTGCGCGGCCGGGCCGGATCGGCGAGCGCCGCCGCGGCGAGGCTGAGCCCCGCCAGGGTCGCGAGCCCCGCCGCCGCCAGAAGGCCCGCGGGGGCCCGAAGGCCCGCCGGGGCCCGAAGGCCCGCGGGGGCCCGGACGGGCCTCGGCCTCACGGCGCGGTCCGCGGCCAGGGCGTCTCGACCACGGGCGTGAGCGGCCCCTTGCCCGAAAACCACGACACGAGGTTATCCACGCAGAGCTGGCCCATGGCCGTGCGGGTGTGGACCGAGGCCGAGCCGACATGCGGCAGCAGCACCGCGTGCTCCTGCGCGATCAGCTCGGCGGGCACCCGCGGCTCGTCCGCGAAGACGTCGAGGCCCGCGCTGAGGATGGTGCGGTTCTTCAGGGCCGCGATCAGCGCCTCCTCGTCCACGAGGCTGCCGCGGGCGACGTTGATCAGGATGCCCTCCGGCCCGAGCGCCGCCAGCACCGCGGCGTCGACGATGTTGCGCGTCTCCGGCCCGCCCGGCGCGACCACGATCAGCACGTCCACCGCCTCGGCGAGGTCCATCAGCGTGGGGTGGTAGGCGTAGGGCACGTCCTCCTGCGGGCGCCGGCCGTGATAGGCGAGCGTCACCCCGAACGCTTCGAGCCGGTGCGCGATGGCCCGGCCGATCCGCCCGAGTCCCAGGATGCCGACGTGGCGCCCGCGCAGCGTCCCGGTGAGCGGGTAGGGCTTCTCCAGCCACTTGCCTTCGCGCAGGTAGCGGTCGACCTGCGGGATCTGGCGCAATGTGGCGAGGAGCAGGCCGACCGCGAGGTCCGCCACCTCGTCGGTGAGCACGTCGGGCGTGTTCGTCACCACGACGCCCCGGCGCCCGCAGGCGGCCGCGTCGATCGTGTCGTAGCCGACGCCGAAATTCGCCACGATCTCCAGCGCCGGCAGGCGGTCGAGGAGCGCGTCGTCCACCCGCACGCCGCTTACCGCGAGGCCCCGCACCCGGGGGCCGACCTGCGCGATCAGCCGGTCCGGGTCCGCTCCCGGCCCGGCCCGGTGCAGGGTGAAGAGCCGCTCCAGGGACTCGGTCACGAGCGGCATCATCGGCCGCAGCATCAGGAGTTCTGTGGACTTCAAGCGTCTCTCCCGCGGGCACGGACCCGCATCCGACGATGGGTGCAGGCCGGGGGCGCTTGATCTCGCGCCCTCAGGTGCCGATGATGGCCCCGAACGACGAGAGGCGGCAAGCCGCCCCGATCCCGGGAAGGAACGCTCATGAGGCTCGACGCGCCGCGTCGTCACGCATCCGTCGCCCGTCTGTGGCAGCGCTGCCGCTCCGCGCAGTCCCGCCGGCCCGCCCGGGCCGGGGCCTGACCGGGAGGGACGAGGCGATGGCCGGACTTGAGATCAGGAACGTCCAGAAATCCTTCGGCACCACGCCGATCCTGCACGGCGTCTCGATCGACATCCAGGACGGGGAATTCGTCATCCTGGTCGGCCCGTCGGGCTGCGGGAAGTCGACCCTGCTGCGCATGATCGCGGGGCTGGAGAACATCACGGCGGGCGAGATCCGGATCGGATCGCGGGTCGTCAACGCGGTGCCCCCGAAGGAGCGGGACATCGCCATGGTGTTCCAGAACTACGCGCTCTACCCGCACATGACGGTGCGGGACAACATGGCCTTCTCGCTCAAGCTGCGGAAGGCGCCCAGGGACGAGACCGCCGCGCGGGTCAACCGCGCCGCCGCGATCCTCGGGCTTGAGAAGCTCCTCGACCGCTACCCGCGCCAGCTCTCGGGCGGGCAGCGCCAGCGCGTCGCCATGGGCCGGGCGATCGTGCGCGATCCGCAGGTGTTCCTGTTCGACGAGCCGCTCTCGAACCTCGACGCCAAGCTGCGCGTCGCCATGCGGGCCGAGATCAAGGAACTGCACCAGCGCCTGCGCACCACCACGGTCTACGTCACCCACGACCAGATCGAGGCCATGACCATGGCCGACAAGATCGTGGTGATGCACGACGGCAACGTCGAGCAGATCGGCGCGCCGCTCGACCTCTACGACCGGCCCGACAACCTGTTCGTGGCCGGCTTCATCGGCTCGCCGGCGATGAACTTCCTGAACGGGACGGTGACGGGGGCGAGCTTCCGCACCGAGGGCGGCCTCACCCTGCCGCTGCCGACCCGCGGCGCCCGGCCGGCCGAGGGCATGCGGGCGATCTACGGCCTGCGCCCCGAGCACGTCGCCCTGAGCCCGGACGGGGTGCCGGTCGAGGTGGCGGTGGTCGAGCCCACCGGCTCCGAGACGCTGGTCCTGGTGCGCCCGCCCGGCGCGGCCGCGGGCACCGACGTGGTCAAGGAGGTCGGGCGCGACATGGCCTGCGTCTTCCGCGAGCGCATCGCCGCCCGCCCCGGCGAGCGGATCGCGATCACGGCCGACCCGGCCCTCGTCCACCTGTTCGACGCCGAGACCGGCCGTCGCCTGCACTGAGCGCCGGGCCGTCCGGCCCGGCGCTCCGCTTCCAAGAGGGGCCGCGAGCCCCCGCCACATTTCGGGAGTTGCGCCACATGACGTTCTTCGACCGCCGTCAGATCCTCAAGGCGGGCGCCGCGCTCGGCCTGTCCGGGGCCGCTTGCCTCGACGGCTTCGCCAGGGCCTGGGCCCAGGAGAGCCAGTGGAAGCCCGAGCCCGGCGCCTCGCTGAAGCTCCTGCGCTGGAAGCGCTTCATCCCCTCGGAGGACGAGGCCTTCATGCGCCTCGTCGACGCCTTCACCAAGGCGACGGGCGTGCCGGTGAGCGTCACGAGCGAGTCCTTCGACGACATCCAGCCGAAGGCCTCGGTCGCCGCCAATACCGGCCAGGGCCCCGACATGGTCTGGGGCCTCTACTCCTTCCCGGCTCTGTTCCCGTCGAAATGCCTCGAGGTCGGCGACGTCGCCGACTACCTCGGCAAGAAGTACGGCGGCTGGCTGCCCGCCGCCGAGGCCTACGGCAAGGTGAAGGGCAAGTGGATCGCCATCCCGATGGCCTTCAACGGCGGCTACCTCAACTACCGGATCGCGGCCATGCAGAAGGCCGGGTTCAGCAAGTTCCCGGAGGATCTCGGCGGCTTCCTCGAACTCTGCCGCGCGCTCAAGAAGAACAACACGCCGTCCGGCTTCGCCCTCGGCCACGCCACCGGCGACGCCAATTCCTGGATCCACTGGGCGCTGTGGTCGCACGACGCCTACCTGGTCGACGCCAACGAGAAGATCATCATCAACTCGCCGGAGACCGCCAAGGCGCTCGAATACGTCAAGAGCCTCTACGAGACCTTCATCCCCGGGACGGTCTCGTGGAACGATTCCTCGAACAACAAGGCGTTCCTGTCCGGCGAGCTCTACCTGACCAATAACGGCATCTCGATCTACGCCGCAGCCAAGACCGAGCGCAAGGACATCGCCGAGGACATGGACCACGCGGTCTACCCGGTCGGCAAGTCCGGCAAGCCGACCGAGTTCCAGCTCGCCTTCCCGATCCTGGCCTACACCTACACGAAGGCCCCGAACGCCTGCAAAGCCTTCATGGCCTTCGCGCTGGAGGCGCAGAACTACAATGCGTGGCTGCAGGCGGCGCAGGGCTACCTCTGCCACCCGCTGAAGGCCTACGCCAACAACCCGATCTGGACCTCGGACCCGAAGAACAAGGTCTTCGGCGAGGCCTCGACCCGGACGCTGGCGGCGGGCGGCCTCGCCCCGGTGAGCGAGAAGGTGGCGGCCGTGCTCGCCGACTTCGTCATCGTCGACATGTTCGCCTCCTACTGCACCGGCCGCGAGGACGTGAAGGGCGCCATCCGCACGGCGGAGCGGCAGGCCCAGCGCATCTTCCGGTCGGCGTGAGGCGTTGAATCGCCGCGCCGGCTCCCCGCGGCGGGGAGCCGGCGCGGCCCGTTGGTCCCGCCGTCGCTGGAGGCCCCATGGCCGACCTCGCCCTCGACCGTCCGGTCGCAAAAGCCCGGCAGGGCACCTCCGCCTGGAACCGGCTGCGCACCAGCCGCGGCTGGCTCGGCTTCTGGTTCATGCTGCCGGCGGCCCTGATCCTGCTCCTGTTCCTGGCCTACCCGCTGGTGAAGGGCATCTGGCTCTCCTTCACCGACACGCGGATCGGCCGGGGCGGGGAGTTCGTCGGCCTGGAGAACTACGAGTGGCTGTGGGACGACAGCGTCTTCTGGCTCTCGGTCTTCAACACGCTGCTCTACACGGCCATCGCCTCGGTGGCGAAGTTCGGCATCGGCCTCTACCTCGCGCTCCTGCTCAACAAGCGCCTGCCCTTCAAGGCCCTGATCCGCTCGATCGTGCTGATCCCCTTCGTGGTGCCGACCGTGCTGTCGGCGCTGGCCTTCTGGTGGATCTTCGACAGCCAGTTCTCGATCATCTCGTGGTCGCTGCGCCATCTCGGGCTGCTCGACCGCAACATCGACTTCCTGGGCGACCCGACCTGGGCCCGGGCCTGCGTGATCTTCGCCAACATCTGGCGCGGCGTGCCCTTCATCGCGATCACCCTGCTGGCGGGCCTGCAGACCGTGTCGCCCTCGCTGTACGAGGCGGCGACGATCGACGGCGCCACGCCCTGGCAGAACTTCCGCCACATCACCTTCCCGCTGCTGACCCCGATCATCGCCGTGGTGATGACCTTCTCGGTCCTGTTCACCTTCACGGACTTCCAGCTGATCTGGGCCATGACGCGCGGCGGGCCGGTGAACGCGACCCACCTGATGGCGACCCTGTCCTACCAGCGCGGCATCCTGTCGGGCAGCCTCGGCGAGGGGGCGGCGATCGCCACCGCGATGGTGCCGTTCCTGCTCGTCGCGATCCTGATCTCGTGGTTCGGACTCCAGAACCGCAAGTGGCAATCCGGTTGAGGAGAGTCCCGATGGCCCAGGTCGCCGACCATTCCGAGGGCATGGCCTATCTCGAGACGCTCCCGCGCCGTCTCGTGACCCTCTACCTGCCGCTCGGGATCATCCTGGTGGTGCTGCTCTTCCCGTTCTACTGGATGGCGCTGACCGCCATCAAGCCGGACGACCAGCTCATCGATATGGAGACCTACAACCCGTTCTTCGTGGTCTCCCCGACGCTCAAGCACATCAGCAAGCTCCTGTTCGAGACCAAGTACCCGCTGTGGCTCTGGAACACGATGCTGGTCTCGGTGGCGGCCACGCTGCTGTCGCTGTTCGCGAGCGTGCTCGCCGCCTACGCGATCGTGCGCATCCGCTACCGGGGCGCGGCCTTCGTGGGCGCGGCGATCTTCCTCGCCTACCTGGTGCCGCCCTCGATCCTGTTCATCCCGCTCGCGACGATCATCCAGGCCTACGGGCTGTTCGACTCGCCCCTGGCGCTGATCCTGGTCTACCCGACCATCCTGATCCCGTTCTCGACCTGGCTGCTGATGGGCTACTTCAAGACCATCCCCTACGAGCTGGAGGAATGCGCCCTCATCGACGGGGCCGGGCGCTGGCAGATCCTGACCCGGATCATCCTGCCGCTGGCGGTTCCGGGTCTGATCTCGGCCGGGATCTTCTCGCTGACCTTGTGCTGGAACGAGTTCATCTACGCACTGACCTTCCTGTCCTCGACGCCGAACAAGACCGTGCCGGTGGCGGTGGTGAGCGAGTTCGTGGACGGGGACATCTACCGCTGGGGCTCGCTGATGGCCGGCGCGCTGGTCGGCTCGCTGCCCCTCGTGATCCTCTACTCGTTCTTCGTCGAGCACTACGTCTCGGCCATGACCGGGGCCGTGAAGGAGTAGCGGCGGCCGGATCCGCGCGGGCCCGCGGCCCGCGCGCACCGGTGAGGCGCCGCGGGCCCTTTCGCCTCGCGGATGAGCGTATTACATCGCGGGTCGACCGCTGCTCTCAGGGCCGGTCCGCCAAGAAAACCTGACAAGGCATCCCACCGCCATGGCCCCGCGCACCCTCTACGACAAGATCTGGGACGACCACGTCGTCGATCGTCAGCCGGACGGCACCTGCCTCCTCTACATCGACCGCCACCTCGTGCACGAGGTGACCTCGCCCCAGGCCTTCGAGGGGCTTCGGCTGGCCGGCCGCCGGGTGCACCACCCGGAGAAGACGCTCGCGGTCGTCGATCACAACGTGCAGACCTCGGACCGCAGCCTCGGCATCGAGGACCCGGAGAGCCGCACCCAGATCGAGGCGCTCGCCGCCAACGTGCGCGAGTTCGGGATCGAGTATTACGACGCGCTGGACCGGCGCCAGGGCATCGTGCACATCATCGGCCCCGAGCAGGGCTTCACGCTGCCCGGCCAGACCATCGTGTGCGGGGACTCGCACACCTCGACGCACGGCGCCTTCGGGGCGCTGGCGCACGGCATCGGCACCTCGGAGGTGGAGCACGTGCTCGCCACCCAGACGCTGGTGCAGAAGAAGGCCAAGAACATGCGGGTGACGGTGGACGGCCGCCTGCCGGCCGGCGTCACCGCCAAGGACATCATCCTGGCGATCATCGGCGAGATCGGGACCGCGGGCGGCACCGGCCACGTGCTGGAATATGCCGGGGAGGCGATCCGGAGCCTGTCGATGGAGGGCCGGATGACGATCTGCAACATGTCGGTGGAGGGCGGCGCCCGGGCCGGCATGGTGGCGCCGGACGAGACCACCTTCGCGTACGTGAAGGACCGTCCGAAGGCGCCCAAGGGCGCGGCCTTCGACCGGGCCCGCGCCTATTGGGAGAGCCTCGCCAGCGACGAGGGCGCTTTCTTCGACCGCGAGGTGCGGCTCGACGCGGCGAATCTGCCGCCGATCGTGACCTGGGGCACGAGCCCGGAGGACGTGGTCTCGGTGCAGGGGCGGGTGCCGGACCCGGCGGCGATCGCCGACGAGACCATCCGCCGCTCGAAGGAGCAGGCCCTGGCCTATATGGGCCTCGCGCCGGGGCAGCGGATCACCGAGATCGGCCTCGACAAGGTGTTCATCGGCTCCTGCACCAACGGGCGGATCGAGGATCTGCGCGTGGTGGCGCGGATGGTGGAGGGCCGCAAGGTCCACCCGGGCGTGAGCGCCATGGTGGTGCCGGGCTCGGGTCTGGTGAAGCAGCAGGCCGAGCAGGAGGGCATCGCCCGGATCCTGATCGAGGCGGGCTTCGACTGGCGCGAGCCGGGCTGCTCGATGTGCCTGGGCATGAATGCCGACCGGCTGAAGCCGCACGAGCGCTGCGCCTCGACCTCGAACCGCAACTTCGAGGGCCGGCAGGGTCACAAGGGCCGCACGCACCTGGTGTCGCCCGCGATGGCGGCGGCGGCGGCGGTGGCGGGCCATTTCGTGGACATCCGCGAGTGGCCGCGCTCCGCGTGACGCTTTGCGCGGCGGGCTCGCGTTTCCCCCGTTGACGGTGAGCCCGCCGCCCACTAAACGATCCCCACCGCGGCGCCGCTGGCGCCTCGGGCCCAGGTGGCGGAATTGGTAGACGCGCTGGTTTCAGGTACCAGTGGTGCAAGCCGTGGAGGTTCGAGTCCTCTCCTGGGCACCAACCACTCCTTAAGTGGTTGACGCCTCAAAAGCATCTTGATTTGAATGGGTTGGCTGGCACCTGGCTGTTCAACAGGTGTGCTCAACAATGCCCGTTCAGATGGCCCGCCCCATGAGGCGTTCAGGTTCCTCCTTCCACCAACTGGTTCAGCGTATCCCGG
Source organism: Methylobacterium sp. CB376 (assembly GCF_029714205.1). Classification (NCBI taxonomy): domain Bacteria; kingdom Pseudomonadati; phylum Pseudomonadota; class Alphaproteobacteria; order Hyphomicrobiales; family Methylobacteriaceae; genus Methylobacterium; species Methylobacterium sp. CB376. Next base: position 930,317 of record NZ_CP121648.1, on the reverse strand, counting down.
CGGACGTGGCCGCGAAGGTGCGCGGTATGAGGCTCTCCATCCCAGTAGGGGAGGAGGTGGCGAACATCGTCATCTCGGAGAAGGCCAAGGACGTTCGTACGTCGTTGCGCACCCGTGACCCCGGGGAGGCCAAGGAGCGGCAAGCCCGCGCGGTAGCCTACTTGGAGGCGGTCTGGCGTTCGGTCCGGGAAGGGCCAAAGAGGCTCACACACAAGCACACGCTTGCCTTGGCTGGTGAGGTCTACGCTGCCTGGACAAAGTCCCTGGAAGACGATCCTGGGCCATCTGAGCGGTGGCTTCGGGTTGAGGTTGATAACCTCCGTGCCGAGTTTGGCCAGTATGGCCGCTCAGCCCTAATGACCCTCTCCGATGGCGAGAAGCGCACGAGGAGTATCGAGGAGCGGGTTGGCGGCTTCTCGGATATGGTTCTCGCTAAACACGGCCTCGTCATCGATGCTGAAAGCAGAGTTAGACTCAACCATGAGGTCCTAGGGGCTCTCCGTCAGGCAAGCCTAACCTTGATGAAGCGTGCGGGAGGTGATTACAGGCCCGATCCCGATGCGGACCGCTTTCCGGAGTTCATCGCGCCCTCAATCGCGGCCAAGGGTATCAGCCTTCTCGACCTGTTTGACGGGTGGGCGAACGAGCGAAAGCCTTCGCAAGCCACGGTCGACCAGTGGCGGAAGCACTGTGAGGCGTTCCTGGCCTTTGTAGGTAAGAATGACGCTGGGCAGGTGACGAAGGCCGACGTGGTGGCCTGGAAGGATGCGCTGGTAGCGACAGGAGGCTCACCGAAGACGATAAATGACAGCAAGCTCGCGGCGGTGCGTGCGGCCTTCACATGGGGCGTCGAGAACGTCCGGGTCGCATCCAATCCCGCGACCGGGGTGGCCGTGCGTTACAAGAAGCAGGCCGGTGAGAGGATGCTCGGCTTCGATGACACTGAAGCTGCCGCAATCCTTGACGCCGCTGCGAAAGAGACGCGACCCGCCTACCGATGGCTGCCTCTGCTCTGCGCAGCATCAGGTGCTCGCGTGGGGGAGATGGCACAGCTTCGTGCAGAGGACGTCATAGTTCAGGATGGCATTCCTGCCCTACGCATTACGGCAGAGGCCGGGTCGTTGAAGAACCTCAACTCGGAGCGTGTCATTCCACTCCACCCTGAGGTACTTGATACAGGGTTCCTGGAGTTTGTGAAAGGCAAGAAGGGGCATCTGTTCTACAACCCGGTGAGGCGCAGGGCGGACGCCAAGAAACCTTCACACAAGATTGTTGCGAAGAACGTGGCAGACTGGGTGCAGAAGCTTGGCTTAAAGGTCGGTCGGGCACATCGGAAGGACCCTTCGCATGCCTGGAGGCACCGCTTCAAGACACTGGCGCGGGCGGCCAGGATTGAAGACAGCGTGGCAGATGCCATCGTTGGACACGCACCCGGGAGCGTAGCGAAGGCTTATGGCACGGTGACGCTGGCGACGATGCACGAAGCTCTGTCCCGTATCCCTATTCCGAAGTGTTAGGGCGTGAGCTCAGCAAGCTTGACGTTCGCAAGGACCGCTTCCGACTCTGAAGAGCCACCCGATATGCTCTCGACGAATGGACGCTGACAGCGGCATAGCGGACCTTTGAAGGGTCTCTGCCGCGAGTACCGGCAGCGCGGATTGATTTGTCTTAATGCAGACGCATGGATGCCCGGCTAGAATGTCTGGTCCTCACGGGGTACTCTGCCGTACCTTTCAAACCAATCGTACACTCGAACCAGCCGTGCCCCACCACGTTGAGTCTGATGATGCCCACAGAGGAATGATGAACAATCAAACTTGGTTCACAGTCGAACAGGCCCGCCAGACTGAAGCGTGCGGTGTCTGGCTTGACTGTATGAAATGTGGCCACAGCATCTCCATGCCGCTCGACCGGTGGCCTGCGACTATGCCTGTGAGGGACGTCGCCCGGCATCTACGATGCAAAGCGTGCGGTAGCGCGAACGTGGAGACTTGGCCAGACTGGAGTGGGTCTCGGCCACAATACGATGCCTAGGTCGGGCGCCCTGATGGCGTGCGTAGCCAACCCATTCGCAATGTCTCAGTATGCGACGACAAGAACCCACCCGCTCTAGCAGGACCGGCTGATGTAGGCGGAGTCCCATCGGGTCAAGTGGAGCATCCCGCAGCATGACACGGTGTGGATGCTCCTCCGCGTCGCGACCGCAGCGCGGCAGGACCCTTCGGGGGTTCCCCCAACCCCATCCTCAACTTCAGGCCGCTCCTCAAGGGCGGCCTCCTTTCACCCTGCTGTCCTCATGCGCGAGGCGTCCCGTTCGCATAAGCCTCAGCACGTAACGAGAGAAGGATGGCTACCGAGGGAAGCGAGGGGCTCAGGAAGTCCTTCAGGGTCCGCTCAGTGGCCGCTCAGGGCCACCTCTGGCTATAATCGAACAGGACGCTGGCGAGGCTATCGGCTGGCACCCTGACACAGCTCGGCATCGCCGCCAGAAAGCCCTCAGCGAGCACGCTTGGGGCTACAGCCTCATTCCTACCGGCAAGGGCGGCCACCTGATGATGGCTGTCGTGGAGCGGGAGACCCTGAGCGAGCTGCCGAAGGGCTTCAGGGAGCAGCAGGCCAGGGCGTTTAAGCAATGGCTGAGCAGCCTCTCCAGAAGCTTGACCGCAAGTTACTGTTAAGCGTGTTGTTGAACCAGAGTAGCTATCTGCCATATCTAGGCCGACTCGCATTGCGGGTCTGGGTTTAACCTTCAAGCGGCGCAATTAAGCTCACGATGCATCTCACCCCATCTAAACTCACGCATCTCGCTCGCCGACTCATAGATCTGATGGCGATCTACTGGGACATCTTACATGAGCAAGGGCCTGTAGATGCTGATGTGAAGGAAGCTATCAGCCGATAGATACTTCGAGCTAAACTGATAGCCGAGATGGCAGGCACTATGTCCCTCCCAGCGTCTCCTGAGGAGCTGGCCGAACTCAGACGCTTAATCGAGGAGATTAAGTCATCTGAGTTGATGATGGCTATAACAGAGCATCTAATGGGGGAGAGTAGGCACCCCCAACACTAGATGGCCCTTTAAATCCGCCAGGGTTGACCGTAGACGGCCGTTCAGAGGTCCCGGCTACCCGCCCCCCCCCCAAGCAAGCGAGCGGTGAAGGCAGAGGGCCCAAATGTTCGTGGCAGATACCTGAGACGGCGTCGACAGACGAGCGTTGGCCTGAAGTCCCCCGTGGGGGTCTCCCGATGTCGCCAGGGGTGGACTGCATCACCGTGCGCCATCAACACAGGTGATTGAGGCAACGATGTCATCGCCTCATCCACAGAGCCATGCCTGATGAAGATCTCCACTTCCGTGCCGCTTGTGTCATCCGTGAAGCCCGAGAGCTATGCAGGGAGGCGCAGGAGCTTCGCAGTAAGGGCCGAGATTTGATGGTCGAGCAACGTCGCCTGATAGGCTGCGTCCAGTGCGTTCGGGCGGAGATTGAGAGACAGCACGCCCCCCACGCTGAGGCAGGCTGCTGAGTAGGGTCCGGCTCCCTGCTTCCTAGCCGCTTCGTCGTACCAGAAGGGTTTACCGCTGAGGTACACAGCTCTGTTACACCCGATGGCGTCATATAAGGGTTGACTTCCAGGTTTTGGTACAGCACTGTCGCATGGTCTAGACCGTTATGAGACAAGACGCACTTCGATGGCCGTCTACGGTTACGCCCGTGTCAGCACCACCGACCAAGACCTCAGCCTCCAGGAGGAAGCCCTGAGGGCCGCAGGGTGTGAGGTCATCCGCTCCGAGAAGCGGTCAGGCACCAGCACGGAGGGCAGGACTGAGCTTCAGACCCTGATGGAATTCGCCCGGAAGGGGGATGCCATCGTGGTCACTCGCATCGACCGGCTGGCACGGTCCATCGCTGACCTCGCAGCCATCGTCCGCCAGCTTGAGGCCAAGGGCGTGGCTCTGAGGGCCACTGAGCAGCCCATCGACACGTCCACGGCTGCGGGACGGTGCTTCCTTCAGATGCTCGGGGTCTTCGCGGAGTTTGAGACGAACCTTCGCAGGGAGCGGCAGCTTGAGGGCATTGCCAAAGCCAAGGCTGCTGGGGTCTATGCCGGCAAGGGGCGCCCTACATCGGTGCCTGCTGAGAAGGTCAGAGAGCTTCACGCCACCGGAATGGGCCCGTCTGCCATCGCCAAGGAACTCGGCATCAGCCGCATGTCAGTGCACCGGGCGTTGAACCCGAAAGCTGCGTGATGGCGGCTTTGAGTCCGCCAGATGGAAGATGGACGCGGCTCTCCGACGCCTGAGAACGACACATCAGGCCTTTTCAATGATTGGCGTCATGCTGTGGCAAGATAATAAGAGGTATTGGTCGCTTGGAAGCCTCTAATAAGCCTCACATGCCTGTTATTATTCTCTCACTGTCTCTCATGGTACGGTCACTAATCTCAGGAGTGCGGATGTCGAGGGTATGCCGCGCACCGGGTTGTTCATCCCCGGCTGCGTCACGGTTCAGTCTTTACTGCAAGGCCCATAAGGCGCGTCTACGCAGGCATGGCGCGGTTGACCAGGTGGGCGTTACGGAGGCCGTCCTGGGCTCGTACAGGCGCCTCGTGAGGGCTCGTGTCGAGAAGAACAAGGAGAGCCCCTTGTGGGGCCAACTGGAGGCACGCTGGGCCACCATCGTCAGCCACGCTCAGGGCATCGTGGACGGCTACCACCGGGGGCAGGTGGGCTACGCCTTCGAGAGGCGGGCTGCGCAGGAGGTGCTGAAGCTGGCGGCCGATGTGGAGCCCAAGGCGGTCGTTGAGACGGCTCTGGCCATGTTCCTCCTGCTGGAGGCGGAGCCTAGACGGTTCCGGTCTGACGCTGGCTTCCGGGCGCAGCTTGTCAGGAGGGTTCGAGGCCTCACGGACATGAACGTTGGGACCTACTGGGATGACGAGAGCGGGACGATGAAGCGCGTCTATAGGGAGGTGCCGCCACGGGCCATCGTTGTGATGGGGCAGTGGCTTGCAGAGGCCTTCGGGGGCGCAGGGACGCATATGGCGAGACTTGAGGAGAAGGACAGACAGGAGCGGGAGAGCGCTCGTCAAGACTTCTACAAGTCCCTTGAGGAACTGCGGTGATGAGTGAGGCAATGGCAGAGCACGCCACCGTGAGCCCGTCTGAACCTGTTCGGGAGCTTGAGGCTGCCATCCTTCTGAAGAAGTTGAAGGAGAAGGCTGCTGCTGAGGTGATGCCTAAGGCGATGCCATCAGAACTTCCGCTGGATGGCATCAAGCTAGAGCCTGACCTCTTTCAACAGCGTGGCACCAGTGAGAAGCACATCAGCGATTTGGTACGAGCTATCAAATTGTTCGACGTGCTTGAGCCTCTGACTGTCATCCGTGTCGGAGGTGACATATACCTCATCGATGGTCATCACCGTTATGAGGCGTATAGAATTGCTGAGAAGACATCAGGTATCCCAGTAAGGTACTTCGGTGGCACCCTGGATGAGGCTGTCCTTGAGAGCGGTAAGGCCAACTCCAGGGCCAAACTCCCCATGACCTCTCTAGAGCGTCAGAACTATGCATGGCGTCTTGTTCTGATGGGTCTTTATAGCAAGGCGGATACAGCAGCTGCTGCTGGTGTTTCGTCTTCTCAGGTCGCTACCATGCGGAAGGTCAAGAGGCAGTTGGGTGCTGATGCAGCCGACCATCCTCTCTGGTGGCAAGCGTTCAACGTCTCTAAGGGCGAAAGTGCAGCCATCATGTCCAATGAGGCGATTGAAGAATGGAAGCAGGCTCAGGCGGACCAGTACGCAGACAGGCTTCAGAAAGAGTTCGGCAACAAACTGTCCACGAACCCTGAGATTGCTGCGATGGCGCTTGCGGCGTACTTCGGTCGGAAGCTGAATGACCTGCATCAGGAGCTTGCTGGCTTCGTTGATGAGCCTGATGATGAAGATGAGGACTCCGACTTCTGACCTACCTGTACACTCCCTAGGGTGTGCAGAATGTACACCCTTAGCTGCTCTTCGCCTGGCAGGCAGTTCTAGGATTAGGAGGCATAGTTGCCGCAGCACGTTTGTCTTAGATGCAGCTCATCGTTCAGCTCTGCTCGCACCTCACAGAAGTTCTGCAGTGTGAAATGTAGAGGTGAGCCAAATCGCAGTACCTCCAATCAATATGCACGGATAGATGGTAATCTGGATCTCTATCTCAATCGTTTGCTTTATAAGAACAATAATATTGAGGGTAAATCAAGGTCGGCGTTAAGCAGGGAATATTTGAAAGAACTATGGAGAGAACAGGGTGGGCGTTGCGCTATGAGTGGTGTGCCTCTTACATGCAGAGCTGAGAAGGGGGCATACTTCCCATTCAACGCGAGCATCGATTGCATAATTCCGATTGCCAAGGGAGGGACTTACCAGGTGGGCAACATCCAACTTGTTTGTCAACTGCTAAACAGTTTGATGAAGCATGCTGACAAGCAAGCTGTCATTGAGGTTTGCCGCGGCGTCGCGGCCCGGTCCGAGATGCTGGATGGCCATCCATCGGCGGATTGCTCGATAAGCTGAGGCAATCCCTCACGCTATGCCACTTGCCTGGCGCCACTTCCCGTGCTCAACCTAGGTGTTCAACGTTCTCGCCAGCAGCGGCCGAAAAACCCTTACATATCAATGCTTCAGAGGCTTAAGCGTATAGTCCTCTCCTGGGCACCAACAGTTTTCCAAGCTGTTGATGCTCCTCGTTTTTCCGGGATTGATCCCGCACCTTGGACACCGGTGCGGGATTTTTTGTTGTCCGAACGTTCGGCCGGAACATAGATCGGCGCCTCTCTCGCGAGCCGCGCGTTGTCCGCCGTCCGCGTGTAGGTCGCGCTCTCCCGGCTGCCCGGCGCCCACCCAAACAGCGCGTTGAGCTGTGCCTCGGTTGCGCCGGCTTCGGCCGCGCGCCGCGCTCCGGCCTTGCGCAAGCCGTGCGAGGAGCCGGGCACCCCAGCTTCCCGACAGACCTTCTTGAACCACGTCCCGAAGCTCTCCTTCGTGAAAGGCGTGCCACGCTCGGTGCAGATGAAGGCGAGGCCGCCGGTCTTTGTCGCGGTGATCGACTGGGCGAGCGGCAGCAGGACCGGGCGCGTCACCACCGCGCCGGTTTTCTCCGTGCGGATCGAGAACTCCTGCCCGCGCACGTGCTGGCGGCCGAGCCGCACCGCGTCGCCGCGCCGGAGCCCGGTGTAGAGCAGGAGGTCGAAGGCGAGACGTTGGCGGGTGCCGATAGGCCAGCGTGATTCGAAGCGCGCCAACTCCTCCTCCGTCCAAGCGTGGAAGCCCGCATCATCGTTGTCGCCCGTGAGCAACTTGACCCCGAGCGTCGGATTGATCGTCAGGTAGTCTCGGTCGACGGCCCAGCCGAACAGGCCGCGCATCGCCTTCAGGAAGTTATTGGCCGCATGCGGCCGGTCGCGGCGCCGGTCTCGCCCGGCGAGGATCGAGGCCTTGTCGACGAGCTTCGCGGGCTTTGTGCCGGCAGTCTCCTCGATGGCGCGGTAAACAGCGTGCCGCTGCTTGCGAGTCGCGGCGCTCAGGTCCGACCATTCCGCGCTCTCGACGTACTTTCCGATGAGCCAGGACAGCGTACCTGTCGCGGCGGCCTTCGGCGCCTCGGTGGGCTTGCCCTCAACGGCGAGGCGGTAGTCGCGCCAGAACGCCTCGGTGCCATAAGCCTCGCGCATGCGGGTCCGCTTGCCCTGCCCGACCCGCACGTACCAGACGACACCTCCATGGCGGGTGGTCTCGCGGACGAGGTGCGGCGGGCGCGGACGCGGCATGGTGGCGATCACAGGATGATCTCTTCCCTCTCAGCATCGGGGCCGTCGTCCAGCAGGGCAACCGGTTTCATCGGGTCGCCTTCCTGGGCCGTCTCGATCGCTACGCCGTCGGCGTGCACCACCACGCGAACCACTGGCAGTCCGGCGTCCTGCATTGCCCGGATCGCGCGGGCGACATCGGCTTGAGTCACAGCGGCGCGCCGTCGCGGCATGCGCTACTCCTCCCCTTTGCTCGCTTGAACAGGGCGCTTGCCCAACGCTGCTTCGGTTTCGGTGAGAGCAAAGCGCTCGGCTGCAACACGACCGTGGCCGCCGTCGAACTCCAGGGTGGCAGCGCGCTCATCAAAAGCTGCGAGCCAGTCCTCCAGGGCGACCGGATCGGCTCTTCGCACCTGTTGCACCGACTCCGAATGCGCCGTTGCACCGCCCGTTGCACGTGCTCCGGTGCTACGGATCCCACCACCTTCCTGTTTTTGCGGTGATACAGGTGCAACGGTGCTACACGCCTGAATCCGCTCGGTGATTTTTGGCGCACTCACGCGACACGGCCGGTGCAACAAGGTGCTGCGACCCAGTGAAACACGGCCTGTAGCACCTGTAGCACCGGTTTTCGTGGCAGAAAGGGAAGGGCTGATCTCGCGCAGTCGACGGAGGGTTTCCTCACGCATCGGAGCCCCCGTCGAAGATGGTCGGCAGCACGACGTAGACCCGGATCGGCTGCGGGCTGACAGGCGTGCGCTCCATGCGCTGGAACTTGCCCTGGCGGTCGGGCCGCAGCATGCCACGCTCGGCCAGCACCCGGGCGGTCGCCACCGGGTCGAGCCCGGCGCACACCTCATTCTTCCACGACTCCGGCAACACCAGCCAGACCCGCTCCTCGCCGTGGCCCTTGCGCCAGCCGACCCGATTGGTGACCGGCCGGGCCTCCACGTCTCCGATTTGCTCGAAGCGCGTATCACCGTGCGCCTCGAAGAACTGGCGCACCTTGGCGATGCTCTCGCGCACCTCGGCTGGTTCAGAGCCGCCTCGGGTTCCGATCCAGTCCGCCAGCGCCTTCGCGGCAGCGGCCTCAGCCTCGCCCTCGGACCACGGGACGATGTTGAAGGCGCGCGCCAGTTCGCCTGCGGCTGCTATCAGGCCGAGCCGCGAGGCGGCGCGGCGCACCTGCCCATCCGCTTCGGCCGAGACGTGCTCCTCCACGAAGTCGTTCATGACGCTGATCGCGAGCTTCGTGGTCTCTTCCAGCCCGCGCTCCACGAGAGCACGGACGAAGGCGGGGCCCGCGGTGCCGAATGCCCCGAGCGCCGAATTCTTGATCGCATCGGCGAGGCGGGCCGGGTCACCCTCCTCGCCCGGATGATCGAAGACCCCGAAGCCGCGGCCCGCATCGGCCGGGATGTCGAGGAGGCGCACCGCCTGTCCCGCATATGCGCGGCGCTGCCGATCCTCGGCGATCTTGGCGGCCATCGGGATCTCGCCCGTGGACAGCGTCAGCACCCGCCACGTCATCGGGCTGCGGATGTGCCCGTCCCGCGCGGCTCGGCCTTTCCCGACACCGGAAGCGAGTTGGTAGACCGCCGCCGCGGCATCCCGGCCCTCTGCCACGCCGATCTCGTCGAGGCATAGCAGCGTGTCGGTGACGATCGCCGCCGTGGCCTCCTGGGCATTGGCGGTGGCGCGCCAGGAGCGAATGAAGCCGGGATCGGCCGAGCCGCGTCCCCACACGCTCGCCGCTGCCCTTAGCGTAGTGGTCTTACCTTTGCTTGACTGGCCGTAGAGGTTGAGCCCACCCCCTTCACCGCCGACCAGGTGAACGAGCGAGCCGGCGAGCGCAGTCGCGATGGCGAGGACGAGGCGGCCGTGCCCGGCCGAGAGTTGGCCGACGCCGCGGCGCCAACCGTCGAGGGTGCCTCGCGCCGAGTAGGGTGCCGCAGCCGCACCGACCAGTACTACCGTCTCGTTCGTAGGCTGGCCGAGAACCTGATCCGGCAGCACGAACACCTGCTGATCGCCGACAACGTGCCAGCCGGTGCGGGGCACAACCGTGACCCTGGCGCTCACCCGCACTTGGTTGAGGTAGTCGCAGAGATGACCGCGCCCGTTGCGGGAAACGGTCAGACCGCGGCTCGCCAGTTCGGCGGCCAGCGCACCGGCGTCGCCGTGAAGCGCAGCGTCGGGCACCGCGTACTCGTGGCGCCGTCCGTCCGGATCGCGCCAGCGCAGCCACCGCGCCCAGCCCTGGCCCTGCGGGTCGCGCGCCCGGCCGATCACCTCGAACGGCGCCGCGCACCAGATCGTCTCCTCGGTCCGCGCCTCGCCCCGGCCCTTGATCACCTCGACAGTGAGGCCGCCGCTGTTCATCGCGTAGGGGTGGAACGAGACGTAGGCCGGAGCCGGCTCGACGCGGCCGGCGTGAGATAGCGCGACCTCGCGCAGACGCTGCGGGTCCCACCCCTCGGCGAGGGCGTCGGCCGCATCCCAGCCTTCAACCGGGTCGCGCGGCTGTCCCGACGGTGCCGTCGCAGTTACCGCGTCGGGGTCGATCATCATGACGGTGCCCGCGCCGATGGCGGTCAGTTCCGCCTCGACTGTCCGCGCGTACTTGCGGCCGGGCGCATCCGCGTCGGGCCAGATCATCACCTGTCGGCCGGCCAGTGGGCGCCAGTCCGCCGAGCCCGCCGCCTCGGCTCCGCCGGGGCTCGTCACCACGACCGAGTTGGGGAAGACAATCTGCGCGGCGTCCGCCGCCTTCTCGCCTTCGGTGACGATGACCGAGGCGTTCGGGCTCGCTGCAAGCCTGTCGAGTCCGTAGAGCGGGCGCGGCTTCGGCCAACTCTTTCGGGTCCAGCGCGGCTCGCCGCCGCGCCGCCAGACGGTCACCGGCACGAAGACCTTGCGCCGGCCCGGCGGGTCGAACCGCAGGACGTAGCCGAGCAGGTGACCTTGCGCGTCGCGGTACGACCACGAGGCTGTCGGGTCGCCGAAGACGTTGTCGCGGAAGCTGACCGCCGGGAGCTCGGCCGGGATCGGCACGACGATCTCGTCGATGGTCTCGCGGGAGGCTCTGTGATCGTCGAGGCTTAGGACGTGGGCGTCGGCCGTGGGCGCGGTGCTGATGGCGCGCTCCATGGCGGGCGCCTCCACACTGTTGTGGGTGGGTTTGAGGTTGAGGTGCTGCCGGGTGCGTTCCGAGAGGCGCATCGCGGGCTGGATGCTGGAGTGGGGAGACCAGGCGGGCAGCCCTGCGCGCGACCGGACCCAATCCTTGCAGGTGATCGGATCGTCGCCCGCGAAGGAATGGACCGAGATGTCGGTGCCGTCCTTGTTCAGCCGAATGGAGAGGGAGCGGTCCTCGGCCGAGTGGCCGGGTCCCGGGGCAAGCACCTGCCCGTTGCGGAGGTCGCCGCCGAGCGCGCGCGCGACGGCGCGGAGGTCGATTGCCTCAGCGCGCACGGGGCGCCTCCTGCCGGTGACCAACCCGGGCGAGGCGAATGCGGCGCCAGACGGTGTGGCGCTCACGGCTGCTGTCGGCGATCACCCAGCCGAGGCCGAGCGGCGGGCGCGGCAGCGTCACCCACGACCCATCCGAATGCTCCAGCACGGAGTCGCGGGTGGTGATCGTCTCGACGAGGAGCGAGGGCGAGTTCATGCTGCCCTCCGGGTGCCAACCGTGACGCTGTAGCCAGTGGCACCGGAAGGGTGCTCCACCTCCTCAGAGATGTAGATCTTGCTTCCAAACCAGAGCCCGAGCGCTCGCTCGCCGAACTGCTCCGCGACACATTTCGAGTCGAACGGCAGCCATCGGGTGTCCGTGAAGCTGCGGGTCCCGATCCCGAGCCATACCTCGGCCGGCAGCGGCTGAACCCGGCACCGCCAGTCCTGCGGGCGGCTCTTTCCTTTCGCGGCGTGCTCCAGGCGCGCGACGTGCTCGCGGGTCCAGGCGGGGTAGGCGCGGACGATTTCGGGCCACGTGTCGAACCCCTCGGCCGGCAGGACGAAGCGCACGAGGCGGGTCAACCCGGCGCGCAGCGCTTGCATTGAGGCAGCGGCGGTGCGTTCACCAACGGGAGAGGTCGTTGCCCAGAGGAAATCCGGATCGGGGAATCCCCCAATTCGATTGTTGCCGGGACGGAGTTCGCCCGACCTCAGGATCCACGGCAGCCGTGCCGTGTCGGTGTAGTGGTAGACGACGCTCATCGCCGCGCCTCCCTCGGTCCGAGGCAAGCGAGGTCGGCAATGACAAGCGCCAGTTCGGGGCTAACGCCGAACTTGGCGGCAAGGGTTGCCGCTGCCACGTCGGCGGTGTAGAAATCTTCCGACATTGCGGTAGACACTCCTAGATCATCGAAGCCCCGGCAGCCCATCATCTGGGGAGATGGGGATGGCTGCTGGGCTTATTTGCTCTTTTCAAAAGACATAGTGATTCCGTGCCGACGCGATAATCCTGCCGTCGTTTGACGGAGCCGGCGCGCCGGGCCTTCGTTCTCGATTGAGTGTTGATAGGATGCGCGGAAGCGCGGCTTGTCAGCTTGAGATCTTCAGCTCTTTCAGCTTCACGGCGAGGCCGATCAACGCCAACTCGCGCAAGACCTTGGCGCGACTGCGCTCGCGGACAGAGAATGCGTAGTCGTCGAAGCGGCGGGCATCGCGGTCCGAGAGGACCGTGTACAGTCGTACGCCTTCGTCGATGCGAGGGTGGAGCGGATTCAGCCTCCGGCGGGGCTCAGGCACGCTTGCCTCCAAGTTTTCATTGATGAGTTTGTCGTGCAGCGCCATTGCCTCAAGGTGCAACGCGCGGGGCCGACCTGCGGCGGGACCCAGAAGGACCGGCATTGGTGTGCCGGCCCCCACAACGCGACCAATCTAATACACGTGCCCAACGCTACGCAAGTGCTAATCCGCTTCAATTTGTGAAGGGGAAACTCTTACACCGTCGAGGGGGAATTTTTCCCCGTCGAGGGGGAATTTTTCCCCTGCCCGTGCTGCACTGTTGCTGCAGCTTTGTACAAACTCTTTGTACAGGTGGCGTGTGGCGGGTGGGGAAATCTTTTCCCCACCTGGGTGCTGGGTTAGCGGCTGATCCGCAGCCAGCCGATCCCGACGGCGTCGAGGATCATCGCGGCGCGCGTGGACGGGGGCGGGGCGTAGTTGCAGAACTTGGCCGCCTAGCGTGCCCACCGCGACGCGGCTGGAACTTGGAGCGGACGCGCGGCGGCTTCGTGCAGGAAGGTGCCGTGGCGCAGGAGCACGGCGATCGGCGCCGTGTCATCGGTGCCGACAAGGGCGAGCATCACCTCCAGGTCGCCGACGAAGCCGATGCTGCGGATGAAGCGGTACTGCGACGTCGGTACCTGCGCACCCGGGAACCGGCCGATGGTACTCACGACCGCGCCTCCGCCCGGATCGCCGCAGGATCGAAACCGGCAGACCTCATCTAATCGTCGACGGTGGCCTGTGCGTTCCTCGCGCCAATCCAGCCTCGGTCCTTGCTCACCGAGCCGAGGATGCGCACCAGCGCCCGGAACTGCTCTGCCTCGCCCGCCGCCTCCCGGCCGACGCCCTGAGTGCGGAACATCGCGGTGATCGCGAGGTCGAAGCGCTTCCCCCAGAGGTTCGGATGAGCCTCGATCTGCTCGCGGAGATCCTCATCGTCCGCGAAGCCGAGAGCGCGGGCGAAGCCGTCACTCGGCGAGTCCATGAAACGCGACGGCCACGGATGGGACGGCAGCGGATAGCCGCCGAGGGCGATGGCGCAGGCGCTGATCAGGGTGCCCAGCATCCCGGGCGGGGCGGCGTCCCTGGTCTGATCGGCGTGAACGGCCTCAAGGCGAGCCAAGCGGTCGAATAACCTGGGCACTAGCACCTTCCGTGCTTCGACTGTGACTGTTCGAGGGCGGCAAGGCGGGCCGCGAACTCGGTCGCTTCGATCGCTTTCAGGTGGGCGTCCACCAGCTTGCCGAGTTCGGCAGCCTCGGAGGGCGTGAGGTCGCCACGCGCCACCGCGTCGAGGAGCGCGGCCGTCGCCTTGGTGAGGTCGGCGGGGCTCTCGATTGCCGGCAGCCCGAACGGCACCGGCCGGTCCTTCCTGACCGGGATCAGGCGTTCGAGGCACAGCCTCAGCGCCACCGTGTCGCCCTGCATGGCCAACTCGATGGCTTTGCGGGTGATGCACTCCGCCTCACCCTGCAGCAGGGCCTCAAGAGCGAGTGTCGTCCTGCTTCGGGCGCCTTTCGGCTTTCCCGCGGGGTTGCCGCTCTGGCCGCGTTCGAAGCGGCGTCCTTTGCCTGGCATTCGGTTGATCCTTGATGAGGTGGCTGTAAAATCAGGTTGGGTACAGCCACAGCACATGATGTTGACCGGCTTATCCGGCGTCTGGGCTCCGCCCGCGCAGGGTTGCAGTGCGATCCCGCCAGGGCAGATCCTTCGGCTTGCCGTTCTCCGCGCCGATGAACCTGACGACGATGTCGTGCGGCTGCGGATCGTGGCCGCGGGAGCGCAGGAAGGCCCTGCTCTCGTCGCCCGCTTCTCCGGCCGGACCATCGCAGAAGAAGAGCCGGATCGTCGGCTGGAGGCTGCAGATGAGAGCCTCCAGCTTGGCGAGACGGACGCGCAGCGGTGGCATTGGCCAGCCCTCAGCGCACCAAGGGCGTGAGATCCCGCCAAGGTAGGTCGACGGGCTCCCCACTCTCGGCCGCCACGACTTGCCGCAGGATGACATGCTGGCCGAGGTTGTGGCCGCACGAACGGAGGAACGCCGCCGCCTCATCCTCGGCGATGTTGAGGGGGCCCTCGAAGGCGTAGACCCCGAAGGGAACGGGCCGAGCGGCACGCTGCGCCTCAAGGCGCGAGAGGCGGGTTTTAAGCTGGCTCATGGGCTGTTCGGGGACAGGCTGTTGGAAGAGTGGGCTGCCGGGCTCCGGCGGTGGATGGCGGCGAAGCTCGCCAAGATGCGGCGCCGACCGACAGCGGTGAGGTGGTCCAGGGCGGCCATTGCCCCGGGAAGGGCTGCGGGATCGTGCTCGGCGTCCCGCAGACGGCTGCACAGCGCCTCGGCGCGAGGACCGGCGTGCAGGTGGGCGATGGCTCGGAGGGCGCGGAGCCGGGCGATGCGCTCGACGGAGGAGATGGCGAGGTCCCACGGGCCGAAGCGATCCGCGGGGCTCAAATCACGGGCATCAGGCGACACTGCGGATCCGGTGATGGTCGGCAAGGGCCGCGCTCGGTGCAGGCCGCCCACTCCCGCGGGGTGCTGCGGTGGGCGCAGGTGTGGTGACCAACCTTGAAGGTGAGCAGGTCGCCGGACAGGGCGCGGTGTTGCACTCGGCGGGGTGGCCAGCTCACGAAGCAGCCGATCTCGGCGAGGTCGGTCAGAAGGTCCAATCGGTGATCATTCGCGGACAACGGGCACTCCCACAGGGACGGCTAAAAACCGCCTCGGTAAGGCGGCCCATCTTCGATCTGAAACGGAGCGAGTTGCGCGGCGGCTCATCATCAGGACGAGCCCGCAATCAGGCGCAACACGGGAAGATACGTATTCGTACCTGATCAGGGTTCCTAATGTCAATCTATGTGCAACACAAACCAATCACCGCGGTGTGAATGGTGTCGTGGATAACGGTGCCTCGGTGGGCGGAAGCAGTTTCCATGCAATGACGAGGCTCGCGAGGCCGCGGCGGAGTGAAGCCTTAGCAGCCGAGAGTGCCGCACTCTTGCGGCCGAAGCCCATGTTTCTGCCAACCTCCTCAAGGCGAGCCTCTTCGACCACCACGAGATGCACGACCTGCCAGTCGGCGGGATCTATCCGCGCCGCAGCATCGAGCAGGGCGCGGCTGCTGCGCTCGACAGCTTCGGTGATCGGGGCGCGGGGACCGGGAGCAGCACCCGGCATGCCGTCGAGGCGGGCAGTCCCGTAGCCGGAGGCTGCCGCGACGCGGGCCATGTTGCGAAGACGATCGCCGGCCGTCCACAGCGCTCGGGCGCGGATCCCGTCCGGGTCGAGACCGCCGCGGGCGAGCAGGTTATCGAGCGGCGGGGTGCTGATACGCGTGGTGCGGCCATAGCCGCGAGCGGCAATCAGGCCGGATTGGGCGAGGCGCTTGGGCGTCGGCTGGTGGCCGTGGTCAGCAGAGAAGGGCAAGGAGGACTCCTGCGGAGAGTGACGATCGGATCAGCGGCCGAACTAGCGACGCGTCGCGCGAGAGGTCGCAGCGTGATTGCATGTTATATCAGATAATCAGTAAATACAACATCGACATACAGTCCTCGATGTCCAATCAAGAATGTGCAAAAAGCGAATCGAAGTAATAAATAATCTGTCACATGACAGCAAATGGTCATCGATCAAGCGTCGCACCGATTCTCAGGATCTCTAAGGCGGCGGTGCGATGGGCGATTGTGTGGTCAATGCGCTCCATCATAGCCCGATCGCCCCACAACCTGAATCAGAACGCAGGGGTAAGCGGTTGAGGAGTTCACTACCGAACTGCCATAGGCGAACGTGCTGGCCTGGCTGGCCTCACAGGACCAGGGTATCACTGACGCTATGACGTGGCCGGAATGGCTTTCGTGATCTCGGGTGACGAGCCGTCTGAAAACCTATCGCGACTGAACGTTCCGGCATACGTAGCGAGGGACAGCTTCGGGTCAGGAGTTCGCGTCCGACCTGTTCGGCTATGCGCCACTTCCAGACCTTCGAGCGGCTCGGTCGGAGGGGCAGCTCGCCATCCAGTAGCAGACGTCTCGAACAGCATCGGACCGCTCGCATCACCGCTTTTCTGTTGCGGCCGTGCCGAAAGGGCACCCGTCTGCGGCCCCGTGCGGCCCGCTCCTCCGTAAGCTGACGTTGTCCCAGCCGATCAAGCGCGGGACTGCAGCTCATGTCAGACGTCTGCACCCCCCGATTTGGCGTCACACGACATGATGGAGGTGCCGTATGAGCGGCACGGCAGCCTTTGGAAATGCGTCCGCCGATGCAGGGCGGAACCGTTGGTGGTTCGTCGCGGTCGGGGTCCTACTGCTGGTCCTCGGCCTCGTCGGCCTCTCCATGACGGTGGCGTTCACGATCGCCAGCACGCTCTGGTTCGGCGTTCTCCTGCTGGTGGCCGGCCTCGGCGAGATCGCCGAGGCTCTCGCCAGACCGAAGGAGGCCGAGATCTGGCGGTCCCGCGCCGTTCGGGTCCTCGCCGGCCTGCTGTACCTCCTCGGCGGGCTCTACGCGATCGTCCGACCGCTCGAGGCGTCGCTCGCCCTCACGCTGGTTCTTGGGGCGACCCTGATCGCTTCGGGAATCGCCCGGTCGATCTGGGCCGTCGCGCACGAGGTGCAGACGTCCCGAGCCGCGGTGATCCTGTTCGCCGTGCTCTCGGTCCTGCTGGGCGCCGCCCTCATCGCGCAATGGCCGTATTCGGGCCTGTGGGCGATCGGATTGTTCGTGTCCTGCGACCTCATCGCCGCCGGGGCGACGTGGTGCTGGGTCGGCCTGTCGGGGAGGGCGCAGGCGACCCCGGCCGTTCCGCCGCCCCATCTGGGCGCGACGGCGTGATGAGGATCCGCTGCGGACCTCCGAGGCGCAGGCGGCCGGCCCGCCTTCCGCGCCCGCTCGGCGACGGACATCCGAGTTCCAGCACAACCAGCACAAGGAGATCGGCCATGGCATCGCTGCATCGTCGCGCCGTGCTCAGGGACGTTTCGTGCGCCGTCATCACGGCCGCCGGCTTGGCTCTGGTGCCGAGCGCCGCGGAGGCCGTGCTTCTCAGGGCAGGGCCCGTCGGCGACGCGAACGACGACGCCCTCGTCGAGAAGGCCCAGGCCGTCGTCGTCGTCCCGCGCCGCCGCCGTCGCAGGGTCTGCTGGTGGCGGCGGGGACGCCGCGTCTGTGCGTGGCGCTGATCGCCTGTCCCGCGAGCGCTGTCGGCGGCGGCAGCCGCGGCCGGTCAGCCCCGGCCTTCCGGCACTCTGGCGAGCCGCGAGGCGATGAACCGAATTCGCTTGGCCCGGGACGGAGCTGCCCCATGTCGACGAGACGCGAGTTCATCAAGGCGCTTCCGAGCGCAGGAGCGGCCTTCTCGGTCGCTGGCAGCTTCGCGTGGGGGGAAGGCGTCGCCCGGGCCGAGGGAGCCGCGAGCGTCCCTCCCCCCGAGGGGCATTTTCACCCGCAGGGCAAGCCGCCCTCCACCTTCACGCGCGACGTGCTGCGCCGGGCACGAGCAACCCTCCCTTTCGCGGACGACAGGGATTTCGCGGAGCAGCGCAAGGGGCTGATCGCCCCCATGACCGCCATGACCATCCCGGCCGAGGCCGGCCACCTCGCCTGGGACATGCAGCAATTCCGCTTCCTCGACGCGCAGGACGAGTTCGACAGCATCCACCCGTCGCTGGTCCGGATCTCGCGGCTCAACAACAATTACGGGCTCTACGAGGTCGTCCCCGGCATCTACCAGGTGCGCGGCTTCGATCTCTCCGATCTCACCATGGTGCGGGGGAGGACGGGGTGGATCGTGTTCGATCCGCTCATCAGCCAGGAGACCGCGCGGGCCGCCTGGAGGCTGTTCCAGGCGCATGTGGGTGAGGGGCGTCCGATCTCGGCGGTGATCTACTCCCACACCCACGGCGACCATTGGGGCGGGGTGCGCGGCATCCTCGATGAGGAGGAGGTCCGGTCCGGCCGCGTGCCCGTGATCGCCCCCGCCGATTTCATGGCCCACACGGTGGCCGAGAACGTCTACGCCGGAAACGCCATGAACCGGCGGCTGTTCTATCAGTACGGGCTGCTCCTGCCGGCGGGACCGCACGGCTATGTCGGGCAGGGCCTGGGCCAGCGCGTCTCGGCCGGCGCCACCGGCCTGATCGCTCCGACCCGGCACGTCGTCGATTCCATCGAGGAGTTCGAGGTCGACGGCGTCCGGATGATCTTCCAGAACACGCCGAACACCGAAGCGCCCCGCGAGATGAACACCTACTTCCCGGACATGAAGGCGCTCTGGATGGCGGAGAACGTCATCGCGTCGCTGCACAACATCTACACGCTGAGGGGCGCCCCGGTGCGCGATCCCCTCAACTGGTCGAAATACATCAACGAGGCGCTCTACCGCTTCGGCATGGAGGCCGAGGTGATGTTCGCCTCCCACCATTGGCCGCGCTGGGGCAACGCGCGGATCCAGGAGGTGCTGCGGGCGCAGCGCGACCTCTACGCCCACATGAACAACCAGGTGCTTCACCTCGCGAACCAGGGCGTGACGATCAACGAGATCCACACCGTCTACGAGGTGCCGCGGAGCCTGCAGCAGACGTGGCATTGCCGCGGCTATCACGGCTCACCGGAGCACAACAGCCGGGGCGTCGTCCAGCGCTACCTCGGCTTCTGGGACTGCAACCCGGCGACGCTGATCCCGCTCGCCCCTTCCGAGAGCGCCCCCCTCTACGTCGAGATGATGGGCGGCGCGGAGGCGATCCTCGCCCGCGGCCGCCGCCTGCACGACGAGGGGAAGTACCTGCTGGCCCAGGAGATCGTGAACAAGCTCGTCCAGGCGGAGCCGCGCAACCGGGCCGCCAAGGAGCTCTTGGCCGACATTTTCGAGCAGATCGGCTACCAGCAGGAGAATCCCGGCCTGCGCAACAGCTTTCTGGCCGGGGCCTACGAGCTTCGGACCGGCATTCCGGAGGGCGAGACGGCGAGTTCGAGCAGCCCCGACGTGGTGCGGGCGATGACGACCGAGCTGTTCCTGAACTTCCTCGCCATCCGCATGGACAGCCGCAAGGCGGAGGGGATGCGCTTCACCATCAACCTGGTCACGCCGGACAACGGCGAGCGCTTCGTCATCGAGCTGGAGAACGCGACGCTGACCAACATCGCGGGGTTCCAGGCCGAGAAGCCGGACCTGACCCTGACCCTCAACCGCTCGGCTCTCGAGCAGACGATGATCGGGGCCAAGACCCTGGAGGCGCAGATCGCCGACGGGACCGCGACGGTTCAGGGCGACGCGGGCATTCTGGCCCAACTGGCCGCGACGATGGTGGATTTCGATCCGCGCTTCGAGATCATGCCGGGCACCAAAGGGAAGGCCGCCCCGGAGCAGGTCCGTGCCGCGGCGTATCGGGCCGAGCCCAGCCGGACGATCGCCGAGTAGCCGGGGCCGACCGCCGCCTTGCGGAGCTGCGCATGACCGCTCTGGCTTCCAGCACCGGCCTCGGCCTGCTCGGCATCCTGGTCGGGCTCGGGCTGCTGGTGTGGTTCGCCTACCGGGGCTGGAGCGTCCTGCTGCTGGCCCCGGCCGGAGCGCTCGTCGCCGCCCTCTTCGCGGGAGAGCCGCTGCTCGCCCACTGGACCCAGACCTTCATGGGGGCGGGAGCCCGCTTCTTCGCCCAGTTCTTCCCGCTCTTCCTGCTCGGCGCCTTGTTCGGCAAGCTGATGGACGATTCCGGGTCGGTTCGCGCCATCGCCAAGGCCGTCACGGCCCGGCTGGGTCGGCACCGGGCGGTGCCCGCCGTCGTCCTGTCCGGCGCCGTCGTGACCTACGGGGGCGTCAGCCTGTTCGTCGCGTTCTTCGTCCTGGCGCCGATGGCGCACGCTCTCTTCCGGCAGGCCGACGTGCCGCGCCGGCTCATGCCCGCCGCCATCGCGCTCGGGGCCTCCACGTTCACGATGTCGGCGCTTCCCGGCACCCCGGCGCTCCAGAACGCGATCCCGATGCCGTTCTTCGGCACGACGCCCTTCGCCGCGCCGGGCCTCGGGCTCATCGCCTCCGCCATCATGCTGGCGTTCGGGCTGTGGTGGCTCGGGCGGCGCGAGGCGGCGGCACGCCGGGCGGGCGAGGGCTACGGCCCCGCCCCGGACGCCCGGGACGTGGCCGGCGACCCACGCCTGCGCGAACTCGCCACCACGGCGCGCGAGTTCGATCCGGCCGAGGCGCGGCACGGCCACCGGAGCGAAACGAGCCCGCCGCTCCGGGTGGCGGCGCTGCCCATCGCGGTGGTCGCCCTCGTCAATCTCGGGATGACGCTCGCCGTGCTGCCGCGGCTGGACGCCGCCTTCCTCGCCGAGGAGCGCTGGGGGCGCACCACGCTTACGGCCGTCGGCGGCGTGTGGTCCGTCGCCGTCGCGCTAATCGCCGGAATCGTTGTGCTCGTGCTCCTGAACCGCAGCAGGCTGCCGGCGCTGCGCGACAGCATGGATGCGGGCGTGAACGCCTCCGCCCTGCCGGCCGTCACCATCGCGAGCCTCGTCGGCTTCGGGGCGGTGGTCGCGGCGATGCCGGCCTTCGGCGTGGTCCGGGAGTGGATGCTCTCGATCGGCGGCAGCCCTCTCGTGTCGCTGTCCGTCGCGACGAACGTGCTCGCCGCACTGACGGGATCGGCCACGGGCGGCCTGACCATCGCCCTCGATGCCCTGGGCGAGACCTATCTGCGGCTGGCGCACGAGCAGGGGATTAGCCCGGCGCTCCTGCACCGCGTGGCCGTGGTCGGGGCGGGCACCCTCGACGGACTGCCGCACAACGGCGCCGTGGTGACGCTGCTCGTCTTGTGCGGCGCGACGCACAAGGAAGGCTATTTCGACATCGTGATGGTCGGGATCGTCGGGGCCCTGATCGCCTTGGTCGTGCTGATTACCCTCGGCTCGACCTTGGGGTCGTTCTGAGAGGCGCCCGCGCACACCGTCCGCACGTCATCAGAAGGTCATCGTGCCGATGCGACCCGCCTCAGTCCGGTCCGACGCTCGGGCGCGAACGGCGCCGGAGACGCCCGCCCCCCGCTCATCAGGGCGACGCGCGGCTCGCTGTCCCCTTGGGAGATCCCAGCAATTCCGCGATCCAGCGGCTCGACGGGAACTGCTCGCAGATCGTCAGGCCGGCGATCGTGATCGGGACGCCGATGAAGGCGCCGGCAATTCCCCAAAGGAATGTCCACAGAAAAACGGCGAAAACCACGATGACGGGCGAGATCGACAGGCTGCTGCCTGCCACCTTCGGTTCAACGAAATTCCCGATGAAGAACTGGATCAGATTCAAACCCACGAGGACGACGAGGGCGATTTCCCAGGACACGAACTGGGCCAGGGCGAACACGGTCGGGAGCACGGTCGCGGCCGCGGATCCGATCACCGGGATGTAGTTCAACGTGAAGGCGATGACCCCCCACTCGAGAGCGAGGGGAAGCGCCATGGCGGCCGCGAATGCACACACGAGGAGGCCCGTCGTGAGGCTCATCAGGGTGCGCACCACGACGAAGCGGCGGAGCTTCGCGGCGGTTTCGGCTCCGCCCGCGAGGAGCGCCCGTCCGATTCCGTGATCATCCAGGGTGTGGAGCTTTCGCGCGACCTCGTCGACCTCGGACAGACCCAGGATGACGTAGATCAGGATGACGAACAGAAATGCCGTCATGTTGCTGATCCGGCTCGCGACTTCTGGGAGAAGACGGATCAGCCAGCGGACATCGAAGTGTTCGGCGAAGAGCCCGGCCAGAACGACGCCGTGAGTTTCGAGCCAGTCCGACAGCTGCAGATAGACGGCCTGGAGATGCGGCGCATCGTTGACCACGTACCGAACCGTCCTGCCGAAGGCCCACGCGGTCAGGGATCCGAAAGCCGTGACGACGATGAGGGTCGCCAGCACGCTGGCCGAGAGGGCCAGGGCCTTCGGCACGACGCGCTCCAGGCGGCTCTGCAGCGGCCACACGACGGCGATGACGAAGAGGGCGAACGCCGCCGGCGCGAACACGGTCCGGGCGAGATGGAGTGCCGCACCGGCCAGAATCAGGGCGCAGATCGCCGGTACGGCAACGCTTGGCTTGGCGGACTCCGACATCGTGCAGCATCTCCTCGTGCAGAGCGAGTCATGCCGTCGCGGCTCTTCGCCAGCGAAAGATATCGACGCGACGCATCGCGATCCCGACGCCGGCCGGATACGGCAGACTACTCGCGGTCTGCAACGAAAGCTGCAATTTCGAGACTCGCCCATGCCAGATGAGGATGTGGATCACATGTCGCGCGGCGCCATCATACCGGGAGAGCGGGATCAGGTCCTGATCGATCTGGCCCTGCAGGGCGGCGGCGCGCACGGGGCCTTCACCTGGGGCGTGCTCGACCGCCTGATGGAGGAGCCGTGGCTGCGGATCGACGGCATCTCCGGGACGTCGGCCGGAGCCATGAACGCGGCGGTCCTCATCGACGGATATGAGCGGGGCGGGCGTGCCGGCGCCCGCGCGGCGCTGGAAGCCTTCTGGGACGGCGTCTCGCGCGCGGCGTGCTTCAGTCCCTTCCGGCGCAGCCCGCTCGACGTGATGCTCGGTCGCTGGACCCTCGATCACTCGCCTCTCTATCTCGCCGTGGACCTGATGGCCCGGGTGTTCTCGCCCTACGATCTCAATCCGGGAGGGTTCAACCCGCTCGAACGGGTCCTTGCCGCCACGGTGGATTTCGGGAGGATTGCTCGCAGCGCGATCAAGCTGTTCGTCACCGCCACCAATGTCCATACGGGCCGCGGCCGCGTGTTCCGCAACGCGGACATCACCGCCGAGGTGCTTCTCGCCTCCGCCTGCCTGCCGACGATGTTCCAGGCGGTGAAGATCGACGGCGAGTACTACTGGGACGGCGGGTACTCAGGAAACCCGACGATCACCCCGCTCGTGCGCGAGTGCGTGTCGCAGGACACCATCATCGTTCAAGTTAATCCGGTCGAGCGTCCTGGCTCTCCCCAGTCGGCCCGGGAGATCCTGAACCGGCTGAACGAGGTCTCCTTCAACGCGGTCCTGCTCAAGGAACTGCGGATGATGGCCCTGCTGCGGCAGGTCGCCCCAGCGGACAACTCGGAGGGAGCGAAATGGGCCGCGATGCGCATGCATCGCATCGCGAGCGACGTCGTGGCGGGCCTCGGCTCCTCGTCGAAGCTCAATGCGGAATGGCCCTTCCTGACGATGCTGCGCGACGAGGGGCGCCGCTGTGCGGACGTCTTCCTGGCCGAACATGGTCCGGATGTGGGACGGCGCCCGACATTCGACCTAGACCGACTGCTCGAAGGAGTATGACGCCTTGCTCTGTGCGAATACTGTTGTCCATCGGAGATGAAATGATTATTCTTGAATGAAGTCATGCACCTTAGGACTTGCTCAGGATGGGGCCGCTCGCATGACACTCCACCGGATCATATTCGTGTCGATCATGGTGACTCTCGCGCCGACCACCCGTTTCGGGAGCGCAGCCGCACAAGGGGCAGACGGATCAAGACTCGGGGCTGTCGCAGAGGCTCTTGCGGAAGCCAGCCCGTCCGTTCGGAGCCTCGACGCGCGCCAACGGAGCGAAGTCACCGAATTCGTGGTCGGCAATGCGCTCTTCGTCTTGGCGCACGAGCTTGGGCACGCTGCCGTCAGCGAATTCGACCTGCCGGTGCTCGGACGGGAGGAGGGTGCGGTCGACATCTTCGCCACTCTTGCGCTTCTGCACATCGGCAGCGACTTCTCCCATCGCGTTCTGATCGATGCCGCGCGCGGCCATTATCTGATCGGCGAACGCAATCTACAGCAGAGGCAAGGGCTTGCTTTCTACGGGGCGCATGGCCTCGACAAGCAACGTGCCTACCAGATCATCTGCCTGATGGTAGGTTCGGACCCGGACCTGTTCTGGGGCGTAGCGGTCAAAGCAGGTCTGCCCGCAGAGCGGAAGGAAACCTGCCACGCGGACTTCGAGAGAGCAGAGACCTCCTGGGTCCGCTTGTTGCAGCCGCATTTCAGGCCGGCCGCCGCGAAGCCATCGTTCCTGGAGGGCTTGCTTCATTTGGCGCCGAAGCCGGGGGGCAGGATCTCCGTAACGTATGCAGACGCGAGCGGGAGGATCGCGGCATACCGGCATGTCCTCGAGACGGCCGGGATCCTGGAAGTCGTTCGCGATTTCGCCCAATCTAGCTTGCTTCTTCCGAAGGACATCGTGATCGAGGGTGAAGCCTGCAGATATCCCAACGCCTATTGGGATCCGAGCGAGCGCCGGGTCATATTCTGCTACGAGCTTGTTCCCGACTTCATCGACTTAGCCGTTCACGACCTTTGGTGAGTACGGCCGGCGCTCGGCCTTGGCGCCGCCCGTTCGGACCCTGCCGGAGACCTTTCGTGCGATCGCGCAACCTGCCATCGGCGCACCCGGAACGAGGAGCGTCCCAGGATCGCTCTCGGGTGGCGCGCCTCGCCGCCCATGCGGCCGCATTGCTCTGGCGCCGGGCACGCGGGTTGTCGGGCGTCGGTGTGGCGTTTGGTACCCTTTTCTTCGCGGCGGCCCTGACCCCGTCTCTCGTTCCGCGAACGGCGCTCACCCAGGGAGTGCTGGCGGGCGCGAGTTTCGCCACAGGGTATGGCCTCGGCGTATCCTGGCGATGGCTCTGGGCTTACCTGGAACTGCCGGTGCCAGCGGACCGCGCGATCCGCGTGACGAATGCCCTCGTCACCGCGTTCTGTCTGTCGGTCGCCGCAACCTTCCTGTGGCGCGCAGCCGGGTGGCAGAACTCGATCCGCCGGGTGATGGACATGGAGCCCATCGCGAGCGCGCATCCCCTTCAGGTCTGCTCGGTGGCTTTGGCGACCTTCGCCGCGCTCCTGGCGCTCGTGCGGCTGTTCGGGCTGACAGCCCGCGGCATGGCCGGTCGGGCGCGCCGATTCGTCCCTGGGCGGGTCGCGACCGTAATCGGCGTCTCCGTCACGGTCGTCTCGTTCTGGTCGCTGGCGAATGGCGTGTTGTTCCGCGCGGCCTTCCACGTGCTCGACGCCTCGTTTCGCGAACGCGACGCGCTGCTGGAGCCGGAGCGCCCGCAGCCGGTCGAGCCGGTGCGGACGGGCGGTCCGGGATCGCTGGTCCGATGGAAGGACCTCGGGCGTGCCGGGCGCGAGTTCGTGGCGTCGGGCCCTGGTGCGGCGGAGATCGGCGCCGTCACTGGGCGTCCGGCAGCCGAGCCGATCCGCGTCTATGTCGGCTTGCGCGCCGCCGACACGGCGCAGGACCGGGCGCGACTGGCCTTGGCAGAACTCAAGCGCGCGGGGGCCTTCGACCGCTCGATCCTCGTCGTGATCACGCCGACCGGGACGGGATGGATCGATCCGTCGGCGATGAACGCTGTCGAGTACCTGCACCACGGCGACATCGCCAGCGTCGCCGTGCAGTATTCCTACCTGTCGAGCCCCTTGTCGCTCCTCGTCCAGCCGGACTACGGATCGGACACGGCCCGCGCTCTCTTCGCGGAGGTCTACCGCTACTGGACCACATTGCCGAGGAACCGCCGCCCGAGGCTCTACCTGCACGGGCTGAGCCTGGGAGCGATGCATTCCGAAAGCTCGGTCGAACTGTTCGAGACGATTGGCGATCCGATCGATGGCGCGATGTGGAGCGGCCCCCCGTTCGGCAGCCGGCTCTGGCGTTCGCTGACCGATGGCCGCAATCCCGGCTCGCCGGCCTGGCTGCCGGAGTTCCGGGACGGCCGCTTCGTGCGGTTCCTTAATCAGGACGGCACGCGCGTGGCCGCGGACACCCCCTGGGCGCCGATGCGGGTCGTCTATCTGCAATACGCCAGCGACGCGGTGACCTTCTTCGACTCTCGCGATGTCTATCGCCCGCCGGCTTGGCTGGAGACTCCGCGTGGGCCGGACGTGTCGCCGCAGCTGCGCTGGTATCCCCTCGTGACGGCTCTCCAACTCGCTCTCGACATGGCGATGGCGACGAAGCCCCCGATGGGTTACGGTCACGTCTATGCTCCGCAGCACTACGTCGATGCCTGGGTCGCCGTGACCGAGGTGCGCGATTGGTCTCAGGAGGCGCTCGCAACCCTGAAACAGCAGCTGGCGAAGGCTGCCAGCCATGCGATGGAAGACGCCGCCGGCGACGAGGGTGTGTACCGCAATCGGGGCGGCTGAGGACGACCTCAACCGTCTCAGTTGGAGCTACAGGCGGCACGGGCGAACTCGGCGGCGAGACGGTGGAGATGTCCACCCCTGCTGGGGGCAACCCCGCAATTCCCGCTCCGAGCGGCCGCCGCGACATAACCCGCGGAGGGCGGTGCCAGACTTGCGCAGCAGGGGGAGCAGGCTCGCGCCTGAAATCCCGATGATACAAGGGTCGGTCGACAAGCTGCCGCCTCCAGCCGAACACTTCGGCACGCCCGCGCCGACATCGTGATTTCGAGCAGGTGCCGGTAGCGGGACGGATCAGCCGATCTGAAGATGACGACCCGCATCGCCGCGACGAGGCACTGCGGCCTGAGCCGGTGTGTCGTGCGATGGCCAGAGTGTCTGCATTTCACTCGCAACCGGACATTCCCGACATCCGCCGCGAGGGGCCGCTTTGGGTCATACTTTCCCGTTCAGCGGTGGTGCTGTCGGTGACGCTACATCGGAGCGCCGGATGCTGCAGAGAGGCAGGGGAGGGGACGCAACCGATTCGACACGTCCAACTGACATCAAGCTGTGATCAAGCCTGGGGGCGTTCGGCAATGTGACGCCGAGCGAAGCCGCTACTCCGGAACGCTCTGGCGGTTGAGGCAAGGGTTGCGTTCAGCCCGCCCGGAGGGTTCAGGGTTGGTTCATTACGGCCCAGCTTAACTCGCGCTACGAACTCAGCAGTCGAGGGACGACAGTGAAGAAGGTGGCTCTTTCAGCTTTGGCCGCAACCGTCGCAGGCTCCTTGCTCCTTGCTCCTACCGCGGACGCGCGTCCTGGCTACCGGGGCGGCTACGGGTATCATGCCGGTTATGGCTACCGTCATTACGGCTACCGACGGGGCCCCGGGATCGGCGGCGCCCTCGCGGCCGGCGCGGCACTTGGGATTATTGGCGGTGCGATCGCTGCATCCCAAGCGCCCCGCTACTACCCAGCCCCGGCCTACGGTTACGGATACTACGGTCCTGCCCCCTACTATTACGGTTATTGAAATTCGACTTAAGCAACTGTGACGGGGCGCCTGCGGGCGCCCCTTTGTACTGCGCGCTGAGATCCAACGAGAGCTGCCCTAAAGGCGGGAGGTGGACGAGGGTGGCCACCGCGCGATCTTTTCGCAGCGGATCCGGCCGCCTCCTTGCTAGGTTAGTGCTTGCTTACAGTTAGCAGTGGCTAACTCTCTTGACTCCATGCGCTCTCCGTTCTCGACGGCCCCACGCGATGGGCGCTGTTCGAGCGTCTTGCGCAGAGACCGCGTGCTGTCGGCGAACTCGCCAGCACAATGACCATGACCCGCCCGGCCGTGTCGCCGCATCTGCGCGTGTTCAAGCACGGCTGAGCTGCTCTCCCGCCGATGGCTCCGCCGCTGGATTCGTGCGCTGACCAGCTGATAATTCTACCAAACCTTGCCGCGCGGGGTTGGCCGGCTCACGAAGCGAGAGCCCGCGAGCACGAACCGCCACGGTGTCTCGACGGCTCGCGTGATGCCGATACGGCCGCTGGATGAGACCGTGACCGGCCGATCTCCCGCCAACATCTCGAACGGGGCGCGATCGAGTGGCCAGCCGTCATACTCACCCGTAATGGCGAGCGCCTCACACAAGCGGCCAGGCCCGGAGCAGAGGAGGCGGATGTCGCTCGTGCGCCGGCGCGCCCTCATGTTGTCGATCTTCTGCGTCGGCTCGAGCGCCCGCACGAGAACCGCACTCCCTGGCTCGCATACGATGTTCATGCACCAGTGCAGGCCGTAGGAGCGGTAGACGTAGGCGTGTCCCGGTAGGCCGAACATGCTGGCGTTTCGCCGGGTCGGTCCGGCGAAGCTGTGCGAGGCCGGATCGGACCGGCCGTAGGCCTCGGCTTCCACAATGACACCGCCCACCCCGTCGACCAGCAATTGGCAACCGATCAGGGCGGCGGCAACGTTGGCTGCTGGGCGATCGAACCAGGAGAGGTGGATCTGGGCCATTAGGGTTGGTAGATCAATTCATCCTGGAAGTGGTGCTGGTTCGAAGGTCGCACGGTCGGTTTCTCACGACGGAGATCGACGAGGGCGCAGTGCCCCCGTTTCCTCGCCCGATCAGCGACAAGCTGCGCTGTCGAGCCGGATCTTACACGTGGTTCTTTGGTGGTCGAGATCTGAAGTGTCGGATTTCCTCGCCCGAAGGAGCCCCTGGAGCCGCCTTGGCGTCAGATGCCGATGCGAGCCGAGGACGCGCGCTTTCCCGCCGAACTCGCGTCCGGCTTGTTCAGCAATGCGCCACTTCCAGACCTTCAGCCGATGCCGCCGGAATGGCCGCTCGACACTGGACAGCGGACCTTCGAGGTCGGCGAGTGCCTCTCTCGACGGCACGGATTGATGTGAGAAATACCTATGGAACGGCGCGTGTTGTATGCAGCTCCAGAAGCTCCAGTATAGAATAGACCTCGCTCCGCTCCCCCGTGCCGTTGTCCACGCAAATCGCCCAGCCTAGGCTATGACCGCAGAGCCGTGAGCCATTTCAGAAGTGGGTGAGCAGCGCTTTCCCAGCGCGGCTCCAGCATCAGCGTATGGGCGAGGTGCGGCACGATAGTTGTGCGCGCACCATAGTAGATTCCAGTTCGCCGCACTTCATCAGGTGGCACGAAGCAGTCATCTGCGCCTCCAAGTACGAAAGTGCGCGGCGCTTGCCACGGCAGTGGGGCAAAGGGCGGCCAGCCTTGCAATTCTGAGCCGATCAAGACCGACTCTTGGCCGGCACGCGCGCGGATGTACTCAAATCGCTCATCGGAGAGGTCTTCGGAAAAGAAGCCACGCCGGAGGGCACCCAAGCTACCGTTTGCGGTGCCGCCGACGCTCATTGTGAGCACGTGCCGGAAGAGATCAGGCGTGGTCAGGCTCATGTGGATCGCTGACAACGCCAGTCCCCATGGCGGGACTGAGGCGAGCAGGACCATGCCAGCAGCGTGGCCGCCGCAGCGCACCCAGTTCTGAACCACGGCCCCGCCCAGAGAATGGCCGATGAGCACCGCCGGACCACCGATCTGCCGCACGGCTTCGGCCAGGTCTCGGGTGTAATCCGCCAGGCGCCAGGTCGAAATATTTTCGTGTCCATCGCTCTCGCCATGACCACGAAGGCTGAGTGCGTGTGCCTCAAACCCTGCATCGGCAAAGAAGGGGAGAAAATGTTCGTTCCACACCCAAGCTCCGACCGAAATTCCATGCACGAAAATAATTTTTACGTTGTGACTTACGGCAGACGGTCGGCGATGTAAGATTTCTATTTTCATGCGTTCTACAGCGATGCCGGTCATGCCGGCATCGCTCTCATCTCCTAGAGCTGCATCTCACGGGCCAAGTAGGAAGGAAAACCGGCAAGTGTATGGTGCATGCTACGCGCGGTTCTGAGCGCGTGCCTCGCCGACCTCGATCCCCTTTCGGCGGCGGTCAATGCTGATGGAGGCGCGGCAGCGCTCGGTCAGACCGATCGACAGAGCGTTGCCCGCCGCGCATCGGAGATTTGGTTGCAGAGCCGGGCCACGCGCGGTGCAGAACGCAGTCATTCTTTGCTTTGCACCGTGAATGGCCTGCGAATGTCAGGAGATGCCTCCCATGCAGAGATACTTGACCTCCAGGTAGTCCTCGATGCCGTAATGCGAGCCCTCGCGGCCGAGCCCGCTCTCCTTGACGCCGCCGAAGGGCGCCACCTCGGTCGAGATGATCCCCTCGTTGATCCCCACCATGCCGTACTCGAGCGCCTCCGCCACCCGCCAGACCCGGCCGATGTCGCGGCCGTAGAAGTAGGAGGCGAGCCCGAACTCGGTGTCGTTGGCCAGTGCCACCGCCTCCGCCTCGGTACGGAAGCGGAACAGGGGCGCCACCGGCCCGAAGGTCTCCTCGCGGAAGATCCGCATGGCGGGGGTGGTGTCGGCGAGGATGGTCGGCTCGTAGAAGCCGCCGCCGAGGGCGTGGCGCTTGCCCCCCGTGAGGATACGGGCGCCTTTCTCCACCGCGTCCGAGACGTGCTCCTCGACCTTGGCGACCGCCTTGGCATCGATGAGCGGGCCGATCAGCGTGCCGTCCGCGAAGCCGTCGCCCACCGGCATCGCCCGCACCGCTGCCGCGAGGCGCTCCGCGAAGTCGTTGTAGACTCCCTCCTGCACCAGGATGCGATTGGCGCAGACGCAGGTCTGTCCGGCGTTGCGGTACTTCGAGGCGATGGCGCCCTTTACCGCGAGGTCGAGGTCCGCGTCATCGAAGACGATGAAGGGCGCGTTCCCGCCGAGCTCCATCGAGGTCTTCTTGATCGTCCGCGCGCATTGCGCGAGCAATTCGCGGCCGATCTCGGTCGAGCCGGTGAAGGAGAGCTTGCGCACGATCGGGCTTGCCGTCATCGCGCCGCCGATCGCCGCCGCGGAGCCGGTGACGCAGGAGAGCACACCTTCGGGGATTCCGGCCTCCTCGGCGAGCACGCACAGTGCCAGGGCCGAGAACGGCGTCTGGCTCGCGGGCTTCACCACCATGGTGCAGCCCGCCGCCAGCGCGGGACCGGCCTTGCGGGTGATCATCGCGGCCGGGAAGTTCCAGGGCGTGATCGCCGCGCAGACGCCGATCGGCTGCTTGAGCACCACGATGCGCTTGTCCGGTCCGTGGGCCGGGATGACGTCACCGTAGATGCGCTTTGCTTCCTCGGCGAACCACTCGATGAAGGAGGCCGCGTAGGCGATCTCGCCGCGGCTCTCAACAAGCGGCTTGCCCTGCTCGGCGGTCATGATCGCCGCCAGATCCTCCTGGTTCTCCATGATCAGGGTGAACCAGCGGCGCAGGATCGTGGCGCGCTCCTTGGCGGTGCGCTGCCGCCAGCCGGGTAGCGCCACCTCGGCCGCCTTGATGGCGCGCTCGGTCTCGGCCGTGCCCATCCTCGGCACGTGGCCCAGGACCCGGCCCGTGGCTGGATTATCTACCACGACGGTCTCGCCACTATCGGCGGCTACGAACGCGCCGTCGATGTAGGCCTGCTCGCGGAACAGATCGGCGCGGCGCAACCGGAGAGGACCATTCGGAATTGAATTCGGCATTGTGCGATACCTCCACGCTGATCGGTTGGCAGGTGATTTCCCGGCGGATCCGCCCATCCGCCAGGACTCGCCGCGAAGAGCACAAGGGGGCTCATCGCGTCAGCCATTCCACGACGAGGCGGATCTGGTCAGGATCGAGCAGCGCGGGCGCGTGCCCGCAGCCCGGGATCTCAACAAGCTCCGTCCCCGGACGTCGCTGCACCATCTCGGTCGCTGTCCGCGCCAGCAGGAGATCGGAGGTCTCTCCTCGCAGCACGAGCGCTGGGCAGCGCATGGCGTCCCAGTAGGTCCACAGGCTCACGTTGTAGACCCGTCCTGGCCGGAACGCATCGCCGATGCCGGGATCGTAGTGCAGCTCGTACCCACCGCCAGAGCGGGGCAAGAGGCTGTGCTCGGTCAGGTGCCGCCACTGGGCGTCAGTCAGCGCTCCGAACGGCGCCAATACCCGGCGGAGATGGGCTTCGGCCTGATCGATAGAGTCGAAGAACCGGGTCGCCTCGCGGATCGTGTCGCCCAGGCGCCGGAGCGCCGCCCAGGGCAGGAAAGGCCCGATATCGTTGATGACAAGACGCCTGATCGGAGACTCGGGCATGCCCGCGAGGATCATGCCGATGAGCCCGCCGAGCGAGGTGCCGACCCAGTCCACCTGCGGTGCGCCGACATGGGCGAGCAGAACCGTCATATCGACGGCATATTGCGGCAGGGCGTAATCGTCGGGGTTATGCAGCCGGCCACTCCGGCCGCGACCGACGAGGTCCGGGCAGACCACGCGGTACCCCTTTGCTGCCAGGGCACGGGCGAGGTCATCGAAGTCCCGCCCCTGGCGGCTCAGGCCGTGCACGCAGACGATCACGCGCTCGCTCGCCGGATCACCCCACTCGACGTAGGCGATGCGGTGGAAGTGCTGCCGCGAGATGCTCCGCACGGCGCCGTACCGGAAGCTCGCAGTCTGCTCGCTCCCGCGGGAGGCGCGTCTCACGGGCGCGGAGTTAAAGTCCAAGTGCCAAGTTCCTGTTGTGATTCAACCGACGCACCATCTGCCGCCTACTTCGTCGGCACGACAGCGCCGAGTGCCTCGCCCAGAGCCTTCGCGGCGAGATCGTGGATCTCGCGCGTTTGCTGCGCCACGCATCGAGCCTGGTCGCGGAGGTACTCCTGATGCAGAACGCCGGCCTCTCGGGGTGTTCGCGCCTGAAGCACGCGCTCCGCGTGGTCGAGGGCCGCCGTCACGTTAACGTCGGCGAAGGTCACCATGCGCTGGCTCACGTCGCGGGCGCCCGACCAGGAAACGAGTGCCGCATCCGTGGTCACGTTGAGCAGCGTCTCCTGCATCCGCATCGTTCTGTCGTGAACCCTGCGCGCCTGCGCGATGCCCTGTCGCGCGATGGTCCGCCATGCCGGGATCGCTGGCCCGGGACGGGTTTCCGGAGTCGCTCCCGGGAAGGGCGCTTCGGCTTGCCTCGACACTAGGCCTCTCCGTTCTTCGGAGCACGAGCGCCCGCCGACGCGTCGAGGGCACGGGTGATCTCGTCGAAGACTTCGTCGACAGGTCGCATCCCGTCGATAGGCTGTAGGAGGCTTCGCTCAGCGTAGTACCGTGTCAGCGGCGCCGTCTCAGTCGAGTACGCCACCAAGCGCCGAGAGAAGGCTTCGGGGTTGTCGTCGCGCCGCACCGGCTCGCCACGGGCGAGGGTCTCGGTCACGCGCGCCGTCATCCGTAGCACCAGGATCTCCGGATCGACGACCAACTCGACGACGGCGTTGAGCATCACCCCTTTCGCCAGAAGCACACCGTCCAGCGCACCGGCTTGAGCGATCGTGCGCGGGAACCCGTCGAGGATGAAGCCCGCCGTCGCATCGGCCATTCCCAGACGCTCGCTGACGATTCCGGTCACGATCTCGTCGGGCACGAGACCGCCTTCCTCCATCACCGCCTTGGCAGCACGCCCGATCGGGGTCTGCGCCGCGACCGCTGCTCGCAGCATGTCGCCCGTCGAGAGCTGGGGTATCCCGAAATGGGTGCTCAAGAGTTGGGATTGGGTCCCCTTGCCGGCACCGGGAGGACCGAGCAGCACAAGTCTCACAATGACACCTCTGGACGGATGCAAGGTTCGCTGTTGATCGTCGCGAGCTCTGGATGAGAGCCTGCGTCAGCCATGGCCGCGAACATCGGCCGGTGTCTCACCCGGGGTTGCTCCCGACGGCCGGCGGCGCTGCCCCCGGATCTGATCTGCGGAGACCTGCGCTTCGGCCCGCGTCTCGAACACGTGGGGCGCCAGATCACGTTCCTTCAGCGCCTCGCCGAGCTTCAGCCGCATGAACGCGCTCGTCGTGTAGCGCGATGCCGTCTGATAGTACCGGCCCTGCAGGTACGTGATGGTCGAGAAGTAGGCGTCGCTCACCAGCGGATCAAGCTGAAAGCCGTCGTAGTTGACGATGAGGTGAACTTTCCGGCCGATCGTCCTGCAGCGCTGTTCGAACTCGCGCCGGATCATCTCGACGTCGTCGATGGTCCGGACCTGGAAGCCCTCCCAGTTGACGAACAGCGTGTTGCGCTCGGGATTGTAGCTGATCCGCTCGGCCAGCGTGAGCCCGAGGAGATCCCGTTCGAGCCCCATCGCGCCATCACGAAAGATGCGCGGGTCCATCGTGCGCGGTGCGTCAACCAGCGGAGCGAAGCCCAGGTGAGCCAGGATGTCGCGCTCGATATCGATGCCAGGTGCGACCTCGATCAGTTCCATGCCCGCCGGGACGCGCCGAAACACGCAGCGCTCCGTCACGTAGAGCACGGGCTGGCCCGTTTCCGCCGCGTAGTCGCCCGAGAAGGTAATCTGCTCAACAGCCTCGACGAATTTCGGCACCCGCCCCTCTCGGACGATCCGCAGCTGCCCCTCCTCGATCGCGACCTCCAAGTCGCCGGCCGTGAAGGTCCCGGCGAAGACGAGGGTCTTGGCGTTCTGCGAGATGTTGATGAAGCCGCCGGCTCCTGCGAGCTTGCGGCCGAACTTCGAGACGTTCACGTCGCCTCGGCTGTCCGCCTGCGCCATGCCGAGGCAGGCGAGGTCCAGACCGCCGCCGTTGTAGAAATCGAACTGCTGGTTCTGGTGCAGGACGGCTTCCGGGTTGAGGGCGGCACCGAAGTCGAGCCCGCTCTGTGGCAGGCCGCCGATGATCCCGGGCTCGGCCGTGAGCGTCACGTATTTGAGCAGGCGCTCTTCGGCCGCCACGGCCGCCACCCCTTCCGGCATGCCGATGCCGAGATTGACCACGCCGCCCGGTGGCAGCGCGAAGGCGCAGCGCCGGGCGATGACCTTGCGCTCGTCGAGCGGCAGCGGTGCGATCCGATCGAGCGGCACGCGCTGCCGACCGGAGTAGGCGTGGTTGTACGGTGTCCCGTACGTCTGCAGGTGATTCTCAGGCTCGGCGACGACGACACAGTCGACCAGAATGCCCGGGATCACCACCTCGCGTGGGTTCAGCGACTCCGCCGCGGCCAGTCGCTCGACCTGCGCAATGACGAAGCCGCCCGAGTTCTTCGCCGCCATGGCGGTGGCGAGGTTGTCCAGGGTGAGCGCCTCCCGTTCCATCGTGATGTTGCCGGCCGGGTCAGCCGTGGTGCCGCGAATGAGCGCCACCTGGATCGGAAAGGACTTGTAGCGCAGCCAGGGCTCCCCGCCGACCTCGACGAGTTCGACCAAGTCCTCCGTCGTGCGGGCGTTGAGTTTGCCGCCGCCTAGACGCGGGTCGACGAAGGTGCGCATGCCCACCTTCGTGAGGGGGCCAGGGCCCCTGGCGGCAATGTCGCGGTAGAGGTGCGACACTACCCCGAGCGGGAGATTGTAGGCCTCGATCTTCTCGTCGAGGGCGAGCTCGGCCAATTTCGGCACCAGCGCCCAGTGGCCGCCGATGACACGTCGGACCAGGCCTTCACGCGCCAGGCGGTTGAGCCCGCGGTCCTTGCCGTCACCCGGGGCTGCCGCGAACACGAGGGTGAGGTCATTCGGAGCCTGGGTCGCCTCGAAGCGGGAGGACAGCGCCAGGATCAGCTCGTCGGGCGTGCCGATCCCGACGAAGCCCGAGACGGCGACCGTGTCACCCGAGCGGATGATCGCGGCGGCCTCGTCCGCGGAAACGATCTTGTTCTTAAGTGCCACGGTCGTTCATCCCTTACTCGCGGCCAGACAGCCACTCGGCGATGCCGGTTCCAAGCAGGCTCTGCGCCCTTCCGCCGACGAAGACGCCGACGTGCCCGCCTGGCAGCGGCAGCTCGGTGTAGTCCGACGTACCGACGAATTGCTTGAGTGCCTGCGACGTCGCCGGCGGAATGATATGGTCATCCTTGGCGTAGATGTTCAGGACCGGGCATTTGATTTCGCCGAGATCGACGGTTCTGCCGGCAAGCTGGAACGAATTTTTGACCAGCTTGTTGTCCTGATACAGATCTTTCAGCCACTGCTTGGCGGCCTCACCCGGATGGTGCGGCCGATCGGAGATCCACTTCTCCATACGCAAGAAGTTCATCAGCTTCTTCTTGTCGTCGATGACCTCAAGCAGATCGAGATTGTACTTTGTCATCGTGCGCATCGGCGTCATCAGCGAGAACACCGAGCCCATGAATTCACCCGGCAGCGTGCCGTGCGCCTCGATCAGGCGATCGATGTCGTCAGGCTCGAGGCTGCGTGTCCACACGTTGATGAAGCCGTGGCCTTTGCGGTTCTCGACCGTGTCGGCGTGGAAGTCGATCGGCGTGATCGTCAGCACCATCGCGTTCACGTCTTCCGGGTGCAGCGCCGCGTAACAGGTCGTGAAGACACCACCCTCGCAAATCCCGAGCAGATTGATCTTCTGCCCCCCGTTCGCCTCGGAGATGACGTGCACGCACTCGGCGAGATAGCCGTCGATGTAATCGTCCAGCGTCACGAAACGGTCGGCTCGGCTTGGATTGCCCCAGTCCACCACGTAGAGATCGACACCGAGGTTCAGCAGATTGCGAACGAGTGAGCGATCCTCCTGCAGGTCGGCCATGGTGTAGCGGCCGATGAGGCCATAGACGATGAGGACGGGTGTCCTGACCTTCTGCTCGGTGAGGGAGCGGTAGCGGTACAGTGTGACCTTGTCCTGCTGCCAGACGACGTCCTTCTCGCTCGTCGCAATCTGAACGTCCTCGTCGCGGACTTCCTGGAAGAGCTTGGCTCCTTCCGCGAGCCGCTTTCCGAGCGCTGCCGCTTCTGCGAAAGGATCGAGTGCGGCTTTGGATTTGGCAGGGCGGCTCATGTCGGCTCTCCTGATTTTCTGCTGGTCCGCCTCTGGCGGCTAAGCGCTCTCACTTCGCGGCGCAGCTGCGTCAGGCTCTGATGCACGTCGTCGAGTTCGGCGCGGGTCGGGTAGCCGAACATCTGGCTGTAGAACTCGGCGATGTCCTGCTGAGCAAGCCGCAAGTCCGTCGAGGCTTTCAGCGTCTCGCGCTGGCTCTTGAGAAACTCCTCCGACCGCTGCGCCTCCAGCAGAACGTCGTTGGCCGTCTCGACCCAGAGCGCCATCAGCTCGCGGCTCGAGGCGATCCCCTGCTCGTTCTTGGACCGCTCATTGACCACGGCGGAGAAGGCTGCCGTCGCTTTCTTCCAGACCTCCATCATCAGGGTATTGTGTTCGAGGTTGCGGCGGCGCAACGCGACCCAAGCCGTGAACACAGCCGCGAACTTGCGCTCGACGTTCCAGAGATCGGCGAGCCGTGGCCCTTCGGCCATGCGGTTGAGGGCTTCATCGACCTCGCTCGTCGACGAGAGCCACCCGCGCGGGTCGAAGATCTTGGCGAGGACATCGGCCGCGATGGGATCTCGCACCTCGCCTCTGCCCTTGACGCTCTTGGCAAAGGTCGCCGAGACCGCCTGAGCGGCCTCCCAGGCCTGCTGGTACGAGTGTTGGGCCTGTTGCAGGGCCTCCCAGTCCGGGACGAGGGGAAGGCTCGGCTTGCCGTCCTTGTCCAGGGCCGTCGTCATCGCCCCGAACATGTTGCGCTGGGCTTCGAGGAAGGACTGGGTGCCTTTGCCCCAGAGCTCTCCCATGGCCTTGAAGGTATCGAATGGATCCATGACGTGCGCTCCTCCCTGAGCGGCTCAGGCAGCGGTTCTGAGCTTGCCGTCGAGGGCCTCGGAGTAGATCGCGAAGGCATCCTGGTAGGTGACCTCGCGTGGGTTGTTCACGAGGAGGCGGGTCTGCTTCATCGCGTCGGTGGCGAGGCGCGCGAGATCCTCCTCGCGAACACCGACCTCGGCGAGTGAGGCGGGCAAGCCGCAATCCCGGCAGATGGCCGCGAGGCTCTCGACGAAGCGGGCCGCAGCCTCGCCGGTCGGCAGGTTGACTGCCTCCGGATCGAAGATCGGGGCGAGTTCTGCGTAGAGGGTCTGCGCGTGCGGGAGGTTGAAGCGCATCACGCCCATCAGCACGAGGGCGTTCGACAACCCGTGCGGCACGTGGAAGACGGCGCCGATCGGATAGGCCAGCGCATGAACCGCCGCGACGGGAGCGTTGGCGAAGGCCATGCCGGCCAGCATCGAGCCGAGCAGCATGTTGGAGCGCGCCTCGACGTTGCGGCCGTCGCTGCAGGCCGTGCGAATGCTGCCGGAGAGCAGGGCCAGGGCCTGTCGGGCGAGCTGGTCCGAGATCGGGTTCTTCTTGTGACGGCTGGTGTAGGCCTCGATCGCGTGCACCATCGCGTCGATGCCGGTCGCGGCGGTGACATGGGCCGGCAGGCCCAGCGTCAGGTCGGGGTCGAGCACCGCCCAGTCCGGCAGTAGCCGAGGCGAGACCACGCCTTTCTTCTCGGTCGTGGGCGTGGTCACGATCGAGATCGGCGTCACCTCGGAGCCGGTGCCAGCCGTGGTCGGCACCAGGATCAGCGGCAAGCGCTGGCCTTGGGCGAGGCCGACGCCGTAGATGCTGTCGAGGGGTTCGTCGCTGCGCGCGAGGTAGGCCACGAGCTTCGCGGTATCGAGAGCCGAGCCGCCGCCGATCGAAAGGACGAGATCCGTCCCCTCGGCTCGCGCGAGCGCGGCGGCGGTCTCGACGACGTGCGACGGCGGGTCGGCCACGACGTCCTCGAAGATGGTGGCCTTCAGGCCTGCCGAGGCCAGGGCGGCCTCCGCAGCGCGGGTCAGACCCGCGCCGCGAACGCCTTTGTCGGTCACCAGCATGATCCGTTGAGCGCGGAAGCTCGCCACGAGATCAGGCAGCTTCGCCGATGCACCAGGCTCGAACAGAATATTAGGGCAGGTCTGGAAGGTGAATGGGGTCATGATGATCTCCGAGAGGACGAGGGCAGAGAAGAACCTATTCGGCCGGCTCGGCATCCTTGATCTTGTGTTGCAGCTCCTGGATCAGCACACGGGTGTTCTCGGAGTAGTCGATCGGCACCGCGACCAGGTGAACCCCACCTGCCTTGAAAGCGGCCTCCAGCGTCGGAGCCAGATCGCGGACCGCCGTGACGCGGTGGCCCGTCGCCCCGTAGGAATTGGCGTAAGCGACGAAGTCCGGGTTGCCGAAGGTCATGCCGTAATCGGCGAAGTCGTCCACCGCCTGCTTCCAGCGGATCATGCCGTAGGCCGAGTCGTCCAGGATCAGCACCACAAGGTTTAGCCCGAGCCGGACGGCCGTCTCCATCTCTTGGCTGTTCATCATGAACCCACCGTCGCCGCATACGGCCAGTACCCGACGCTTCGGATGGAGCAGTGCTGCCATCATGGCGGAGGGTAGTCCCGCGCCCATCGTGGCGAGCGCGTTGTCGAGCAGCAGCGTGTTCGCCACGTGGGTGCGGTAGTTGCGGGCGAACCAGATCTTGTACATGCCGTTGTCGAGGCAGACGATGCCGTCCTCCGGCATCACGGCCCGCACGTCGTGCACGAGGCGCTGCGGCGTCACCGGGAACCTGTCCTCCTCGGCCCGGTCGTTGATCCGCTCCAAGATCTGCTGGCGCAACTGCAGCATTCCCTGGTCCGGGTCGAGGCGCCCGCCGAGGCGGTCGGCGAGCGCCGTCACGGTCGCGCCGATGTCGCCCACCACCTCGGCATCCGGGTGGAAGACCTGCTCGACGCTCGCCGAGACGTAGCCGACATGGATTACCTTCGGGCCGCCCGCGACCTGCCCCATCAGGAAGGGCGGCTTCTCCACGGTGTCGTGCCCGATCGAGACGATCAGGTCCGCCCGGTCGATCGCCTCATGCACGTAGTCGCGCTCGGAGAGGGCCGCGGTGCCGAGATAAAGGTTCGAGCCGCCCGTGACCGCGCCCTTGCCCATCTGGGTGTTGAAGAACGGGATGCGGGTGCGGCGCACGAAGTCGGAGAGCGGCTCGACCAGCCGCGGCCGGTTGCCGGCCGCCCCGACCATGATCAGCGGGCGCTTGGCGGCGAGGATCATCGCGGCCGCGCGCTCGATGGCGGCGGGCGCCGCCACGGGCCGGTCGATCGGGTGCGAGGGCACGAGCGCGACGTCGGCGGTCTCGGCCGCGATGTCCTCGGGCAGTTCGAGGTGGACGGGGCCGGGCCGCTCCTCGGTGGCGACCCGGAAGGCGTCGCGCACGATGGTGGGGATCGAGGCCGCCGAGACGATCTGGCGGGTCATCTTGGTGACGGGCCGCATCGCCCCGATGATGTCGACGATCTGGAACCGAGCTTGGCGCGCGCTCATGATCGGCTTCTGGCCGGTGATCATCAGCATCGGCATGGCGCCGAGATGCGCGTAGGCCGCACCCGTGGTGAAGTTGAGCGCACCCGGACCGAGGGTGGAGATGCAGACGCCCGGCCGGCCGGTCAGCCGCCCGTGCGTGGCGGCCATGAAGGCGGCGGCCTGCTCGTGGCGGGTGAGGACGAGTTCGATCTTCGAGGTGCGTAAGGATTCGACGACGTCGAGGTTCTCCTCGCCCGGGATGCCGAAGATGCGGTCAACACCCTCATTCTCGAGAGCGGCAACAAGGAGATCAGATCCCTTAGACATGTCCATATTCCGTTCATTCGAAAGGTTATCCAGGCTTGCGCCTGTTGAGAACTCAATTAGGCGAGCACACGCCGGATGATTGCGTCCGCAAATTCCTGCGTTGAGGCAGATCCACCGATATCGCGCGTCCGCACGCTGTCAGCTTGCACCGTTTGCAGGATTGCCGATCTCAACCTGCCAGCGAGATCCGAGCGCTGTACATGCTCGAGCATCAGTGCGGCAGCGAGGAGAAGAGCCAAGGGGTTCGCGATACCCTGTCCAGCGATATCGGGCGCTGAACCGTGAACAGCTTCGAAGATCGCCGCCTTTTCTCCAATGTTGGCGCCGGGGGCCATGCCTAAGCCACCCACAAGGCCTGCCAACTGATCGGATAAGATGTCGCCGAAGAGGTTCGTCGTCACAATGACATCGAACTGCCAAGGATTAAGTACGAGCTGCATCGCACAGGCATCGACGATCCGGTCGTCCACGGCGATACGGCCTTCGTACTCCTTCGCGATCTCACGTCCTGCCTCCAGGAAGAGGCCCGTCAATGCTTTGAGAACATTGGCTTTGTGGACGATCGTCACCTTCTTGCGGCCATGCTGCACCGCGTACTCGAACGCGAAGCGCACGATCCGACGCGCCTCCTCTCGCGTGTTGATGCCCTGCGAGATGGCCACGGCCCGCGGATCGTCACCGACGGCAATGAAGTGTTCGAACGCGACGTAAAGGCCTTCGAGGTTCTCGCGTACCAGGACGATATCGATGTCCTCGTAGCGGCCGCCCGGGATCATGGTCCGGACGGGGCGCAAGTTTGCATAGAGACCGAAGGCTTCTCGCAGGCGAACGTTGACGGATCGGAACCCACCACCGACGGGTGTCGTGAGAGGACCTTTGAGTGCCAGTTTCGTGCGGCCTATGCTCTCCAGGAGCGCAGTAGGGAGCGGATCTCCGCTGCTCTCGATGCCGGCCATGCCGCCTTGCTGCACATCCCACGCGAACGGCGCCTCGAGCGCATCGAGGATCCTGACGACGGCGTCGGATATTTCTGGACCGATGCCATCGCCCGGGATGAGTGTCGCCGCGATACGGTCGTTGCTTTGAGTACTCACGGGCGTCTCCTGCTAGATAGAGCTTTGATTCAGTTCACATTGTGCTTGCTGAGCCCGCCGACGATCTAGGAACCTCAGACGACGGCGGGCTCGTGTTATCGGGCTACTCCGCCGGCACTGGCGCAGCGCTGCGGCTCTGCTCACGCCCGATCCAAAACACCAGGAGACAGCCGATGCCGGTCAGGATGCAGAGCGGGAGCAGAGCGACGGGGAAGCTGCCGGTCGCCTGCCGCAGAAATCCAATCGTCGAGGTTATGCCGCCTGTGCCAAGATGCGCCAGCGTATTGATCGCTGCGATACCCGCCGCTGCTTCGGCCGGAGACAAGGTCTCGGTCGCGAGGGCGAAAAAGGGTCCCTTGATCGCATAGTTACCCAGCAGCACCAGCGAGAGCAGCACCAGCGTGATCGTCAGCGATCCGGTCAGGAGCGTTAGCGCGAAGCTCAGCGACGTCAGCGCCAAAGGCAGGGCCGTGCTCCAGATCCGCTCGCCACTCTTGTCCGCCCGCATCCCCCAGTAAATCATGAACACCGAGGCGATGCCGAACGGGATCATGTTCAGGAGAGCAGTCTCGATATTGCTCAGG
This sequence comes from Methylobacterium sp. CB376, assembly GCF_029714205.1. NCBI lineage: Bacteria > Pseudomonadati > Pseudomonadota > Alphaproteobacteria > Hyphomicrobiales > Methylobacteriaceae > Methylobacterium > Methylobacterium sp. CB376. Next base: position 887,886 of record NZ_CP121648.1, on the reverse strand, counting down.
CCGAACTCCTTCAGGATCTGCGGCATCCAGAGCGACAGCGAGTTGCTGGTGGCCGAGCTCCCGCAATAGATGATAGCAAGGAGCCAGACCTGCTTGTTCGTCAACACGGACCAGATCGAGCCGTGGCCGGCATGCCGGGCCGAGGCGGACCGGCGCTCCGTCTCCAGGCTCTGCTCCAGCCAATTTCGCTCCTCGGCATTGAGGAAGCCTGCCTGCGCGGGCCGGTCAGGCAGCACCCACAGGGTGGCCAAGCCGAGAAGAACGGCGGGGATCGCCTCAGCGATGAGGAGCCATTGCCAACCGTGCAGCCCCGCGGCGCCATCGAGGGCGAGCAGCGCCGCCGAGAGCGGCGAGCCAAGGAAGCTGGAGAGAGGGATCGCGACCATGAACATGGCAACGATGCGGGCACGATAGGCTTTGGGGAACCAGTAGGTCAGATAGAGGATAACACCAGGGAAGAACCCAGCCTCGGCTGCCCCCAGCAGAAAGCGCACGATGGAGAAGGAGATGGGGCCGGTCACGAAGGCGGAGATCACTCCCACCAGGCCCCAGCTGATCATGATGCGGGCGATCCAGCGGCGGGCGCCGAACCGCTCCATGGCGAGGTTGCTTGGAACTTCGAGCAGCACGTAGGCAATGAAGAACAGACTGCCACCTATGCCGAAAGCCGTAGCGCTCAGGCCGATATCTTTGTTCATAGTGAGGGCTGCGAAGCCCACATTCACGCGATCGACGTAAGATATAAAGTAGCAAAGAACAAGAAATGGAATGAGGCGCAAGCCTACTTTTCGCATTGTCTGTGCTTCAAGGGGGTTTTTTGGCGCTGTGATCGTATCCATGAGCGATGTCCTCCTGGTTTGATTGAGAGATTTTTGTTCGCTTGGTTCAACTTGGTTGATCCAAGACTTCAGGCGCTGAACCGAAACAGTCGGGCCGGCGTATCGACGAGGATGGTACGGCGCGCGGCCTCCTCTGGTACCCAGACGTCGAGTGACCGGCGGGCCGTGATGGGATCGGCACTCGTTTCGAATTGCGTGTGCGGCCAGTCACTTCCCCAAAGCAGTTGCTTCGGGCCGAGCGCCGCGAGGAGCTGGTGGCTTGCTGCGTTGGCGGTCTGCTCGCTCGCCGCACCGCTGTTATTCCGATAAGCAGCCGAAAGCTTCACCCACACACGCCCAGCGGCGCCGCTATCGAGCAGGTAGCGAAACCCAGGGTCGTCGATGCCAAGACGCGGATCGGGGCGACCGAAATGATCCACTACGATCGGGAGGCCGACGGCCAAGAGAGGCGGTAGGAGAGCGGGTAGCCGATGCGCCTCGACCTGAACCTCAACCTGCCAGCCCAGCTCCGCCAAGCGGGCGAGATGGCGCTTCCATAGCAGCGCACCGAAGTCAGGGTCGGGTCGTCCAATCAAGTTGAGGCGGATGCCGACAACTCCCTGGCGACCAAGGTCGGCGAGAAAGTCAGGCTCCGCCTCGGGGGCGACCACCGCGATCCCACGCAGCCGCTCCGGCGCCGTGCGCAGGGCCTCGAGCATGTAGGAGTTGTCCGTACCAAGAAAGCTCGGCTGAACAAGGACGCCGTGGCTCATGCCGTTGCGATCCAGCATCGCCAGATAGTCGGCGATGGGAGCGTCGTAGCCCGGAGCGTAACGACGCTCGCCGGCGAGCGGCAGCGCGCGGGTGAACACATGCGCGTGCGTATCGATGCCAGTGATAGCTGCCCTGGCATAGACCGGCAGAGGGATCTCAGTGGCGAGGCTAGCGACGGCCAGTCCGAGGAGAAGATTGCGCCGGGTCATCATCAGAGGGTCTCCGTCACGAGGACAGGATCGTTCGCAGCGGCGTCGTCCAGCGCCTTGCCACGCGTCTCAGGCAGCAGGAGAAGAGCGAGGAGGACGAGGGAGTAAGCGAGCGCGGCGTTGATCCCGATGGCGGTGCCGAGGGACGACACCTCGCTCAGGGCGCCGATCAGCGGCGGCAGGCCCGCCGCCGCGATGCGCCCGGCGTTGTAGCAGAAGCCGACCCCGGTGCCGCGCACGCCGGCCGGGTAGAGTTCATTGAACAGCGCCCCCATGCTCGCCGGGATGCCGGCGGCGCAGAAGCCGAGGGGAAAGCCCAGCACCAGCATCGCCGCCCCGCCGATCGGCAGCACAAGGTAGGCGATCGTCAGCGCGATGCAGCCCGCCGCGAACAGCGCCACCGTGCGCTTTCGGCCGAGGCGGTCGAGGAGTTGCCCCGCCACGAGGCAGCCGCAGCCGAAGGCGACGATGATCACCGCGAGGTAGCCGCCGGTGCCCATCACCGAGAGGCCGCGCTCTGTCTTGAGGAAGGTCGGCAGCCACGTGAACAGGGCGTAGAAGCCGCCATGCGCGCCGAGCCCGAACAGCCCGCCGACGAGCGTGGCGCGCAGGGTCTGCGGCGCGAAGATGCCGACGAGCGCCTGCCCAAAGCCTAGCCGCGCCTCGTTCGGCGAGACCCGTACGGGCTCTGGCACGGCGCGGCGAATGTAGATGATGAGAAGTGCCGGCAGCAGGCCAAGAGCGAACAGCGTCCGCCACGCGACCTCCTGCGGGAGAAAGGAGAAGACGGCAGTGTAGAGCAGCACGGCAGTGCCCCAGCCGATGGCCCACCCCGACTGCACGGCGCCGAGGGCCTTGCCGCGGTGCTCCGCCCTGATGGTTTCGGCCATCAGCACCGCGCCGGCCGCCCATTCGCCGCCGAAGCCGAGCCCTTGCAGCGCCTTGGTGACGAGCAACTGCTCGAAGGATTGGGCGAACGCCGCGATGAAGGTTGAGGCTGCAAACCACAGGATCGTGACCTGCAACGCACGCACCCGTCCGATGCGATCGGCGAGTGCCCCGCCGAGCCAGCCGCCCAGTGCCGAGAACACCAGCGTCACACCGCCAATCAGACCCGCATCCACCCTGCTCAGTTGAAAGGTCGCGATCAGCGCTGGGATCACGAGGCTGAACATCTGCACGTCCAGGGCGTCTAGGGCCCAGCCGCCGAGGCAGGCCCAGAACGTGCGCCGCTCTACGGATGCGGTCTCGCGGTACCACCGGAACACGAGCGTCCTCCCAGGATCCTCCGCTTGAGAGGACCAGTCATTTATATGACTATAAGAAGACGCGAGTCACGTATGGTGTCAAGAGGAGATTGCGGCCGAGCTAGCGAATTTCGACCTGATAGCGGAACTCTGCCGCGGAGCCGCGGGTATGGCGCCATTCGACCGGTTTGTTGTCGTATCCCAGCGCTAGTCGATCGATGACGACAACAGGCTCTCCTGGAGAGAGGGCTAATAGCCGAACATCATCCTCTCCGGCGACGCTGACGGTAACCGTCTCATCCGCTCGAGCGACAATTTCATTGCAGAGCCGCTCGTATGCAGGATAAAGCAAATCGCCGATCTCGCTCATGTCAACATCTAAAATCGGCTTGAATCTCTGCTCCGGAAGCCAAATTTCCTCCCGTAAGACGGGCTTTTCGGAGATAAGCCTTAGTCTCGAGAGATGAATGACTCTTTCGTTCGAATTAAGATCCAAAGCATCCCTGACAGAGGGCGTTGCAGGAACCGACTCTCGAGTCAGGATACGTCCCTTTGGTATAATCTTCTTTCCATCTGGACTCTGATGGCGGAAGAACCGGAAAAGGGAGTCGTCAAATTTGGGCCGACGTACAAACGTGCCACGCCCCTGCCGCCGCTCGACCAAGCCGTCAGCAACGAGCAGATCGAGCGCTTTGCGCACAGTACCAACCGCGATCCCGTGCTCTGAAGCCAACTCGGCTTCGGTCGGGATCGAGTCGCCCGGCCGCCAGACATTCAGAGCAATCTGCTGGGCGATTTCGTCGCGGAGTCGCTGATAAAGGGGCAGGCGTGGGTCGGCTTGGTTCATGGCAAACTTTGATGCGGTTCACTAAAGGACTAGATCCGCTGGGAGGCATACCATGGAGTCGGGGCTTCCACGAACTCTTTCCGACTTATGGTTCATACACCCGATCTGACCGTCCCCACGCCGTGTGGCGAGATCCCGACGAAGGCGCTGTGCCGGCGCCCGTCCACCGTCGAAAAGATCCACCCTGTCGAGGTAAGCCAGCCGCGTGGCTCTCCGTTTCGTTCATCCCGCGTGATCGCGGTGTCTCACTCCGCGTACTGTCCTGCGCACATTGAAAGGCGGTCGGCAAACCATGCTGGCCGAACCATGAAGGCTGATCAGCCGATCGTTGCCGCCAGCCGGGTGCACGAACTTGAGCGGTACGCGACCTGCCATCGCATGACCGTCATTGTGACCTGCGGTTTGCGAGCTCGGTGCGAGCCCATGATCAACGACAAGCGGTGCTGCGGCTCGTGCGGGTGAACGGCCTGACGCTCGAACCCCACACTGTGTTGTGTTCCGGCGGCACCCATGACGGTGTCGTGACGGGTCTGTGCTCGAACCTGAAATAGAGACTCCAATCGACGACGAAGCTGTGGTACGGCTTCGTCGTCCTTTTCGAGAATTGCTATTCCAGTAAACCGCATCTTATACGGATTTCAACCGCATGTGCTGTGATATATACGATGATTCATGTCTATGTTATCATTTGTTATCGAGTTTGCGCATCTTCAATGCAAGTGGCCCCCAGCATCAATCACATTCTGATTGTGGTCCAGCCATTTATGCCACATAATTTGAAGAACACGATTCGCGTTCTTCGAGATAAACGTTTTCACGCCTCCGCAGTACGGAAATTTTCTTTGATAATCTAAATGAGATATAGTAATCTCCTTTAATCGAGAACCGAAGCTTGATAGCCTCTAGGCCTCAGCATGCGCCATTGCTGCACTGCAGCAATCTGCCTTACCGCAAGCAAGATATGCGTCAGTAGCATCCTTCGCGCCGATATTAGGCATAAAGCCATTCATTCATGCAAAATTTGCAACCATCGGGGATCCTAACAGCTTGGCCACTCCAAGGGCCGGGCTCCTACCCGTTGCGGATGCGGCTGCCATGAAGCGCTTGCGATCTTCATCATCACGGTGCCCGGGACGATCAGCATTGCAGCGATCAGCCAAGAGATGCTCGCCTGGCCCCGAGAATCCTTAAAAGGTCGGGCGTGGATTTCTGAGACGCACGACGTGGCGCTGCGGTGCACAGTGCGGCCCACAATATGCTCCAGACACGAAGGGCATGCTTACGGTCGTTCAGCTGCTGAACCCGGAAGGAGTTGCTATTTCGTTGGTGTAAGTGGCGCACATCTCAGATCCGGAACTGGTGTGCGGTTATGTCAGGAAAACGACCAATTCCTCGCGGAAAGGGTAGCTGGGTCCGCTGACGCAGATGACGCGAGAGCCCGACGAGCCGGCTGGTGGCAGGGAATCGTGTCAGGAAATCAAATGTCGGGAAAACCCTCACAACCGGACATTCCCGACATCCGACGCGAGGGGCCGCTTTGGGTCAGTCGGAGCCATATAGCCGCCGGGCTTCGGAGGCGCCGCGGCGGGTGTGACCGCGGCGCCCATCTCAGATCTCGGTCTGCTCGGATAGGACCAGGGCATCATCGACTTCGATGCCGAGGTACCGCACCGTGCTCTCCAGCTTCGTGTGCCCGAGCAGCAGTTGGCAGGCGCGGATGTTGCCCGTCCGCTTGTAGACCAGCGTCACCTTCGTGCGGCGCAGGCTGTGCGTGCCGTAAGCGGACGGGTCGAGGCCGATCAACGCCACCCAGCGGTCGACCAATCGGCTGTACTGGCGCGTCGTGAGGTGCTGGCCGCGCCGGCTGCGGCTCGGAAACAGCCAGTCACCCGCCCGCAGATTGCGGCTGGCCAGCCAAGCTATGAGGGCCTCGCGCGTCGGTTCGGTGATTTCGAACGGCACAGGCCTGCCGGTCTTCTGCTGAGAGACCGTCGACCGCAGCCGCACGGCGTCGCCCAGATGCACGTCGGTGACGCGAAGCCGAACCAGGTCGCAGCCGCGCAGCTTGCTGTCCAAAGCGATGTTGAAGAGGGCCAGATCGCGTGTGCGATTGGCGAGCTGCAGGCGCGTGCGCAGGGCCCAGATGTGCTTGGGCTTGAGGGGCGGCTTCGGGCCGACTATGCGGCCGCGGTTCCAGGGCGCACGGGTGTTGGCCGATGTGGTCGTGGTGTCTGACATGGCGAGCTCCGAAGATGCGGAACTCGTCGAAGGCGCCACGCCGCTGCCGGCCAGGGTAGCTGCGTGCATCCAGCGGCAACGCGCCACCTCCGGACCTTCGACCAGTGCCGCCGGAATGGCCGCTCAACGACCGGCAGCAGCCATTCGAAGTCGGCTTCTCCCCTCTGGCACGCTCTCCGATTCGCGTAAGAGCGGCGTATGGAACCAGCTAAGTGGCCGAATTTGTAGGCGGCATTATGAAGCCTACCTGAGGGGCCGCTTGCGACCCCTGGTGGAGATTGATTAGTTCCCTCCTTGATGTCTGTTCCGAGACGCAAAGCAGAAAGCAAATCACGGAACTATAATTTCAGACTATCTAAACGAACAATTACTCATTGACATCTTGTTTGAAGCAAGTTGTGACGGCGTTGACACAGGCTTTATTGTAATAATTATGTGGCATGTTCTATGTAAGACCGTAATCTTTACGCTAGGACCGGCAGTTGATTAGGTAAAATCTTCCCAAATTGCCAAAGTATTGCAGCCGGTCACGTCGCGCACTCAAAGAGTTCCAATCGCCCTTGCGAAGAGGCGGGCCGCACGGCTCGGTCTTGCAATTCTGCTCAAAAGTTGGACAATCCGTCTGGACAGGCCTGTGGTAGTTCGGCCGTGAGGGAATAATGCTGGACCGGTTGACGACCCAGGTGCCAGTAATGCCCGCTGTGCATCACGCTATCGTGGTGCGCCATCTATCTCGTCGCTTCGGTGATGCTTCAGATGCCGTTGTTGCGTTAAAGGACATCACATTTACAGTTGGTGAGGGTGAATTTATATCAGTCGTGGGTCCATCAGGCTGCGGTAAGTCCACCCTTCTGAAGATCCTTGCTGGCCTCCTACCCGCATCAGACGGCGAGGCCTACCTTAATGGAGCAAAGATCGATGGGCCGCGGCGGGACATCGGCGTGGTGTTTCAATCGCCGGTGCTTTTCCCGTGGCGGACGGTACTCGGCAATGCGGTTCTGCCCGGCGACGTTCAGGATCTCGACAAGGCGCGGATCCGCGAGCACGCGCTGGCACTTCTCAATCTTGTCGGCCTCGCCGGCTTCGAGCATCGCTACTCTTGGCAGCTCTCCGGCGGCATGCAGCAGCGCGTCGCGCTCGTACGCGCGCTGGTGCATGACCCGGCGATGCTACTCATGGACGAGCCGTTCGGTGCCCTTGACGCGCTCACCCGTGAGACCATGAATGTCGAACTGCAGCGCATCTGGCTTGAGCGTCGCAAGACGGTCGTCTTCATCACGCATTCCACGGCGGAGGCCGTGTTTCTCGCAGACCGCGTTCTCGTTATGTCGCCGAGGCCCGGCCGCATTCAGGATGAACTCGCCATCGATCTACCGCGGCCGCGCTCGCTCGATTTAATGAACACAGAGACATTCGGCGCCTACGTCAAGCAGATCCGCAAAGGCCTCAAGGCGGCTGGCGGAGGGATCGAATGATGCGCTCCTCCTGGACCACACGGGGCCTCGGCGGCCTCGGCTTGCGCCTCGTCGCAATCGCGGTGTTCTTAGTCGGATGGGAGGGCGTCGTGTGGGCGCTCGCCATCCCAGCCTACATCCTGCCGCCAGCGAGCGCCGTCCTGACGGCCCTCTACCGCGGCATCGCCTCGACCCTCTACCTAAAGCACATCTGGGTCACGCTTTATGAGACGCTGCTCGGTTTCGCCCTCGGTGTAACGCTCGCGTTCGCCCTCGGGACCGTCGTCGCTCTGAACCGCACAGTCGAGTACTTCCTATATCCTTTCATTGTCATGTTCCAGTCTATGCCGAAGGTGGCGCTTGCGCCACTTATCATCGTGTGGTTTGGTCTCGGGCTAACATCGAAAGTTGTAAACGCTGCCCTGGTTGCATTTTTCCCACTCATGGTGAATACGATCGTTGGATTACGCTCCGCTGAAGAGGACCGCCTCAACCTGATGCGCTCGTTGGCGGCAACGCGGACGCAGATCTTCTGGATGCTGCAGTTACCGAACGCCTTGCCCTACATCTTCGCGGGGCTGGAGATCGCGATGATCTTCGCGCTGATCGGTGCGATCGTTGCAGAATTCGTCGGCGCGCAGGCGGGTCTCGGCATGCTGATTCAGAGCATGAATTTTTCTCTTGATGTAGCCGGCCAATTTTCAGTTCTAATTATTTTGTCACTGATGGGCCTTGTCCTTAATAGTGTGATTGTTCTTGCGCGGAAGCGCGCACTGTTCTGGGATGAAAATCAGAAAAAAGGCGCCGATCGGCCGCTCAATAATGGAGTAAAGCTATGAGATATTGTTGTTTGCTGGCAGCAGTCGCAACATTAATTTGCACAACTGCGGCGCGTGCTCAGGCGATCGTGAAAGTCGGTTGGTGCGCCCGTACCATCTCGTCGGCGGCAGCACCCTTCGCCGTGGCGCAGAAGATGGGCTGGTTCGACAAGGCGGGGTTCAAGGTCGAACTTGTGCCGCTGCCCGGTTCGACGGACTGTATGCGAACTGTGGCGACGCGGGACCTGCCTTACTCGCTGCCTTCGATCGAACCGGTCGCGATCATCAGCACGCAAGGCGTCAAGGCAAAGAACTTCTACACGGCGTATCAGGGCAACATCTACGGGATCGCCGTACCGGAGGCGAGCGCAGTTCGAAGCTTCAAGGATCTCAAGGGCAAGAAGATCGGCGTCACGTCGATGGCGTCAGGAGGTGTGGTCATCGCCCGTGCGCTCGCCGCGAACAACGGCATGGATCCCGATCGCGATATAACCATCGTCGTCGCCGGCGAAGCCGGGCAAACGGCGGCGTTGCTTAGGACGAACCAGGTCGACGCGCTGTCGCAATTCGATACGCAGTACGCCCTTGCCGAGAATGCCGGTGCGAAGCTGCGATTTCTCGAGGAGGACAATCGCGCAATCTCCAAGTTCCCGTCGAACGGTCTTATCGCACTTGATGAAACCCTGAAGAGCCACCGTGCTCAGGCCGTCGCGCTGGCGCAGGGCTACGCGAAGGGTACAGTGTTCACGATCGCCAACCCTGAAGCGGCATTGCGCATCACGTACGAGGTCTTCCCGCAGGTGCGTGGCACCGGCCGTGACGAGACAACAGCGATGCGCGAAGATATAAGAACTCTTGAAGCTCGCGTGAAGAACTGGCAGCTGGCAGCTGGCGGCGTCACCAAATGGGGGGAGAATTCAGTCCAAAATTATCAGGACTACATCAATTTCCTTTCAAAACACGATGTAATAAGGACGTTCGTCAAACCATCGGACGTTATCACCAATGATTTGATCGATGACATAAACGCCTTCAGCCCGCAGGAAATCGAAAATTTTGCGAAAGAATACAAAATAAAATAATACTTCTTGTTGCCACATATAGACAGCACGACGTCAGAAAAACATAACATAGCTAATTTTCGAGTATGCAGGTACTCTATCGGAACGCGTCGCTTGAACCAGCACCGCAATAAGGCGGCCTGCGGGGCGGAACACGACGGGCATGGGCCGAGGGTCTGCTTGCGGCCCTTCTGAGACGTTCTAGGTATACCACGGGGCGGTGATGTGGTGCGCCAGTCTGGGCCGACACACCGGCTCAGACCGGCCACCGTGAATGAGGCTCGGAACGACACATGACAATTGAGATTATTAGCGTTGGCATTATCGGTGCTGGTCAGATGGGAACTGGAATTGCCCAGGCCTGCGTGACCGCAGGATTTGCTGTGCGTCTAAATGATCGCGACGAAGATCGCATCAATGTATCATTTCAAAATATTGGCGCTAATCTAGTTAAATTAGTCTCCAAAAACAAAATTGAAGAAACCAAAAGTCAGGAGGCCATCAGCAGGCTTGCTCCGGCATACAGTTTAGCTGATTTTAAAGATTGTGATCTAGTAATTGAAGCGGCGACAGAAAACGAGACGACTAAGCGCGATATACTAAGCGCCCTTTGTGGATCACTAAAACAGAATACAATAATAGCAACTAACACTTCGTCCATCTCGATTACCCGGCTCGCGGCGGCAACCGACCGGCCCGAGCGATTTATCGGCATCCACTTCATGAACCCAGTGCCGATGATGCAGCTCGTCGAGCTCATCCGCGGTATCGCCACCGACGAGGCAACTTATGCCTCGGCCAAGGCGTTCGTCGCCAAGCTCGGCAAGATCTCCACCATGTCGGAGGATTTCCCGGCCTTCATCGTCAACCGCATCCTGCTGCCGATGATCAACGAGGCGGTCTATATTCTCTACGAGGGCGTCGGTTCGGTGGAGTCGATTGATACGGCGATGCGGCTCGGGGCCAACCATCCGATGGGCCCGCTGCAACTCGCCGACTTCATCGGCCTCGACACCTGCTTGTCGATCATGCAGGTGCTCTACGAGGGGCTGGCCGACTCGAAGTATCGACCCTGCCCGCTGTTGGTGAAGTACGTTGAGGCTGGCTGGCTCGGCCGCAAGTCGAAGCGGGGCTTCTACGACTACCGTGGGCCGGAGCCGGTCCCAACACGCTGACCCTATTGTGGATTGCACTATCGGCAGCCCTATCAGGCCCTCATCCGGATGCAAGCGCGACACCCTACTTGCGCCTCGTCACGGAGTGGCGTGTCAACAAACGACCGATTCCTGACGGCCAGGGTAGCTGCGTCCGCTGACGCCCTTAACGCGAGAGCCCCGCGAGCCAGCTGGTGGCAGGGAACCGTGTCAGGAAATCAAATGTCTGGAAAACCCTCGCAACCGGACGTTCCTGGCATCAACCGCGAAGGGCCGCTCAGGGTCACTCGGAGCCATATGGCGGCCGGGCTTCGGAGGCGCCGCGGCGGGTGTGACCGCGGCGCCCAGTTCAGATCTCGGTCTGCTCAGACAGGACCAGGGCATCTTCCACTTCGATACCGAGGTACCGCACCGTGCTCTCCAGCTTCGTGTGCCCGAGCAGCAGCTGGCAGGCGCGGATGTTGCCCGTCGGCTTGTAGACGAGCGCTACCTTCGTGCGGCGCAGGCTGTGCGTGCCGTAGGCTGCCGGGTCGAGGTTGATCAGCGCCACCCAGCTGTCGACCAACCGGCTGTACTGGCGCGTTGAAAGGTGCTGACCGCGCCGGCTGCGGCTCGGAAACAATTATCACGCAAGATGCATGAATCAGAAGCTGGGCGGAGTACAGGCGCTAACAAGCTCGCATGGCAGCGGGCCGACGCAGCGAAAGCGATGCGGACGACGGCTCGCGAAATAATAGGCGTCGCCCGGCCCCAGAACCTTGCGCTCGTCGTCCACCGTGACCTCCAGCCGGCCCGAGAGGACGATCCCGCCCTCCTCGCCGTCGTGGACGAGCGGCACCCGCCCCGTATCCGAGCCGGGCTCGTAGCGCTCCTTCAGGATCTGGAGCGCGCGGCCGAACAAGGTCTCGCCGACCTGCCGGTAGGAGATGCGCCCCTTCCCGATCTCGACCAGTTCCTCGGCGGCGTAGAACGCCTTCTCGGTGCGTGTGGGCTCGAGCGAAAAGAACTCCGCAAGCCCGATCGGCACGGCGTCGAGGATACGCTTGAGCGCCCCCACCGAGGGGTTCGTCTGCCCTGACTCGATCAGCGAGATCGTCGAGTTCACGATGCCCGCCTTCCTGGCGAGCGCGCGCTGCGACAAGCCATGCAGGGTTCGCACGTAGCGCAGCCGCGCCCCCACCTCGTCGTTCGTCACCGGGGCTCCTGTTCGGGTTGTTGCATATATCCCAACACTGGGGTGCTGCGTGCTCTCTGTCAAAGGGTTACCCGCGAAGAGAAAATGACTTGTTGGCCTCTCCAGAACGGTGTGTCTGCCCATGTCCCATCGCAGAGAGCGTGCCATGATCACCCAGCCGCGGGCCAACCGCCCGAGCCTCGACGCCTACTGGATGCCCTTCACGGCCAACCGCCAATTCAAGGCGGCGCCCCGGCTGCTCGTCGCGGCCGAGGGCATGCACTACACCGCCGACGACGGCCGAACGGTCCTCGACGGCACCGCCGGCCTGTGGTGCGTCAATGCCGGCCACGGCCGTCGGCACATCGTCGAGGCGGTGGCGCATCAGCTCTCCACCCTCGACTACGCACCGTCGTTCCAGATGGGCCACCCGATCGCCTTCGATTTCGCAGAGCGCTTGGCCGCGATCGCCCCCGGACCGGAGGGGAGCCGCCTGGATCGGGTCTTCTTCACCGGCTCCGGCTCGGAGTCGGTCGACACGGCCCTGAAGATCGCGCTGGCCTACCAGCGTGCCGTCGGCCAGGGCACGCGCACGCGGCTGATCGGCCGCGAGCGCGGCTACCACGGCGTTGGTTTCGGCGGCATCTCGGTCGGGGGCCTCGTCAATAACCGCCGGATGTTCCCGCTCCTGCCAGGCGCCGATCACCTTCGTCACACGCACGACCTGTCCCGCAACGCCTTCGTCAAAGGACAGCCCGAGCACGGCGCCGACCTCGCCGATGATCTGGAGCGGCTGGTGACGCTCCACGGGGCCGAGACGATCGCGGCGGTGATCGTCGAGCCGGTGGCGGGCTCCACCGGCGTCCTGGTGCCCCCGAAGGGCTACCTCGAGCGGCTACGCGAGATCGCGACCCGCCACGGCATCCTGCTGATCTTCGACGAGGTCATCACCGGCTTCGGGCGGCTCGGCGCTCCCTTCGCGACCGATTTCTTCGGCGTGACCCCCGACCTCGTGACGACCGCCAAGGGCCTGACCAATGGCACCATCCCGATGGGCGCGGTCTTCGCCAGCCGGGCCGTGCACGACGCCCTGATGCGCGGCCCGCAGGACGCAATCGAGCTGTTTCACGGCTACACCTATTCGGGCCACCCAGCCGGCTGCGCGGCGGGCTTGGCCACCCTCGACATCTACGAGGAGGAGGACCTGCTGACCCGGGCGGCAGGTCTGCAGGAGTACTGGCACGAGGCGATGCACACCCTGCGTGCAGCGCGCAACGTCATCGACGTCCGCACGATCGGGATGATCGCCGGCATCGAGCTCGCGCCGCGGGCGGGCGCGCCGGGAGCCCGTGCCTACGATGCCTTCGTCGACTGCTTCGAGAAGGGCCTGCTGATCCGGGTCACCGGGGATATCATCGCCCTGTCGCCGCCGCTCATCGCCGAGCGCCGGCACGTCGATGACATGGTGTCGATGCTGGGAGACGCGCTCGCGCGCGCCGCCTGAGGCACCACGGCACCGCGCCGAGCGCTTGGTCAGCCGACCGCGCTCGGCTGCTCACCTCCGTCTCGCTCGCCGCGCGCGAGCATAGGGCGGCACAGAAAGTGACATTACAATCATCGGCGATCGATGCGTTGTCGTTGCGGTCGATTTACGCCCGAATCGAAATCGTCAAGATCTCATACCGGCGCGCCTTTGCCCTGATCCGTTCATACGAACCATGCTGCGCGGAGATGCGGGCGGCGAGGAGAACGCGTCAGAACAAACGCGCGGCGGTATCAGGTGCACAAATGCAGCGACGATCACGCGGTTGGTGCATCTTTGTGGCGTCAGCGCGGGTTCGCCAAAGCTTCGGGATGCTTCGACGCGATCTCGAAGGCGGTCGGGTGAACGAAGCCGTCCCGGACGTCGTTGTAGATGCCGGCAAGCCTGCGACAGGACTGGCCGTGCGCGTGCCGGCCGATCGAGGCACCGGGCGGAACGTCGCGGCGGGCGATACGGGCGGTTTCGTCATCGGGCTGAAGCACCGGTGTCGCGGGAACTGTGCAGGCGAAGCTCATCCGGGAATCGTCCCGCGCCGGCGTCAGGCCGAGCAGTGCGAAGCCAAGTCCGTGCGGTGGCGCGGTCGCGGTATCGCGGCGAGGGCCGCATCACCGGACGGTGAGGAGGTCGCTGCGGAACGAGGCGTCAAGCCGGCGCATGAAATGCTCGGCGCAGCACATGTGCTCCTGCATCACGCGGCCGACCGCCTCGGCATCCTCCGCCCGGAACGCAGCGACCAACTGGCGATGGCTGTCGATGTTGTGTGCCCCGAAGGCCGTGTGCTCCGTCGCGCTGCTCCGGAACTCGACGAGGTCGCGCAGCAGGCTGTTGATGAAGCGGCACATGAAGGCGAGGAGCGCGTTGTCGCTCGCGTCGCAGAGCAGGTCGTGGAAGGTCAGTTCGAGGTCGCGGCTCCGGACGTGCTCGCCTGCCGCGAAGGCCGCCTCGCAGGCCGCGATATTCTCCTCCAGGCGCCGCAGCGCTTCGGCGCCGAGCCGACCCACCACGCCGATGCCAAGAGCGACTTCGAGGCTGCGGCGCACCGCGTAGACCTGCGCGAAGTCGAGTTGGCGGAAGTGCAGGAAACGGCGCAAGTGCTGCGCGGCCGCGTCGACCGAGACGGGCCGGATCTCGGCGCCGCCGTTCGGGCCCGGCCGCATCGTCACCAAGCCCTGCACCTCCAGGGCCTTCAGCGCCTCCCGGATCGTTCCCTTGGCGCAGGCGTATTGCTGCATCAGGGCCTGCTCGTTCGGCAGGCGTTGTCCGGGCTCCAGGCGCTCGCGGGCGATGCGGCGGCAGAGATCCTCGGCGATCTGGTCCGACAGCTTGATCCGCCGCAGCGGCGCAGCGGCTTTCGCCTCCTCCGCGCTCATCGGGCCGGCCAAGCGACTTCGCGGTCGATCGGGTAGGTCGGGCGCGCCAACTTGACGAAAGGGAATAGCCGGTAGTCGGAGCTCGTGACACCGGCGCTGGCGCATTCCACGACCGCCCGGGCGATCGGCTCGAAGACCGGTCGGCAGTACATGCGCGACTTCAGGACCAGGAAGCGCGCCTCCCGCGGCTCGATGCCGTTCTCGGTGAAGATCGCCCGGTCCCAGGGCTCGTGCGGCTCCTCCGTCACCAGTACGCGCGCGCGCCCCGTATCGAGGACCGCGGCGCGGCCCATCGAGAAGCGCTGCCCGGTGTAGGTCGGGCCGGTGACGACGTAGCTGCCGTCGCCCACGGCCGCGATCCGGCCGGTCAGCGCGAGCGGTGCCTGGGGCGGGAAGCCTGGAAGCGGCACCTTGTTGCCGAGCCGGACCTCCGCCGCGGCGCCGGTCCCGGCCGCGAGGAGTTCGGCCACGGTCTCGGGATCGCAGATCGGCCCGGCGACGATGCCGTCGAGGCCGGCCTTGAGGCAGGCGGCGAGTACGTCCATCACGTCGCAGGTGCCACCCGACATGCAGTTGTCACCGTGGTCGAGAAGCAGGACCGGGCCGGTGCCCCGCCCGTCGGCGGCCGCCTGAGCCTTCGCAATCGAGTCCGCGAGCGGCGCCTCCTCGTAGACGAACTCCGCCCGGCGGGCCCAGAGCGCGGCGCCGAGTTCGGCAGCGGCCTCGCGCGCCTGCGCCGCGCTCTCGGCCGCGACCACGAAGGACGCGCCAGCCTCTCGCAGGTCGGCGAGGCCGAAGCCGCCGAAGAGGGTCGCGGCGAGGATGCCCGGCCGCGCCTCCATCGTCCGTGCAGCCGCGACCAGGTCGGCCATCGGCCCCGGCACGCGGGTGTCCATTCGCAGCGTGTGGGCGAGAAGCGGCGGGTGGCACCAAGCCTGGTGCGGCCGCAGACCCTCGTCGAGCATTCGGCCGACGAGGTGGGCCACGTGGTCGCCCGTCTCCGCCATGTCCACGTGCGGATAGGTCTTGAAGCCGATGATGACGTCAGCGTTCTCGACCATGCGGGCCGTCACGTTGGCGTGGAGGTCGAGGGCGACGCCGAGCGGCACGTCCGGGGCGATGGCCCGGATGCGTGCGAGAAGCTCACCCTCGCCGTCGTCGTGGCTCTCGGTCACCATGGCGCCGTGCAGGTCGAGGAGGATCGCATCGCAGCCCTGCGCCACCGCGGCCAGGATTGCGGCGGCGAGCGCCTCGAAGGCCGCGTCCGCGACCGGCCCGCTGGGGTTTGCGTGGGCCATGACCGGCACGGCGACCTCCGCCCCCCGGCTCTCCGCGAAGGCCAGGAAGGCGCCGAGCGCGGTGGCGCTGCCGGTGCCCGCCGTGCGGGCCTCCTCGCCCCAGACCGGCCGGAAGGCCGCGAGCGGTGTGGCGAGCGGCGAGAAGGTATTCGTCTCGTGGTTGAGGCGAGCGGTCACGATGCGCATGGCGGCCCTCGGCGGGGGAGTTCGAGCTGGGGTTGCGGGCTCAGTGGGCTTTCACACCGAGGAAGCGGTCGCGCGCAGCCTCGTCCAGCGCGAAGTCCGCCCCGCTGGCGTGATAGGCGATGCGTCCGAGCTCGAGGATGTAGTGCCGGTCTGCCAGACTGATGCAGACCGCGAGATTCTGCTCGACGAGCAGGATCGGCACGCCCGCCTCCCGGATCAGGCGGATCTGCGCCACGATCTCTTCGACGACGACCGGCGCGAGGCCCTCCACCGGCTCGTCGAGCATCAGGAGCTTCGGGCCGGTGAGGAGCGCACGGGCGATCGAGAGCATCTGCTGCTCACCACCGGAGAGCTGGGCGCCGCCGTTGCGGCGCCGCTCCTCCAGGCGAGGGAAGATCCGGTAGATGTCCTGAACCGACCAGGGCGAGCCCTTACGCACGGCGATCTTCAAGTTCTCCTCGACCGTGAGCAGGCCGAAGATGCCGCGGTCCTCAGGCACAAGGCAAAGGCCCGCCCGGGCGATGCGGTGGGGCGCCCAGCCGGCGATCTCGGAGCTACCGAAGGTCACCCGGCCGCGGCGGGGCGGCAGCAGGCCGCTGATGCTGCGCAGCGTCGAGGTCTTGCCCGCCCCGTTGCGCCCGAGCAGGCAGACGATCTCGCCCGCGCGCACCTCAAGGCTCACACCCTGGAGGATGTGGCTCTTGCCGTAATAGCCGTGGACGTTGTCGAGACGCAGCGCCGCGGCCCCGCTCATCGCAGGTCTCCCGTGATCATGTTGCCGAGATAGGCGCGGCGTACCTCCGGGTCGTCGCGCACCTGCGCCGGCCGGCCCTCGACCAAGACCTGACCCCCACGCAACACCGTGACGGTGTCGCTGATGTTCATCACGATGCCCATGTTGTGCTCGATGAACAGCACGGTGTGGTCGCGGCCGAGATCGCGGATCAGGTCGGTCATCCTGCCGATATCGTCGGTGCCCATCCCCGAGGTTGGCTCGTCGAGCAGGATCACCTTCGGCCGCGCCGCCATCGCCATGCCGACCTCAAGGCGCCGCTGCTGCCCGTGCGAGAGCTCGCCGGCCACCCGCCCGGCGACGACCCCGAGGTCGAGCCGCGCGAGGAGGGCGTCCGCCGTCTCCTGAGCCGCGTCCCGCTCCGGCACCCGGCGCCAGGGCGCGAGCGCCGACCAGGGCGTGCGCCCCTGCGCGGCCAGCCGGAGGTTCTCGCGCACGCTCAAGGTCGTAAACAGGCTCGTGACTTGGAAGGAGCGGGCGAGCCCGAGCCGCACCCGATCGTCGTCGCGGGTTCGAGTGATGTCGCGGCCGTTCAGGGTGATGCGCCCGCTGGCCGCCCGGATGCGGCCGGTGAGGGCGTGAAATAGGGTGGTCTTGCCGGCCCCGTTCGGCCCGATGATGGCGTGCACGTTGTTCTCGCGCACCCGCAGGGTGACGTCCTTCAGGGCGACGAAGCTGCCGTAGTGGACGCCGAGCCCCTCGGCGGCCAGGGCCGGCGCGAAGGTTGGCTCGATCCCGGCCTCGACGGCGGGTTCCGAGAGGGGCGCGGGAGCGGTCACGGGCGGCTCTCCTCCGGCACGGGGCGGTCGGCCGGGCCAGGCTCGTCCGGCGTCTGCGTTGCGAGTGCGGCGAACCGCTCGATCAGGCCCCAGAGGCCCCGCTGCATGAACAGGGCGATGGCAATCAGGAGGGCGCCGAGCAGCAGGAGCCAGCGCGGCCAGATCGCCGAGAGCAGATCGCCAGCGACGAGGTAGAAGGCAGCGCCCAGCACCGAGGCGAACAGGTTCGCGGCCCCGCCGATGATCGTCATGATCAGCAGCGTCTCGCTGGTGTGGTACTCCATGTTGGAAAGCGGCGCGACGCCGATGAGCATGGCGTGGAGCGCGCCCGCGAGAGCCGTCGCCGCTCCCGAGATCGCGAAGGCCGCGACCTTGAAGGCGCGCACCGGGAAGCCGATGGCGCTGGCCCTCGCCTCGTTGTCGCGGATCGCGAGGAGCGTGCGGCCGAAGGTGGAGAGCGCCACGCGCTGGAGGGCTGCGAAGAGCGCGAGGAAGAGCACGGCTACGAAGGCGTAGTAGGCCCAGGGATCCGCGAGCGGCTTCCCGCCGATCGTGGGGCGGGGAACGTTGAGCAGCCCGTTGTCGCCCCCCGTGAGATCGCTGAACGTGTAGGCCAGGAAATAGAACAGCTGCGAGAAGGCGAGCGTCAGCATCACGAAGTAGACGCCCTGCCGTCGGATCGAGAGCCAGCCGACTGCGGTCGCGGTCGCGGCGCCGACGAGGGCGACCGCGGGCAGCATCGCGGGCGCCGGCCAGCCGGCGCGCAGGAGGAGGAGACCGCCCGCGTAGCTGCCGAGACCGAAGAAGATGCCCTGCCCGAAGGAGAGTAGCCCCGTATAGCCGAGGAGCAGGTTGCAGGCGGCTGCAGCGAGCCCGTAGATCAGGATCTCGCTGGCGAGGGTGCCCGAGCGCAGGACGAGCGGCAGCACCAGCACGGTGGACGCGGCGAGCCCGAAATGGAGAAGCGGGCGTTCGAGGAAGCGGATCATCGCGACAGCCCTCACGCGCGCCCGAACAGGCCCCGCGGCATCATGACGATAATTCCCGCCATGCCGAGATAGATCACGAGCCGGGCGCCCTCGGGCCAGAGCGTCGCCATCAGGCTCTGCGCGATGCCAACCGCGAGCCCCGCCGCCAGCGCCCCGGCGTAGCTGCCCATGCCGCCAATCACCACGACTACGAAGGCGACGCTCAGCGCCTCGACACTCATGAACGGGTCGACGCCGCGGATCGGCGCGGCGAGCGCCCCCGCGAGCCCCGCGAGCCCGGCGCCGAGCCCGAACACCGCCGTGTTGATGCGGCGGGTGTCATAGCCGAGGAGCGCCATGTCCTCCGGCGATTCGGAGCCCGCGCGCACGATCGCCCCGACGCGCGTGCCCTCCAAGAGCCACCACAGGGCTGCGGCGAGCAGAGCCGTGAGCGCGATCACGAAGAGCCGGTACTCGGGATAGATGAAGTCGCCGAGAATGACGACGCCGGATAGGCCCTCGGGCGGCGCGAGATTGCCGCCGATCGGTCCCCAGATGATGATCACGAGCTCCTGCACCACCAACGCGAGGCCCACCGTCGCGAGGATGTGGAAAGTGTGCGCCTGCGCGTAGATCCGGCGCAGCAGCACGGCCTCAGTGAGGGCGGCGAGCGCGCCCACGCCGAGGCAGGCGAGCGGGAGCGCCAGCCAGAAGCTGACCCCGCGCGCGACCATTTCGTAGGCGAGATACGCCCCAAGCATGTAGAAGGCCCCGTGAGCGAAGTTCACGAATTGCAGCAGCCCGAAGATCACGCTCAATCCCACGGCGAGCAGGAAGTAGAGCATCCCCAGGCCGATACCGTTGAGAATCTGGAACAGGTAGGTCACGCGAGCCTCTGCCGGCCGGTCTGAATGCCCATTCCCGCCCTCGACCTCATTCGGAGCAACTTGCGCACGGGCGAGAGCCGCGCGGGAGCGCTCGGGTCACCGGTGGGGGTATTGCGAGGCCGGACGATCCGCGACCGGTCGACACCCCAGGTTGGGGCCGGCACGCGGGATCCGGCCGTTTCCGTCCGCAAGGAGCCGGTCCGCTGCGCATCTCAGCTCATCTTGCAGCCAGAGGCCTCGGGCGAAAGGAACGATTTGCCAGAGCTGACGATATCGACGAAATCGTCCTTGTCGGCCATCGCAGATTTGGGTTTTCCCTTGAGCAGGTAGTAGTTCTTGATGACTTGATGGTCGGCAGCGCGGATCTCCTCCTCGCCAGTGAGGCCGGCATAGGTCAGCCCTTCGAGCGCCTTTATCACCGCTGATCCCTCGGCCGAGCCGGCCTTGGCGGCCGCGTCGAGCAGCAACTTGGTGAGCAGGTAGGATCCGGCGAACGAGTAGTTCGGGCTGAACTTGTGCGTCTCGCGCACCTTGGCGACGAGGGCCTTGTTCAGGGGCGTGTCCACGGCGTGCCAGTACTGCGCGCCGAAATAGATGCCCTCGCAGAGGTCGGGGCCCAGCGCCTCGAACTGCTCCAGGCCGGAGGCCCAGGCGAGCACGATGGTCATGCGCTTCTTCAGGCCGAAGCTGACGGCCTGCCGCATGGTGTCCGAGGATTGTGAGCCGAAGCTCAGGATCAACAGCACGTCGGGCTTGGCCGCAACGGCGTTCGTGAGATAGCCGCTGAACTCCTTCTCGGCGAGCGAGTGGTAGCTGTTGCCGACGTGCTCGACCCCCTTCTCTTGGAAGACCGCTTTGGCGGCGGCGAGGAGCCCCTCGCCGAAGACGTATTGCGGTGTGATCGTGTACCAGCGCTTGGCCTGCGGCATCTGCTCGATCAGCGGGCGCACGGTCTGGGCGATCGCCCCGAAGGTGGGTACACTCCAGCGGAAGGTTCCCCGGTTGCACTCCTTGCCGGTGATCTCGTCGGCACCCGCGGTGGTGAAGAACACCCCGCCGCCGTTGCTCACCTCCTTGCCCATGACGAGCGCCTCCGAGGACAGGATGCCGCCGGCGAAGAGCCGCGTGCCCTCGGCCATCGCTTCCTGAACCTTGCGGGCCGCCGTAGCCGGCTTACCCTCGGTGTCGAGATCGCGCGCGACGACCTTGCGGCCGAGCACCGTGCCGACCTCTTCCGCCGCGAAGGTCGCGCCGAGCGCCGCGAACTTCCCGTTCGCCGCGAAGGCTCCGGACATCGGCAGCGGTGCCCCGACCGTAAGAGCGCCGTCGGCTGCCGCGGCGCCCCGCAGCAGGGCCGGCGCGCCGAGCGCGGCGGCAGCGAGGGCGGTCTGCGTCAGGAATGCACGACGATTGAGCATGGCGTCCTCTGCGCTGGCGATGATCGCTTGATCCATGCGATCTATACGCATCGATTGTGCCGCATCCTCCCAGCCTCGGCGAGTGGGTGGCGCGACCGGAGGAACGATTCTTTCACACCCGCCTCGTCGCCCGATCGAAATCGCCTCAGTCGGGGTGTCGATAAGGATAGGAGCGGCCGCGCTCCTCACCGACACGGCGGACCATGAAGGCGCGGCCGGCAGCGCCGCGTCTCGCGGCTGTCGGGATGCGGCATCCGCCAGTCGGTGCGCTGGAACGCGGTCTGGGGCAGGACGCGCACGAGATCCGGGCAGCCGGCCGCCGCGAATTGCGCATCGGCGCCGGCGCAGCGGAAGACGCGCCGGGCCCGGTTCCGCAGGAAGGCGGTGTAGTTGAGGGTGGAGGCGTAGGCGTCGACCGCGACGAGCCAGAGGAAGCGCGCCCAGGCGCTCGGCGGCGCCAAGAACCACATGATCATCATGCCGGACGCCGACCTCGACCAGGCGGTCGACGCGCTGATGGGCGCCGCCTACGGCTCGGCGGGCGAGCGCTGCATGGCGATCTCGGTGGCGATGCCGGTGGGCGAGAAGACCGCCGACGCGCTGATCGCGCGGCTGGTCCCGAAGGTGCGCGCGCTGAAGGTCGGCCCCGGCACCGATCCGGAGGCCGAGATGGGGCCGCTCGTCACGCGCCAGCACCTCGACAAGGTGCGCGGCTACATCGACCAGGGCGTCGCCGAGGGCGCCGAGCTCCTCGTCGACGGGCGCGGCCTGACGCTCCAGGGCTACGAGAACGGCTTCTTCGTCGGCGGCACGCTGTTCGACCGCGTCACGCCCGAGATGCGGATCTACGAGGAGGAGATCTTCGGGCCGGTGCTCGCCGTGGCCCGCGTCCCCGATTACGCCACGGCGGCGGAGCTCATCAACGCGCACGAATTCGGCAACGGCACGGCGATCTTCACCCGGGACGGCGACGCCGCGCGGGAATTCGCCCACCAGATCGAGGTCGGGATGGTCGGCATCAACGTGCCGATCCCGGTCCCGATGGCCTTCCACTCCTTCGGCGGCTGGAAGGCGTCGCTGTTCGGCGACCACCACATGCACGGGCCGGAGGGCGTCCGGTTCTACACCCGCCTCAAGACGATCACGACCCGCTGGCCGACCGGCATCCGGGCGGGGGCCGACTTCGTGATGCCCACTAGGCAGGAGGCAAGGCGGTGGCGGGAGCGGACGTACGCACCCTGCGATCGGACGCCGTGCAGGTGGCCGACCGATACCGATGCATCTGAAGCGGCCGAGCGTCCGCTTCGCCAGCTGAAGCGGACCTCTGGGGCGGCGAAGTGCGATGTCCGGAACGGGTCACGTGCTCCCGTCCTGGGCGGTACTGTCACGCTCTGCTGTGCGGCGGCGGGCCTAACTCTGGACGGGCAGGGGAGGGGGCCCAAGCGGTCGGGTACGGCTCGCGTTAGGTCATCAGCCCGCGCCTCGACGTGCTGCTCTGGAAGCCCGAGCGCCGCTCCGGCTGCAGCCGGATCTTGTGTCAGCCCATCCACCCAGAGGTTCCCTCTCTTGCCCATTACGCGCCCAAGAAGGTGCGGGAAGCGTCGAAAATTGCCCTTGCGCCTCAAAGGGCCGCGGAATCCCGCACCTTGCTCCATCGCCTTTGATTTCATTACGATTTGCGACTTCTCTCCTGGGCACCAACCACTCCCTAAGTGGTTGACGCCTCAAAAGCATCCTGATCTGAGTGGGTTGGCTGGCATCTGGCTGTTCAACAGATGCGTTCAACATGCCCCTTCAGATGGCCCGCCCGATGAGGCGTTCAGGTTCCTCCTACCACCAACTGGTTCAGCGCATTCCGGCAGACGTAGCCGCGAAGGTGCGAGGCATGAAGCTTACCATCCCGATAGGGGAGGGGGAGGTACACCTCGTCATCTCGGACAAGGCCAAGGACGTTCGTACGTCGCTGCGCACCCGTGACCCCGTGGAGGCCAAGGTACGGCAGGCTGTCGCTGTGGCGTACTTGGAGAAGGTCTGGCGTTCGGTCCGTGAAGGGCCACAGAGACTCACACAGAGGCAAGGTGGCGGTCGTGTCCCCAGGCGTGGTGTAGCTTCGGCGTGGTCACCCCGATCACCGACTGGGGCCGGGACGATCAGGCTGCCAGGGTGGGCAGGCTGACGAGGGGATCATCGCCGATGGGGGCGATGCTTTCCAGGGTGATGGAGCGGGCGCGCTGGACGGCCCACTCGTCGTTCTGTTCGAGCAGGATCGCGCCAACAAGGCGCGTGATCGCGGCTTCGTTGGGGAAGATGCCGACCACCTCGGTGCGCCGCTTGATCTCGCCGTTGAGGCGCTCCAGCGGGTTCGTGGAGTGCAGCTTGACCCGATGCTGGGCGGGAAAGCCCATGTAGGCCAGCACGTCCGGTTCGGCCGCGTCCATCAGGGCGGCGAGTTTAGGGACCTTGGGCCGGAGTTGATCGGCCACGCGCCGCCACTGCTGACGGGCGGCCTCCGCGTCGTCCTGGGCGAAGGCGGTGGCGATGAAGGCCGACACGACGCGCCGCCCGCTGCGGCCGGCGTGGGCCAGCACGGTCCTCATGAAGGGGACGCGGCACCTCTGCCAGGTGGCATTCATCACCTTGGCAACCGAGGCCTTGATGCCCTCGTGCGCGTCCGAGATCACAAGCCTCACGCCGCGCAGACCGCGCCGGGCGAGTTTCCGGAGGAAGTCGGTCCAGAAGGTCTCGGCCTCGGAGGGGCCAACGTCCATGCCGAGCACTTCTCTGCGCCCGTCGCTGTTCACGCCCACCGCCACGATCACCGCCACCGAGACGATACGACCGTCCTGGCGCACCTTCACGGAGGTCGCGTCGATCCAGAGAGACGGCCACTCGCCCTCGATCGGCCGGTCAAGGAACGCGCCCACGCGCTCGTCGATCTCCTGGCAGAGCCGAGAGACCTGGCTTTTGGACACGCCGGTGCCGCCCATGGCTTGAACGAGATCATCGACCGAGCGGGTCGAGATGCCCTGGATGTACGCCTCCTGGATCACGGCGGTGAGTGCCTTCTCGGCCATGCGGCGCGGCTCCAGGAAAGCCGGGAAGTACGAGCCCTTGCGCAGCTTGGGGATGCGCAGCTCGACCGTGCCCGCCCGCGTCTGCCAGTCCCGGTCACGATAGCCGTTGCGCTGGACCAGCCGCTCGGCGCTCTTCTCGCCGTGGGCCGCCCCGGTCAGGCCGCCTACCTCCAGCTCCATCAGCCGCTCGGCCGCAAAGCCGATCATCTCGCGCAGCAGGTCCGCGTCGGCGCTCTTCTCCAGCAGCCCGCGCAGGCTCATCATCTCGTCGGTCATCGGAGGTCTCTCGGGTTCGCGGTTGGTGCCAGCAACCCCACCCTACCCGGCAACCGCCGATGACCACCCCGCGAGAGATCCCGCCTGCTTCAGCGCTGTGATGGGCGCGCAGGCGGGCTCTCTCGCTCCCGGCGAGCTACACCACCAGTAGGGACACGACCCGCGTCCCCGATGCTGGCGCATAGCGCGGCACAGGACCATGATCATACCGGAGATTTAAGCCGCCTTAAACAGTGAGGCGAATGCCGTCCTGATATCACTGAACTGAGTAGTAAGTAGGAACATCAGAACAAAGAACGCTACGTTGAACAAGCCGGGGTGGGTTGTCGATATAGCTTCAACACGTCTTGAAATCGTGTTGATGGGTAGAAGAAATCTTACAAACATAGCTGTCGAAATGCCTATGATGGCCCCAGCGATGATATCGGTTGCATAATGATAGCCAGCGTAAATCCGAGGCAAACACATGACGAAAATCGACCAAGCATAAAAGAAGCTTCCCAATGATCGGGAAGCGTACCAGATCGCGGTTGAGAGTGCAAATGCGTATGCCGAACTATCGCTCGGAAATGAACTCCAGTGCTCAAATATCTCTATTTTAGTTCCGATCGGAGCAATAAAATTAGAATCGCCTGAGTGAAGAGGCCGCAGCCGCATTGGAAGAAGATTCTGTGTCAGTCTAGAAGTCAATATAGCTGTGAAAACGCTGATAACTGCTCCGATAGCAAAGATTTTGTACGACTTTCGATCAGACTTGCGATACCAGAAATAAACAATACACATAATGAAAGGAAGACACTTTACTGAATCCAAGTCAAGGAATTTTATTACAAATCTATCCAACAATGCGTTATGTCCGGCAAATCTGCCCATCAAGTTGAGGAAATAATTATCGATGGTCGTAAGCATCGCAGAGCTACCTCACGCTTCTCGTTGCGCTGCAGCAGAGTTTCATTTTCACCCAAAGATTTGCAGAAAAGTAGCTTGCTGTCTAATGCTGATGGCCTTGTTATCAACCGCGAGGCGCGCAGCCGGGCACCGCCGGCTGCGTAGAAGGGGGCCTGATCCGCCCTGCTTCGATCTCGCCAGTGGCGTGAGCAACATTCACGATGAGGACGAGACCGTCCTGGCGATCCTGGTCGTGGAGTAGCGGCTGATCGCACAGGATGTGGCGCTCGACCTCCCCGCGATCCTGCTGGTGCGGCTCGCGTAGGCCGGGACCGGCGGCAAGCCCCGCCAGATCTCGGGCGAGTATCGGGGCGCCATGCCGGCCGCCGACCCGATGGCCGGTCCCGGCGCCTTGTCTCCGCGTGGAGCCGTGGCCTCGCCTCCCTCTCGCCCGGCCAGCCGCCGTGCCCCGGCTTGTAGTCTGCTTTGAAACTCAGAAAACGCGGAGCTTCTTCGCATTTGAGGTGCGAGCGTTGGAGCGAGGGCCACCATTCGGCATCGAACTCGCGATGCACTCCTTGAATGTTGCCTTGCTGACTGGAGACATCTTGAATATTAGATTTCCGCTAGAGTCTCTTGGTATATTCAAGCGGTCCACGCAATCCTGACAAAATGGGCCACATGGCTTCTCTTGCGCATATGAATTAACAGAGCTTGTGCAGAGCAATCCGGCCACGAACCAAGCAATTCTGGACATGCACTTTTTCTTTTTTCTTCCTCATCTGCCATAATGTCTCGCCTCTCCGTGCATTGCAAGGTCATTCGGCTGGCTCCCTCAGTTGAAATTTGCGGAAAGAAGCGATCGGAGCGCTATGCGGGGTGACCGGTGCGGCGTGATGATGCCCTGCTCCTACCCGGTGTTCGAGCTGGCAGAGGCGTACCTGACGACACACCTCTGGACCTCGTGCAAGGCCAAGCCCGGGCGCTGCCGCGGCGTGACCGTCTGGGAGTTCGGGAAGGCGGCCTAGCGGGATCACGAACTCCGCCGTAGCCTGCGCCGATCAGGGCGCCGATCTCACCGATGCCGATCCGACCCGAGCACCGCGGCTTCGACCCGATCGACTGGCCCCGGCTCTCCGACGTGATCCGCTTCCGGCGCGCCGGCGGGCGCTGCGAGGGCTGCGGGCGGCCTCACCTGCAACGGGTCGCCTTCAGGGCGGGCGCTGGTTCGACGCCGCGACCGAGACGTGGCGCGACGGGCGCGGCCGGGTCCTGCGCAGCCGCATGCTCCCGGAGGACCTGCTCCATACGGTGCGCTTTACCCGCACGGTTCTCGCGACGGCGCACCTCAACCGCGACGCTACGAATGATGCCGGCGCGCCTTCGATCTCATCCGTTCCTACGAGTCATGCTGCGCCGAGGTGCCGGTGGGGAGGAGAACGCGTCGACACGAACGCCCGGCGGAACGAGCCGGTGCCCTCGCGGCAGGGAACGAGGCCGGCATCCAAGGCGACGCCGGATGGCGCTCAGATTCTTTCGATATCAAAGGTTAAGCTCAGGATCACGCCTCTGCGGCGGCGCCCCGGAATCCCGCGCGACGACCCGCGGGCCGCGCCCCGAAGCCGAGCCGCGGGCGCGGCGGTGCGCGCCTTCGCGGGCAGCCATCCCGGTCGAGTCAACCGTGAGCAGCATCGGGACGACCGGGCGCCGTCCCCGGTCGAACGCGGCCCGTCGCGCCTCGGCCCTCGCGGGATCGGCCACGCGCCGCCGGGTGACGGCGATGCAAGCAGATGCGGCGCATGTGGCGGCATGAAGCTCTGTATAGATACGTAAAATATGAGCAAGCTTCGGATGGGGGTCTAGGTATGATGGCCTATATCCACGCTGGTGGCATGTTTGCGCGTGAACGATTGTTCCTTGCGCGCTAGATCGGGCGCACGGAAAAGGCGCCGAGCTTCGCCTTCGACGAGGTGAGGATCGTGCAGGACGCCGCGTATTTTCGCGAGAAGGCCGAGCAGTGCCGTCGGCTCGCGAAGCACTTGTACAACCAGAACGATCCTGCGGTGGCGGCCTTGACCGCCATGGCGGCCGAGTTCGACGCGGATGCCGCCGCGATCGAGGCCCGCGCCGCGGCGGCGCACGTCATCGGCTTCGGCGACGACGTTCCGCACGACCGCGCGCAGGCCGATGAGCCGCCTCGCCCGGGCGGCACCGATGTCTGACCGAGGGCGGGGGGATCCGGTCCTGGATCGCGCCGCCCGCGCCCTCGATGCAGCGCGTGCGGCCCCCGGCGCGCGGCGCCTTCGCCGCCGTGCCGGGCATGACCGCCGAGATCCTCCGCACCGTCACGCCGCTGCGGAGCATCCGAGCTGGGCCCGAGCCGGTCGGCCCAGCGTCTGCGAGGCCCCGGATGGGGAGAAGGCGCGGCCGCCTGCGGCCGCGCTGGGCGAGGCAGGCGCGGTCAAGGCCCGGAGAGGCGACAACCCGGCGATTCTGCGAACGGGGTGAGGCCGGGCCGCCGCAGCCCTCGCCGCGGCGTATTCTCACCAACAGTGACACCTTAAGGTGCGGGCAGGGCGACGATGACGCGGTCCGGCCCCCCGCGCGAGCGGCCCGGCCGCGCGTCCCGGAGCGCTCGGACGATCGCTGGTCCGGTGCGCAGCTCAGCGGTTGCGCAGGTGGTCCCAGAGCAGCAGGGCGGGGGGCGGACGCATGATGGCGTAGAAGATCCAGTCGAACATTCGAGGCATGGCCAAGTCCGTCGATTCGGGGCTTGCCACCCAAGGATTGCCGGACCTCGATGGTCCCGGCCCGCGGGATGGCCCGGGCCGCTCGCGCGGCCCGCCCCCATCGCTCACTCCGGGATGCGCACCTGCCCGGCCGCGAAGGTGATCAGCGCGTCCGGCGCGGGCGCGGCGGATATCGGCGGCACCTGCGCCGCCGTGATCGGCGGGGCGCCCGGCCCGCGCGGGGTCGTCCGCACCACCTGGCTCGGAGGCAGCGGCTGCTGCCGCGTCAGGTGCGCGTACATCAGGTCCATCGCCTGGATGAAGTAGCGGTGCAGCGGTACGAATTGCTCGTTGTAGCCGGGAAACTGGTTGAAGGAATCGAGGTGGTGGGCGTGCGTCACCTCGTAGTAGCGCAGCCGGCTCGCCGCGCCCTCCAGGACGGAGTTCAGGCCGAAATACGCGCGCGAGGCGTGGTTGGGCGGCAGGATGCCGTCGTTGCGGCCGGTGACGAACACCGCCGGCACGCCGTGCAGCCGCCCCTCCGCCAGGATCTCGCGCACGCCCGCCGCCACGCGCTCGGCCTCCGCCCGGCGCGGGCCGGCGAGCTGCCCCCCGGTGACCGGGTCGCGACCGGTCGCGAGCGCCCGCAGGCAGAGCGCGCCCTCCAGGTTCTGGCCCGGCGTCGAGCCGCGATCCTCCCGCGGCCCGCCCTCGGCCGCCTCGTTGATCAGGACGATGCCGGCGGTCGGCGGGATGCCGTTGCTGGTCCCGAAGATCTGGGCCTCGCCCGCCCCCGCGAGCGGGACCGGCGGGCCGCCGGGCGCCGCGGCGGCCAGGCTGTAGCGGCAGAGCGCGTCGCGCACGCTGAAGCGCCCGTAGGCGTTGGCGTAGGTGACCGAGATCGATTGCGGGACGTTGCCGTACCAGTAGCCCGGCTGAACGAGGTTCTGCTCGGGCAGGATGCCGGCGGCGTTGATCGCGGCCTGCGCCTCGCGCGCCTGCGCGGCGAGCGTGTCGGCGCCGATCAGCCCCCGCGCGCGCAACTCGGCGCAGCGGCCGTCGCCCTTGGGGACCAGGGCGATCAGGCCGGCCGCGGCGTTCTCCGGGGCGGCGTTGGCGCAGCCCTGGAAGACGTTGACCAGGGTGATCGTGTCGATCAGCGGCCGGCTGTGCGCGAAGAGCGGCGCCGCGCCGGCCTGGACGATCGAGAAGGCCGGCGAGTAGCGCGGCGTCACGTTCGGCTCGCCGACCGCGAGACCGTCGATCAGGTGATCGTCGTCCTGCTCGACCGCGCGCACCGAGGCGCCCCCGCCATTCGACACGCTCGACGCGATCACGATCGTGTTGTGCTTGCCGATCCGCGGCCCGGTGCGGAATGTCTCGTTGAGCACCTCGAAGGCGAACGCGATCGCGCGCAGCACGTTGCGGCCCCAATCCGCCTCGGGATTGGCTTGCGAATGCGCGTGCTTGAACGCGAAGCGGTGCGGGTTCGCCGCCACGTAGGCGCTGCGCTGGACCTCCGGGATCGGCGCCACGAAATTGGCGGCCTCGCCCGCCGCGGAGGCCGGGGCGCGCTCGCCGCGCAGCAGGTTGACCGTGTCGGCCTGGAGGTCGTGGGCGCCGGTGCCGGTGCCCTTGTCGGTGTAGGCCACCGCGCAGCCGTGCTTGAGTCCCCACTCGCCGGCCGTGGCGATCGCCCCGTAGACGCCGCGGGAGCCGGAGGAGGGCGCGGCGACGATGCAGCCCCGCCTCGGATCGTAGCTGTCGGGCACCTGCACCAGCATCGTCACCCGGCTGCGCCGGTCCCCGGCCCGCTCGTAGGCGATGAACTCGTCGCCCGCGATCTTGCCCTCCGATGCCGTAACGGTGCCGTCCGCCGCGACGTTGGGGCCGTAGAGCGTGCCGTAGCCGCCCCCCGGCGTCGGGTCGATCAGGGCGCGGTAATTGCTGTAGATGGCGAGCCGCCGCAGCTCCTCGGCGGTCGGGCGCAGCGGATCGGCCGGCTGCGGCGCCGGCCCGGCGAGACCGGACTTGCCGAGGCCGGCGGTCAGGAGGTCGTTGCTGGTCCCGTCATAGTGCGTCCTGAGGATACCGCTCTCGGCCCGCGCGCCCACCGTCCAGGCGCACAGGATCGCCGTCGCCGCGCCCGCGGCGGCCCTGCCTCGCATCGTCATGTCTCCTCCCACCGGTCCTTCGCGGGACCGTCCCTTCTTGGCGCCGCGTCGCGGGGCACGGTCGACGTGCTGCCCGCGACCGGGATCCCGGGACCGCGCCGTCCGGCGGACGCGCCGTCCTCGCCCGGATCCGGCTTGGCCGGGGGGAGAATGCCCCCGCGGCCCCGCCTTGTCCACGCGCCGCCCCCGCCACGGCAGGGCGCGCCTCCCGCGCGGCAGGTCCGGCGCCGGCCGGTTCACCGGGGGCGGCGCCGGGTGAGGGCCCGCCGCGGCGCCCTTGATCCAGCGCAAGGATCGGGAGGGAGCCGACAGGTCTGATCGGGCCTCCCGCCGCGCCGCTCGGCGGCGCGGGCGATCCCGGAGCGCGGTCATGATCGGCACAACAGCACGCGTCGCCGTCGCGATGATGAGCCTGGTCGGAGTCGCGGGCGCTTCCCCCGGCGGCGAGGGCGGTCCCGCCTCCCCGCGCGCCGCGCCGCGGCGCGAGGGGCTGGTCGCGCAGGTCCCGTCGCCCGAACACCGCCCCCGCGGCGCGCGCACCCGCGTCGGCGGCGACGACCCGCCCGGCAGCGCGGCCCCCGCGCGCCCGCGCGGGTCCGGCCCGATCCGGCGCGGCGCCGCGAAGGGGCCCGGGGCGGCGTGAGGCCGACGGCGCCGGGCGGCGCCTCATCCCCCATCCGCCTGATCCCTTCGGGTTGGCGGATTGAGGCGTCGCTCACGCGCCGCGCGGGCGCGTGATCCGGGAGCCGCAGTGATCAACCGCATCCCGGATCAGCCGGCCCCCGGCTCCCGCATCAGCGCGTCCAGGATCGGGCACTCGGCGCTGTCGCCGCCCGGGCAGGTCCCGAGCATGCCGCTCAGCGCCTGCTCCAGGCGCGCGAGGTCGGCGCGCTTCGCCTGGATTTCCACGAGGTGGTGGCGGACGATCTCCTGGACCTCGCCGCAGGTCACCGCCTGACGGTCCACCAGGCCGAGCATCGCGCCGATGCTCTCCAGCCGGAAGCCGAGGTCGCGGCAGCGGCGCACGAAGATCAGGCGCCGCACCGCCTCGCCGCCGTAGCGCCGGTGGCCCGCCGCCGACCGGGCGGGCGGCGGCACCAGGCCGATCCGCTCGTAGTAGCGGATCGTTTCGAGATGAACGCCCGTGCGCGTCGCCAGCGCCCCAATGGTGAGCCCCTCCGTCGCCCGATCTCGCATCCTCGGCAGACTCCCGTAACAGCTACGGATCCGAGATTGCCGCAGGAGCGACGCCGGGGCGAGGGGCCGGCGCGGCGCGCGGGGACCCGCCGGAGCGGCGCGGCGTCGCGCCTCATCGGTCCGGATCGCGCGCGCGTGCCGCCTCGCGCGCGCCGTCGACCCGGATAGGGTCCGAGGTGCGCGGCGAAACCCGTCCGCGTCGCGTTCCCGGCCGCATAATACTGTACGTTAGTATGCGGGGGGCCCGCCAGGTCCAGCCGGGACGGATGATGACCTGAAGCAGAGTCTCGAACGACCTGCCCGGGCGGGCGCGAAAATCAGCCGGTCCTCGCTGTCAAGGCGAAGCTATCACACTGCAGAAACCAAAATCCTATCGTTGCCTAGCCTTGTTATACAGGAAGCGTTCAGGGTCTCTTTGGCAAGAGCCGGGCCATCGTAGCCCGGAGATCTGCATCTGCTCGCGACGCGGGCGTAAGAGGCACCATGGCATTCGACCACGACACTCCGACAGGGCGGGACCGGGCAGCGGCGGTCCCGGGCGAGGGGCGCCCGCTCCTGCCCCGCTCCGTTCACGCCCATCTCGGCCGGCAGCTGCAGGCCGTCTACGGCGCCCTCCTGGCCGAGCGCCAGCCCCAGCTGCTGCTCGACCTGGTCGCGCGGCTCGAGGTGGCGCTGGACGGGCAGCCGGCGTCGCGCTTCCGCGAGGATCTGCTCGAGGCCCTCCCGGCCCTGCGCGCCTTCGCCGTGTCGCT
This sequence comes from Methylobacterium sp. CB376, assembly GCF_029714205.1. NCBI lineage: Bacteria > Pseudomonadati > Pseudomonadota > Alphaproteobacteria > Hyphomicrobiales > Methylobacteriaceae > Methylobacterium > Methylobacterium sp. CB376. The sequence goes on along the minus strand of NZ_CP121648.1, from coordinate 855,760 downwards.
GACGGCGAACGTGGTCCAGGCGGACGACCTCGTGCAGGAGACGCTGCTGCGGGCCTGGCAGAACCAGGACCGCTTCGCGCCCGGCACCAACCTGAAGGCCTGGCTGTTCACGATCCTGCGCAACCAGTTCTACACTGTGGCGCGCAAGCGCCGGCGCGAGGTGGAGGACGCGGACGGCGAGCAGGCCGCCCGCATGGTCGCGCTGCCCGACCAGGAGGACGGCATCGAGCTGCGGGACGTCTGGATGCGGCTGAGCCAGCTGCCGACCCCGCAGCGCGAGGCCCTGCTGCTCGTGGGGGCGCAGGGCCTGACCTACGAGGCCGCGGCGGCGCTGATGGGCTGCCAGGTCGGCACCGTGAAGAGCCGCGTCAACCGCGCGCGGGCGGCGCTGGCGCAGGCCCTCGGCTACGAGGGCGGCCGGTCGGGCCGCTCGGCCGCGCTCTGATCCGGGATCCGCTTGATCGAAGCAGGTCCCGGATCACCAGCCCGCGCGGCGCCTGAGCGAAGCCGACATCCGCATGGCCGAGATGAGAGATGGCGAAGCCATCAACCGGATGTCGGATGAGGCAGCCTCGCGCAGGGGGGGGCCGGCGCGCAGGCCGCGCGGCGCGTCCCTGAGCGGCGCGCGGGCGCCGCCTCCTGCCGCCGCGCGAGGCCGTCGGGATCGCCGTCGTCGAGGTGGCGCACGGGGGCGCCGCAGGCCGCCATGATCTCCCGCAGGCCGTCGATCCACGCCGCGGCCTCCGCGCGCGTGGCGAAGCCGTCGCGCAGGAACGGCTTGTCCGGCGCCATGACCCCGACCACGGCGAAGCCGTCCGCCGCCTTTTCCACGATCTGGCACGTCACGGTGCGTGGCATGGCATCCTGTCGGGCGAGAGGCCCGCGCGGAGCCCGTGCCTGCAACAAGGCGAGACCCGCGCCATGGTTCCGCAATCGCCCGCCGATCCGCGCCGTGTTTATGATATTCTTATGAGGGAAGCGGCCGCGCAGGTCTGCCGAACATGGCGCCGGAGGGCCGGAACGTCTTGCGCGGCGGGCCCGAACACGTCGGAACTCCTGCGGCGAGCGGCCGATATTCGGGTGGCGCCGCGCCCTCGTCGGTCCTGACCCTTCGTCGCCCGGGGGCTTGGCGGGCGGCGTCAGGCGGCCCGGCGCGGGGCCGCGAGGCTGGAGACGGTGCGCTCGTCGAGGCGCCCGGGCGCGAGGGACAGGCCGACCATGCCCCGCTCGCTCCAGACCACGTGCCCCGCCCGGGAGGTGCCGTCGCCGAGGTCGAGCCCCACGCGGGTCCCGGCCGGGAGCGGCGTGCCGATCGCGTCGAGGCGCACCCCGAACTCGCTGATGTCGTGCAGGGTGGTCGGGTGGCGCACCCCGTCGACGGTGACCCAGATTGCGGCGCCGGACGGGTAGCGGGCGGCGGCCCGGCGGTCGGCGATCTCCCTCACCAGCTGGTTGACCTCGCCGTCGACGTGATCCGCCTCGCGGGCGAGGTCGACGGCCATGCCGGCGAGCTGGGTCGCCAGCGCGTCGGTCTCCCGGGCGAGGCCCGGGAGGGCCGCGATCCCGGTTATCACCGCCTGGGTGCGGTCCGACACGGTCAGGACCATCTGGTTGATCTCGCCGGTGGCGGCGTTCTGCTCCTCGACCGCCGAGGCGATCGAGGTGGCGATCTGCGTGATCGCCCCGACCGTGTGGCCGATCCCGTCCACCGCCGCCAGCACCTCCGCGGAGGCGCAGCGCAGGCTGCCGACCTGCCGGTCGATCTCCTCCGTCGCCTTCGTGGTCTGGCCGGCGAGGTCCTTCACCTCCGCGGCCACCACCGCGAAGCCGCGGCCGGCCTCGCCGGCGCGCGCGGCCTCGATCGTGGCGTTGAGGGCGAGCAGGTTGGTCTGGGCGGCGATGGAGTGGATCAGCCCGGTGACGCTGCCGATCCGGTCGCTCAGGGCGGAGAGCTCGGCGGCCAGCCCGCGGGCGGCGTCGGCCCTGGCGCGGGCCTCCTGCATCGCGGCGGTGGACTGGGCGGCCTGCGCGGCGATCTCGCCGATCGAGGCCGACAGCTCGGTCACGGCGCTCGCCGCGCTCGACACGTCGGCGGCGGTGCCGTTCAGGTCCTCCACCGAGCGGGCGAGGCGCTCGCGGGTGTCGGTCGCCCGGCTCTGCACGCTGGCGGTGGCGCCCTGCATGGCGTCGGCGACCTCCTGGAAATGCGCCACGCCGCCCCCCACGGTGTCGCGGATCCGCTCGGCGACCCGCGCCATGAAGCGGCGCTCCTGCGCGACCAGTTCCTGGCGGCGCTCGTCGCTCGTCGCCTCGGCGATCTTCTCCACCGTCCGGTCCCGGAAATAGACGACCGCCCGGGCGAGGGCCGCGATCTCGTCGCGTCCCGCGGCCTCCGGCACCGCGGCGTCGAGGGACAGGTCGGCGAGCTCCCGCACGCGCCGATCGAGGCGCGCGAGGCTCGCCACCACCGATCGCGTCAGCAGGAAGGCGAGCAGGTAGGCGAGCGCCGTGACCGAGAGGGCGGTGCCGAGCGCCGCGACGAGGCTGGTGCGGAAGCCCGCGACGCGCGCGTCGAGCAGCCGGTCGAGTTCGGCCGCGGCCGCGTGCCAGAGCGGGTCGGCCGCGGCGACGACCTCGCCCGCGGCGCGCAGGAAGGGGGCGGGATCGGCCTCCGCCTGCCGGCGGGCCGCGTAGGCCTCCGCCAGTGCGGCCGATTGCGCCGCCAGCGCCTCCACGGCCCGCGCGACCGCGCCGGCGGGCGACGCCAGGGCCCGCCGGGTGGCCCCGTCCGCATTCGCCCCGTAGGCCGAGGCGAGGGAGGCCTGGAGGCCGTCCGCGCTCGCCCGCAGCTTGCCCTGCTCGATCAGGAACCGGGCCACCTCGTCCTGGCGCAGGGTCGGCGCCCCCCGATAGGCGCGGGCGAGGGCCGCGAGCGCGCCGGCCTGCTGCAGCAGGTCCGGCAGCTTCACCACGACCGCGTCCATCACGTAGAACGAGTCGAGGTCCGGATCGAGGATCAGGTTGGAGCCGTCCCCGATCTTGCCGATCAGGCCGCGCGCCGCCGCCGCCACGGCGGCGGGCTCCCGGCCGCGCGCCGCCGCGAGGGCGCGGGCCGCCTCCGCGCTGCCGGTGGCGGCGTCGTGGGCGGCCCGCGCGGCCTCGAAGGCCGCCCAGGCCTCCCCCGTCGGCCCGTCCGGCGCGACGCCGCCCCGCAAGAGGGGCCAGACCGCCTGCAGGTAGGCGGTTCCGGTCCGCTCCAGGCTCGCGAAGCTGATGTCCTTGCGCGACTGGTTCACGAACAGGGCCGCGAGGAGGGCGATCGGGATCAGGAAGAGGCTCACCGTGGCGATCAGCTTGCGCCGGATCGTGAGCAGGGCGGACATGCGGCGGATCCTCGTGACGGGGGCGGCTCGGAATCGCGCTCCGACGCGGGCGGACCTTGCCGGCATGGCGCCGGCCGGCCGCTCGGGGCACGAATATTTGATGAATACTAGGTCTGCCTGAATTGTTAAATATCACCTAATTGCGGCCTATGTCAGGTTGCTTAGGGCGGATCGATTGGATCTTGTCGGTATTTTGCAGCAATCGATTGACGTTGGGTGAAGTAGATCCGGTGATATTCCGGATCGGGCCTGATCCCGCGACGGCGTGGGCGCGGCGCGGTCCGGCCCCGGCGCGGCAGAACCCGCGGCCGGGGCGCGCGTTGGTCGGCACTGCGCGCCGGTCGGCACTGCGCGCCAGGAGGCACTGCGCGCCAGGAGGCGGCCGAGGAGGCTCCATGCCACAGCAATGGCCGGCCCGGATCTGGATCCTCCGGCACGGCGAGAGCGCCGGCAACGTCGCGCGGGCCGCGGCGCACCGGGAGGGCTCCACCCACATCGCCATCGAGGGGCGGGACGTCGACGTCCCGCTGAGCCCGGACGGCGAGCGGCAGGCCGAGGCGGTCGGGCGCTGGTTCGCCGCCATGCCGCGGGCCGAGCGGCCGAACGTCGTCCTGACCTCGCCCTACCGGCGCGCGGTGGAGACCGCCGAGCGGGTGCGGGCGGCGGGGGGGCTGGCGGAGGACGACCTCGCCCTCGTCCTCGACGAGCGGCTGCGCGAGAAGGAGTTCGGCCTCCTCGACCGCCTCACGCCGCACGGCATCCGGCAACTCCATCCCGAGCAGGCCGAGTACCGCCGGCTGCTCGGCAAGTTCTACCACCGGCCGCCCTCCGGCGAGAGCTGGTGCGACGTCATCCTGCGCCTGCGCAGCGCGCTCCACACGGTGTCGCTGTACTACGCGGGAGACCGGGTCCTGCTGGTCGGACATCAGGTGATGGTGTTGTGCATCAGGTACCTGCTGGAGAACCTGACCGAGGCGGAGATCCTGGAGATCGACGGTCAGGGCAGCGTCGCGAATTGCGCGATCACCGAATACGCCGTGGCCCCGGGCGCGGGCGGGCGGCCGGCCCTGCAGCGCTACAACTTCGTGGCCCCGGTCGCGCGGGCGGGCGCCCCGGTCACCGACGCGCCCGACGCGACGGGCGCCGTGCGATGAGCGACCCCGTCGACGTCACGCCCGAGGCGCTGCGCCGCATGGCGCTCCCGCTGCCGCACGAGGGCAGCAAGGAGGAGCGCGGCCGCGTCCTCGTGGTGGCCGGATGCGCCGAGGTCCCGGGCGCGGCCCTGCTGGCCGGGACGGCGGCCCTGCGGGCGGGCGCGGGCAAGCTGCAGATCGCGACCGTCGCCGAGGCGGCGCTGCCCCTCGGCCTCGCGGTGCCGGAGGCGCGGGTCATCGGCCTGCCCGAGGCCGGGGGCTGCATCGATCCCGCCGCCGCGGTCGCGCGGCTCTCGGCCTACGCGCCCCGCTGCGACAGCCTGCTCGTCGGGCCCGGCATGATGGAGGGGGCGCCGGTGGCGGCCCTGCGGGCGGCCCTCCTGGAGGCGGCCCCCTCGGCGGCCGTCGTCCTCGACGCGGCGGGCCTGAGCGACCTTCCCGCCCAGGCCGAGGCCGTGCGGGCGCGCGAGGGCCGGGTCGTCATCACCCCGCATGCCGGGGAGATGGCGGCGCTCCTCGGCCGCCCGCGCGAGGCGATCGAGGCCGATCCGCGGGGCGCGGCGCAATCCGCCTCCGACCTCCTGGGCGCCGTCGTGGTGATGAAGGGCGCCCGGACGCTGGTCGTCGCGCCGCGCGGGGCGGCGTGGCTCTACCGGGGCGGCGGCGTCGGGCTCGCGACCTCCGGTTCCGGCGACGTCCTGGCCGGCCTGATCGCGGGCCTGCTGGCGCGGGGCGCCGCCCCCGCGCAGGCGGCCGTCTGGGGCGTCTACCTCCACGGCGAGGCCGGCCGGGATCTCGCGGATCGCTGCGGCCCGCTCGGCTTCCTGGCGCGCGAACTCGCCGGCTTGGTTCCGGGGCTCCTCCGAAAGGCCGGGGGGCGTGCCTGACGCGGGCGGCGCGGCCCCGGGGCGCGGGGTTGCCGCGGCCTGCGCGCTCCTCGCCCTTGCCCTGATGGCCGCGCGGAGGCGCCGGGGCGCGGGCGCGGCGCGGAACCCGCCCCTCGGGCCCTTCATCGAGGTCGACGGCGTGCGCCTGCACTGGGTCGCGCGCGGCGAGGGACCGCCCCCCGTCGTGCTGCACGGCAACGGCAGCCTGGCGCAGGATGTCCTGCTCGGGGATTTCGCGGCCCGCGCCGGCCGCCGGCACCGGGTCCTGATCTTCGACCGGCCCGGCCACGGCCGCAGCACCCGCCCGCGCGGCCGGTCCTTCCCGCCCGGCGAGCAGGCCCGCCTCCTCGCCCAGGCCCTCGACGCGCTCGGCGTGCGCCGGCCCCTCCTGCTCGGCCATTCCCGGGGGGCCCGCGTGGCCGTCGCCTGGGCCCTGCAGAGGCCGCGGGAGGTGCGCGGCCTCCTGCTGGAGGGCGGCACCTTCCACCCGACCCCGCGGCTCGACGTCCGGCTGGCGGCCGGCCTTGCCGTTCCGGTCGCCCTGGTCTGCGGCGGGGACCGAATGGTCGACCCGCGGACGCAGTCGGTCGCGTGCCACCGCCGCCTCCCGGACGCCACCCTCACGCTGGTCCCGGATTGCGGCCACGTGGTGCACCACACCGCCCCCGCCGCCCTGCTCGACGCCCTGGACGCGCTCGACCGGCGCTGCGCGCCGCACCCGCTGCCCGGCGCGCCGGACCTCTGGGCGGGCCGGCGCGTTCTGCCGAGACCGCGCCGCCCGGGCCCGGGCGCGCGGCCCCCCCTCGATCCGAGAGTTCGTTCATGGCGGCCAAGACCAAGACCCTGCAGGATGCGTTCTACGAGACGCTGAAGGACGTCTATTACGCCGAGCGGCAATCCGTCCGGGCGCTGAAGAAATCCGCCAGGGCGGCGGAGAACGACGAGCTGCGGCAGGCCTTCGAGCGGCACGCCGAGGAGAGCGCCGAGCAGGTCGAGCGGCTGCAGCAGGTCTTCGAGATCCTCGGCAAGCCGGCCCGCGGCAAGACCTGCGAGGCGATGCAGGGGCTGACCTCCGAGATGGAGGAGGATCTGGAGGATTTCGGCGGCGGCCCGGCGGCGGACGCGGTCCTGGTCGGCTGCGCGCAGGCGGTCGAGCATTACGAGATCGCCCGCTACGGCACGCTCAAGACCTGGGCGGCCCAGCTCGGCTACCGGGATGCCGCCAAGCTGCTCGACGAGACCCTGCAGGAGGAGAAGAGGACCGACCAGCTCCTCACCGAGATCGCCGGGCGCATCAACCAGGAGGGCGCCGGGGACGAACCGGGCGGTCAGGACCGCGGCGGCCAGGACGGCGGCGGCCAAGGCCGCGGTGGCCAAGGCCGCGGTGGCAAGGCCGCCTGAGGCGCAGGCCCGGATCGTGCGCAGGGACCGCCCGCGGAGGAGCGCATCTCCGTCGCGGGCGGTCCCGGCCCCTCGCAGGAACCGCGCCGCCGGGCAGGCGGTGGCCGGGGCCGTCACTCCGGCGGTGATCCAGCCGAGCCCTTTGGTGACCCGGCCGCTGACCGCACGATCCGAACAGGCCCTTGCCGCGGACCTGCCCGAGCTTGGCCGAGAGGTGCACGACCGGGGCGACCCACCGCGAGGCCGAACGTGGTCCTCGCGCCGGCGTCGGTGCCGGTGGCCGAGGGATCGTCATCCGCCGCCCCGGTGATCGCCCCGATCCCGAGGATGCGGGCGAGGCCCCGTCCCGCTCCGGTCCGCGGATGCGCCTCGGCGGCCGGACATTGCGCGGCCTGACCCGTCGGTCGCTCCCGTCGCACGCGGCCGCGCCCAGCGGCCGCGTCCCCGGGGGCGGGTCGCCGCGGCCTCACGGAACCGGCCCGGCGGCCTGAGGTTCTCCCGACGCGATCGATGAGGAGGGCCCGCATGCTCGACGACACCGAAGGCCTCGGGCGAGGCCCCGCCGGCGAGGGCGGCCGCGACGAGACCATCGCCGGGCGCCTCCTCGAAGAGGCGCACGGCTACGTCGGGAAGCGCAAGGCCGACGCGGTCCGGGCCGTCTCGGACGTGGCCGCGGTGATCCGCGGCAGCGGCGCGGGCCTCGGCGAGGCCCCGCACCTGAAGGCCTTCTTCGACAGCGCGGCCGAGGGGGTGGAGGCGCTCGCGGACGGCATCGCCGCGCGCACGCCCGGCGAGATCTACGACGAGGTCGACGCCGCCATCCGCCGCCGTCCCGGGATCGCCCTCGCGGCGGCGGCCCTGGCGGGCTTCGCCCTGTTCCGCCTCGTGCGGGCGGCCGGCCCCCGGCCGATCCCGCGCTCGCGCGCCCTCGTCCCGGCCGAGCCGCTGCCGATCCCCGATCCCCGCGCGACGGAGCCCGCCCGATGAGCGATGCCACCGAGGACCTGGAGCACGAGGTCGAGGCGAGCCGGGCCCGGCTCGACCGCACCCTCGACAGCCTGCAGGCCCGCCTCAACGTCTCCCGCCTCGCCGAGGATCTGGTCGGCCCGAACGCGCCGGGCCCGGCGCTGAACGCGGGCGCCCGGCGCCTGCTCGACGGGGCGCGGGAGAACCTCCTCCCGACGCTCCTGGTCGGGGCCGGCCTGGGCTTCCTCCTCTACGACGCCCTGCGGCAGGAGGCGGAGCGCCGCCGCCTGCGCGTCGTTCCCGGCGCCCCCCGGACCTACGCGCGCTACGCGGACGGGCTCGAGCGCCGCGCGGCCGACGAGGACGAGGTCATCGCCCGGATCATCGCCACGATGCGGGAGGAGGGGCGCATCACCCGCGAGCGCTACGGCAGGGCGGTGCGCACCTCCCACGCCAAGAGCCACGGCCTCGCCGAGGGCACGCTGCACGTCCTCGACGGGCTGCCCCCCGAACTGCGCCAGGGCCTCTTCGCCGAGCCGCGCACCTACCCGGTGATCGCGCGCTTCTCGCACGTCCCGGGCGAGTACCTCGACGACCGCAAGGTCTCCGCGCCGCGCGGCCTCTCCCTCAAGATCTTCGGCGTCGAGGGCGAGCGCCTGCCCGGTCACGAGGGGGAGACGACGCAGGACTTCATCCTGGACACCGGCACGACCTTCCCGGCCGCCGACGCCAAGGCCTTCCTCGCCACGATCGGCGCGCTGCGCCGGGCGACGCCCGCGCCCGTGGCGGTCAAGCAGGCCGTCTCGGCGGGCGCGCGCGCGGCGAACGCGGTGCTGAACGCGGTCGGCCTCGGCAGCGCCACCCTCGATTTCTTCGGCCATCCGCCCTACCACCCGCTCGCCGAGGCCTATTACAGCCAGACGCCGCTGCGCTACGGCGCCTACGTCGCCAAGCTGGCGGTGCGGCCGGCGACGGAGGGGCTGCGCGCCCTGATCGGCAGGACCATCGACCTGAGCGGCGACGAGAACGCGCTGCGCCACGCGGTGACCGACTACCTCACCACCCACCCGGTCGCGTACGAGGTCGCGGTCCAGCTCTGCACCGATCCCGCGCGGATGCCGATCGAGGATGCCAGCCGGGAATGGCCGGAGGCCGAGAGCCCCTACCGCCCCGTCGCCCGGCTGGTCCTGCCGGCCCAGGACAGCCAGGGCCGGATCGGCAAGGAGGAGGACCTGGCCTTCTGCCCCAGCCACACGCTGGCGGCGCACCGGCCGCTCGGCTCGATCAACCGCGCGCGGCTGCGGGCCTACGAGGCGATGGGGACGCTGCGGCGGCAGGAGAACGGCCGCTCGACCGCCGAGCCCCGCACCGTCGCCGAGATCTGATGCGGGGAGCGCCGTCGGGGCGGCCGAGGCGGCCGGCATACCCGTCCTGATCGCCCGGGCGGCCGCGCTGGCGGGGGCGCGCAACACGGTCCAGAGCCGCGCCGCCGCCGCCCTCAACAAGGGGCTCGGCCAGTTCGTCCTCGCGGCCCCGGTGGTCACGCTCGTCAACGCGGCCGTCTCCCTCGCCGCGGCGTTCTTCCTCGGGCTCTTCGCCGAGGGGATCGACGCGGCGGGCGGCGAGCGGCGGGGCAATGTCCCGCGGGGCTTCACCCACTGGCGGTCATCAACCACGCCGTGTGCCTCGCCGGCCTGATCCGCGACGCCGCGCGGGGCGGTCCCGACCCGCTCGATGCCCCAGGTGCCGCGGGCCCGCCGGGCCGCCGGACGGTCGGGCGGAGCGTCGACGCTCGCGCGGCCCCGCCAACGGGCGAGCAGGGAGACCGCGCCCGGGAGGAATAAGGGCAAGATGAAGCTTCGAAACACGAGCTCAATCATCTTGCTTCTTGCGGAACTCGAACGAGATCCGGGCCGATCGAGCGCCAAATAGCGAATATATTCTCGGTACGCACGGCTGGTGGTGCAGACGAACGGGCGAATCGTCCGTGCCGGTCCGAGCATTCGCCGCATGAGCTCTCATGCAGCGCTGAATCGAAAAATCCGTCTCCAGCCGTTGCAACGCAGATTCAAATGCGTTTAAATATCGTCGGCAGGGCGGAGTCGTCATGATCGACAAAGGCCGCGAATCCGCCGAGCGTCAGCTTTCCCATATATGTCGATGAGGCATGTCGTTTGGTATGCCAGGCACGACCGATGATGATTGTGCCGTTCTCATCTGAGGTTCGGTGCTTGAGCCGGCCGTCAGTGTGATGGCCCGCCTCAGGAGGCAATTTCCGTCATGGGCTGGGGTGGTCGAGATGCCTCGTGTCGACGGCTTTCCTCGGATCCGCGCGCTCCCCAACCTTGCGCATCCGTGGTCCGCGGCGGCCGTTGGGCGTATCTTGAGCGCCAATGCCGAAGGATGTCGGTTGAATACTGTCAGGTGAAGTCCCGATCTCAGCGTTCGTGCGGAAGTTCGTGTTTGTCTGCGATGGTTGCAGGTCGGTCGGGGTCCGCAAGGCGGCCGGCCGCCAAGGTCTCGCAGATCATGTTCGGGCGTTCTTGGCATCTTCGCTTCGCGGTGGCCGGCGCCGGCGCTGGGCCGCGACAATCGAGTCGGTGAAGCAACTTAGGCGTGAAACCAGCCCGGCCGGCCGCGTCACGACGATGCCTGCCAAGGGCCTCGGAGGCTTTCGGTTCATTCAACCGGGAGGGAAGCGCGATGACGGATGCGGGCGAGGCGGATCTCGGGGCCGCCGATGCGGGATTCGCGACCACGGCGGCGCATAGCGAGCGCGACGTCGCCCAGGGCGTCACGCGCTGGTTGATCGCCAATTTCCGATCCGAACTCGCGGACGCGACGCGATCGACGCCGTTCACGGTGCCGCTGCTGTGCGCCATCGCCTGCCGCGAGGCCGGCATGTACTGGCTCCCGCTGACGCCGCACAGGGGGGGCGCGGAGATCCTCGGTCTGTGCGTGTACGACGCCAGCGGCGACGTGGCCGGCGCGCCCCGAACCGCGTTCCCGATCAATACCGCTCAGTTCAGACTCACGTATGGGGATGCATTCACGCAGCTCCTGATCGCCGAAACGAACAAGGCGAGGGCCGCGCGCGGCCTCAGCCCGGCCTCGATGATTTACAAAGGTTACGGTATATTTCAGTACGATCTGCAGCATGTCCGCACGGACGAAGCGTTCTTTCGTCAGAAGAAATGGTATGTCTTCGAAGAGTGTGTGAGCAGAGTCGTATCTGAGCTTACAAGCAAGTATGAAGCGACCGGGAACATTCAGGAAGCTGTCCGCGCTTACAACGGATCTGGCCAGAAAGCCCGTCAATACGCTCAGGATGTGATGAGATTGCTGCCATATTGTGAGGAGGCGGCGGGTTCTCCACAGATTGCATCGCTCGCCTCTGCATCGCTCTCCTCTGCGGCGCGCGATGGCGGGGCGGTCCTCGGCGCGATGGATCCGCAGGACGCCTCGGACGACGACCCGGGCGCCCCCGCTCCGACCGACGTCACCGAGGTCGCGGACGAGGACACCGCCCGCCTCCTCGCCAATCTCGGATACTCGGTCGATGCGGAGAGTGCCGCGCCGGCGGAACCGGGCGTCGCGGCCGTCGGCGACACGGCCTTCGACCTCGCGCGGGCGCGGGCCTTCCTCGACGCGTGCCGGACCGCGAGGCCGCGCGTCACCTACGGCCTCGGGCAGAAGGTGCCGTTCCTCGATGCCGTCCCGGGACGCGACTTCACGCAGGTCGATTGCAGCGGTTTCGTCCGACAGGTCGTCCGGCTCGCCACGACCCCGTCGCTGCGTTTCCCCGACGGCTCGGTCAATCAGCACCAATGGGCGCGCGCGAGGGGTTTGGAGACCTCGTCCGTGGCGGAGGGCAGGGCCACGGACGACGTGGTCCGGATCGCGTTCCTGCGGCCGCAGGACGCCGGTCGCAAGAGGATCGGGCACGTCGTCCTGATCGCCAACGGCGAGACGCTCGAATCCCACGGCGGCGTGGGTCCGGATTCGCGGCCCTGGACGGGGACCGGCTGGCAGGCGAAGGCCTTCGTCTACGTCCTGGCTCGCGACGCTCGGATCCGCGCGGCGGCTTCGGCGGAGCGGCTCGCGGCGGCGCGGACCGAGTCCGTGGCCAAGCCCAGCATCGTTCGGACCCTCGAGAGCGCGACGATGCGCCGGACCACGGCCAGCATCTTCACCACGCAGGCTCTGCCGCAGCACCACGACGACATCCTCGTCGTGACCATGCGGCCCGGACCGGCGGAGGCTCCCGCGGCGGCGGGGATGGCGATGGGGATGGGGATGGCGCCGGCGCCGGAGACGCCCGGCCTGGGTGCGCTGTCGTATTTCGCCCGCGCGGGACGCATCAAGCGGGTCGTTCCGCTGCGCGCGAGCGAGGAGGCGGTGACGGCGCCGTCCCCGATGGCCGCGGCCGCCGCGATGATGGGGTTCCACCGTCCCGCCGGAGCACCCGACGTCGGCGCCCCGGTCCGCTTCATCGAGATGATGGACGGTCAGGACGCGAAGCAGCTGCACGGCGCTCTGGCGAGCGACCCGAGCGTTCTCTCGGTGTCGCAGGTTCCGGTCCGCTACCTCGCCGCGCGGCGCGCGGGGCGCACGGCCGCCGGCGGCGGTCTCGGGATCGCCGCGGCGCCGCCCGCGGCATCGCTGCTCTGGAACCTCGCCAAGATCCGCTGGCAGGAGGCGCGTGCGGCTGCCGGCTTCCAGGAGGCAACCCGGGTGAGGGTCGCGGTGCTGGACACCGGCGTCGATGCCAAGCACCCGAGCCTGCGGGTGTCCAATTATTACTGGCAGAACGCTGATCTGACGCGGCCCGTCTCGGAGCTCGATCTGATCGGGCACGGGACGCATGTCTCGGGAACGATCGCTGCGCTGATCGCCAGCGGCGTCTCGGTTCAAGGGGTGTGTGCCTGCCAACTTGATGTCTGGAAGATCTTCGATGATGAGCCGACCTACGCGCCCGGCCAAGGAGCTTTCGTCTATTACGTGAATCCGATCCTGTACCGTCGTGCCTTGGCCGCGTGCGTGGACGACCCGCCCCACGTCGTGAACCTGAGCATCGGCGGGCCGGCCGTTCCCGATCCGACCGAGCGGACCCTGTTCGAACAGCTGCTCGCGTCCGGCGTGACGATCTGCGCGGCGATGGGCAATGATCGCCAGTATGGCAGCCCGACCTCGTACCCGGCCGCGATACCGGGGGTCGTCGCGGTCGGCGCGACGGGGCTGGACGACAGGGTGACGCTCTTCTCGAACAGCGGAAACCACATCGCGGTCGCGGCGCCCGGGAAGGCCATCTGGTCGACGCTCCCCCGGTATGACGGCCAGACCGCCTTCGGCATCGCGTACGGCCCGGACGGGCGGCCGCAGCCGGGAGCCAGGGTCCGCCGCGAGTGCAACTACGACGCCTGGGATGGAACTTCCATGGCAACACCCCATGTGACGGGGAGCGCGGCGCTCCTGATCGCCAAGAGCATCGCTGCCGGTGGCGAACTCAAGCCCGATCAGGTGAGAGCCGCCCTGATGACGTCGGCCGACAAGGTGCAGGCGATGAATGGAGCGGATTTCAGCGCCGACTACGGTGCGGGGCGGATCAACCTGCTCAAATTGTTGCAATGAAGGTGCCGACGATGAGCAGTGTCATGTTCACTTTTGGCGAGCACACACCGGAGCATCTGCAGGACACTCTCGGCGACCGCATCAAGCAAATTCCGGGCGTTCGCAGTGTCGGCAGGATTAGCCCTGGTGCGAAAAAGCCTGAATTGCGGCGTCTATGGTATGCCGAAGTGTTGAATTCGGATGCGGCTTCGGCCTTGGTCGCTCAATTGAGGGAGCAGGACGGGATCGTGTCGGCCGAACTGCCGGCGGAGCGCGGTCTCATCTAGACCAGCGCACGATCGCGTTGCGATCGGGCGCTGGTCTCGGTTTGTGATTGTGCCGCATTGCCTTCGACGGACCGGCATCCCCTTCGTCGGACAAGGCTCTGGAGGCTTGGCCGGGAAAGACCGGCCGCGGCGCGAGCCGTCGCCTCGCTGAGCGTGTCCCGGCATCGGCCGGCCCGCGCGCCGTTCCGGGCGGGGCGGAGCCCGTCCCCGAATTCTCGTCCCGGACCGGTGCGGTCGGGGTGCCGTCCCGGGGATCGACCGCGAGGACGGCCGGGAGTCGGGAGGGCTCGCCGTCGGGCCGCGGCCGGATGGCGTGAGGAAGGTGCGGGCGGTCTCCTCCTCGACGCTGCGGGATCCGCGGCGCGCCGGGCCCGGTGATGTGGGAGACGGCCATCGGCCCGCCGGGCCGTCCGGATCCTCCAAGTGCCGGCGGCGATCCGCCGGCGCGGATCCGTCCTCCTCGAAAAGAGAATGACGTTGGGTCAAGAGCTTGCGCCGCGCGCGGAGCCCCTCGGCGGCGGTGCCGGGCCCGCGCGGGCGTCGCGAAAATCCAAGTCATTCGCCGCGCGGTCCATCGTCAGGCGGCCGCGACGCGCGCATGCTCCCGGGTCGGGCCGCTCGCCTCGACGCGGGCGGTCCCGGGAGTGAAACCACCGCAGGAGGCGCCCGTGCCCGGCCAGGTCATGCGCGGCCATGTCGTGCCCCGGCCATGTCGTGGCCGGCCATGTCTGCGCGACCATGCCACGCGCGGCCGACCCGTCCGCAGCCGGACCGTCCCCAGCCGGGTCTCGGCCGTCGGAGGCGCCGCGGCGGCCCTCGTCGCGACCGGCGTCGGGTCGGCCGGCGACGGCGGCGTCCTGCGCCCCGCCGGGATCCCCCCGCGCCGCGCCCCCGGATGACCGAGTTTCCGCGCCTGCGCGGCCGGCTCCGCAGCCCCGCGCCGCACCCCTCGCAGCGAATGCGAGCCCCCCGACAGAAAGAAGGATACCAGCGCGATGAATCACGGTGCCGTGAACGTCCAGAGCTTCCTGAACGAGCACCCGTTCTCCCCGTTCCAGTGGATCATCTTCGCGCTCTGCTTCCTGATCGTGCTGCTGGACGGGTTCGACACGGCCGCGATCGGCTACATCGCGCCGTCCCTGATCTCCGAATGGGGGGTGACGCGGCCCGCGCTCGCCCCGGTCCTGAGCGCGGCCCTGTTCGGGCTGGCGGCCGGCGCGCTCGCGGCCGGGCCGCTCGCCGACCGGCTCGGGCGCAGGCTGGTCCTGATCGGCGCGGTCCTGGTCTTCGGCGCCGCCTGCCTGTGCTCCGCCTTCGCGGGCGACCTCGACCACCTGGTGATCTGGCGCTTCGTCACGGGCCTGGGCCTGGGCGCCGCCATGCCCAACGCCGTGACGCTGATGAGCGAGTACTGCCCGGACGCCCGGCGGGCGACCCTGACCAACATGATGTTCTGCGGCTTCCCCCTCGGCGCCGCCTTCGGGGGCTTCCTCGCCGCCTGGATGATCCCGCAATTCGGCTGGCGCAGCGTCCTGGTGCTCGGGGGCGTCGTCCCGCTCCTCCTCACCGTGCTGATGATCGCGCTGCTGCCGGAATCCGTGCGCTACATGGTCGCCAGGGGACAGCCGAGCGAGCGCGTCCGCGCCGTGCTGGGCCGCATCTCCCGCGCGGCCGCCGAGGCGCGCGCCTTCACCATGACCGAGGCGGCGCCCGTTGCCGGCGAGGCCCGGAGCGGCGTCGGCCTCGTGCTCTCGGGCGCCTACGTGGTCGGCTCGGCGATGCTGTGGCTGGCCTACTTCATGGGGCTGGTGATCTTCTACGCGCTGATCAACTGGATGCCGATCCTGTTCAAGGATGCCGGCATGGACGCCAGGACCGCCGCGCTCATCGCCGCCCTGTTCCCCCTCGGCGGGGTGGGCGCGATCTTCCTCGGCTGGCTGATGGATCGCGCCAACGGGAACCTCGTCATCGCGGCCGGCTACGCGCTGACCGCCCTCGCGATCTGGGCGATCGGCCTGGTCTCCGGCGTGCTGGGCCTCCTGGTCCTGTTCGTGTTCGTCGGCGGCACCCTGATGAACACCGCCCAATCGTCGATGCCGGCCCTGGCCGCCGCCTTCTATCCCACCCAGGGGCGCGCCACGGGGGTGGGCTGGATGCTGGGCCTGGGGCGCTTCGGCGGCATCGCCGGCTCCTTCCTGGTCGCCGAGCTCTCGCGCCGGCAGCTGAGCTTCGGGGCCATCTTCGCGATCGTGGCCGTCCCGGGCCTGATCGCGGCCGCCGCCCTGGTGATCAAGCAGCTCGCCCATCCGGAGGATCGGGCGGCCCGCGCCGCCGCCGGAGGCGAGGCGCTGGGGCATTGAGCGGCCCGGCGCGCGCCTCGCCCCGCTGCCGGGCCAAGCACTACCTGCGGGATTGACGGTAGTCCCGCTCGCGCGATGGCTAAACTCGGAGTTGTCGGGGGAAGAGCGATCCTATAGAACCGGAAAGTCATCGTCAGATGGCACCAAACGGAGCCCTGACTGCCGGCCTGGATATCTATCTGGGCCGGCATTTCTTTGCGCGCAACAGACTCGCGGGTGCGCAGGACGCTCGAATGGGCGGCGGCTCCGGGGTGCCGCGCCGGTTTCCGGCCGGGGCGGGACCGATCGACTTGACGGCCCGCCCCGCGCCGTGATCTCCAGCCGGTTCGACCGTCCGCGGAGGATCGCGAGCCCGTGCGCGCCCGCAAGTTCGTCCTGCAAGCGCTCGACCCGGCGACGGGATCGCCCCGCGTCGAGGCCCTGCTCAGGATCCGGGATCTGGAGGCGCTGCGCGCCGCCCTCGGTCTCGCGGACGGAGAGGATCCCGATCTGCGGGCCGTCCACGAGGTCGCGCCCGACGCGCTGGACAGGCTCGGCGCGCTGTCCGACCCGCCCTTCGCGCCGGACCCGGTCTTCACCCAGCTCGATCCCTGGCACGGGCTGCGCGAGGTGCCCTACCTGGTCCACACCGGCTTCGAATTGCCGCTGATGCTGGAGGGCCGCAAGCCGCTCGCGGTCTTCTCCGACCTGTACCCGGTCGACTGGCTCGACGAGCTGCTGGCCCGGTTCGATCCGGCCGTGTCCGAGGGACGGATCGTGCGCAGGCTCGTCGACCGGCCCGCCTCCGGTCCGCGGAGCGCCGGCGAGCCGTGCGGCCTCCGCATCCGCGAGGCGTACTTCGCGCTGCCGGGAGAGGAGTGGCGCATCGACGCCGCCATCCGCCTGCGCAGGGAGGTGTCGTCGGGCTGGACCGAGGCCATGGAGCGGCGCGAGGGCGCGCTCCTCGGCTACGAGGATTGGCAGAACGACTGGTGGATCGCGCACCGGTTCCGGCGCCTGTCCGGCACGGCGCCGGCCGATCCGTGCCGGGGAGCCCTCGGGCCCGCGGACCAGGGCGCCCGTCCCGTCGCGGCGCGGCGGGATGCGGCCGGTCCAGGGCTCGCGGGCGCACCGTCGCCGGAGGGTGGCCGTCAAGAAAAAGGGCCGCCCGAGGGGCGGCCCGAAGTGTAGGGAGGAAACGCCCATCAAGGGCTGCACGACCGCGGCAGCGCCGCGATCTCGCACCCGCGTTCTACGCTGCGTCGCAACAAAGGGAAAGTACGAAGTTTCGACAAGGCGCATGCGTTGGATGTGGAAACGCACGTAAGGCGTGTAATTTCCCTGAATGGACTGCGGATCGGCGGGCAGGAACGGTGTCGCCGGCTCTGCTCCATCTGCGTCAGGGGCGCTCCCCGCCCGCCGGCGCGGGCCGCCGCGCCGGCGGGCGCGGCCGGGTCCCGCCCGCCGCTCGGCCATGCGGGAGGCGTGGACCTCCCCTGCTATTTTCAAGATTGATAGTAACGGTGAGATCCATTAGCGAGCTAAGGATCAATCGCGGCGCGGCGCCGACCCCGCCCGGCCTCGCGGTGACTCCCGCGCTCCGCCCGGTTCGGGCCCGATCCTCGCCGCCGCGGTCGGCTGCCTGCCCCCTTCACCACACACAGAGTCGAGATGAGAGCGTTTCGTCGTTACTGGGCACGCCGGAGATGGACATCGGCGCGCCGGCAGCATCCGGATCTCGCGCCTGACCGGACGGAGGTCCTGCTCGGCGTCATCGCCGCCTTCGTGTCCCTGAGCCTCGGGTCGAGCGGGATCCTGCTCGTCGTCGTGAAGTAGCCGGCGGGCCGCGGGGCGGGCGTGGGGCCGCGCCGGAGGCAGCGCGGGAGCAAGGACCGCCGCGGCGCGTTGCCCAGGACCAAGCCCGCGGGAGCCGGGCCCGGAGGAGCGCATGGCGAACCGCACCTACACCGTTCGCAGGGAGAGTGACGGCTGGGGCGTCTACGCTCTCCAGACCGGGGAGCCCGTCCGGGTGAACGGGCGCGCGCAGACGGGCTTGCCCCTCGAGACGGCGACCGAACTCGCGGAATCGCTGCGGCTGCTCGCGGCCGTCGGGCGCGAGAGTGCCGAGCGCCCGGCCGTGGAGCGCCGGCCGCTCCAGTGATCGCCGGGCGAGGGGCCGTCCCGGCGAGCGGGCGCTCTCGCGCGGAGTCAGAACAAACGCGGCGCATCGACGTTGCCCCGGTTCGAGCCGGTCCGTGGAGGACGGGCAGGAGACGGGAGATCACGGATGAGGAAGATCGCAGCCGCCACCGCCGCGCTGATCGTGCTGGCCGGGCCCGTGCTGGCCCAGGGCCGTCCGGCGGGGAGTTCGTCCGGAGCGGCGAGCAACGCCGAGGAGAACAGCAAGCCCACCTCGAACACGGCCGGCGGCGGCGGGAGCGGATCCGCCGGGGGCGGCAAGTAGCGCCGGAAGGCGCGTGACACCCCTCGCCGGCCGCGCGCCGGCGAGGCAGGACCGCCGCGCCCAGGGCGCGGCGGCCGGACCGCGGCCCCGCAGGAGCAGTCCGTCGCGACGCGGCCGCGGCGCTCGCACGGAGGGAGGGCGATGGTGGGCGCGCACCACACGCGCGGGAGCCGGGCGGTCATCCTCATTCTCGGCTTCGTGGTCGGGCTGTTCACCCTGGCCGGCATCCTGCTCGTTCTCGTGAAGTGATCCGGGATCCGCTTGATCGAAGCGGATCACGCGCCTGCGCGGCGCCTGAGCGAAGCCGACATTCGCATGGCCGACATCGGAGATGGCGAAGCCATCAACCGGATGGCGTATGCCAAGCCCGCGCGGCGCCTGAGCGAAGCCGACATCCGCATGGCCGACATCGGAGATGGCGAAGCCATCAACCGGATGTCGGATGAGGCCCGCCGCGCGGCGGGTCCGGCCGCGCGGCGCGTGGTCCGGCGGCGCGGCCGCACACGCGATCGGCGTCCTCACCTTTGGCGGTCAAGCCCAGATACTGCGAGTCTTGCTAAGATGTTCTCCATCAAATGAATGATGCGACGGCCCTGGATTTGTGCTTGTGATCAGGGCAAGCGCTGCCAATCGGCAATATGCTTGAAAATTGAACTTTGACTTGATAAGTTTTGGCGGCACAGTAGTTCGGCAAGGCTGAAGTCGCGGCATGAGCGACAGCTTTGTCATTCACCTGCCATGCTGGGGAGTCGCGCATGCGCAAGATTGGCTTGTTTGTTGCGGCTTTTGCACTCGCCACAGTCGCCTTCTGGGCGACAATGCTGACCGACCCGCCGAGAACACAGGCGAAGATGCCTGCCGGCATCGACACCACCGAGATCACGCTGAGAACGCCGCTGCCGCCCGGAGCCGGCTACGATACGTTCTGACGAACGGCGGTCCCGAACGCGGACACCCTGTCCCGGAGGCGCGGCACGCGCTGAAGGCTCGCGGGGCAGGGGGTTGCGCGGAGAGGCTCGTGGGGAGAGGCTCGTGGGGAGAGGCTCGTGGGGAGAGGCTCGTGGGGAGAGGCTCGTGAAGGGAGGCTCGCCGGGCGCCCGTTCTGCCGGTCCTTCGATTTCGGCCTCCTCCCGTATGATGCGTGCGCCGATCGTGGTATGTCCTGCCCCCGTCGGACCCGTATGGCAGGCAGGATTGTGATGGGCGCCGATGACGACAAGGTGGGGCGGCCCGATCCCCTCGACCTGATGGGCTTGGCCAGCGATCTGGTGTCGGCCTATTCTCGCCTTACGGCGGAGATCGTGTCGACCTGTCTTGAGCGGAGCTTGTCGATGGCCGGTTTTCCGGCAGCCGCTCAACCGGACGCGCCGCCGCAGCCCGAAAGGCCGGTGCCGCCCGTGCCGATCGAGAGCACCGTCACGCCGGAGCACATCGTCAGCCTGGAGAACGGGAAGCCCTACAGGTCCCTGAAGCGCCACCTCGCCGCGCGCGGGCTCACGCCGGAGCAGTACCGAGCGAAATGGGGCCTGCCGCCCGACTATCCGATGACGGCGGCCGCCGCGTCGGGCGGGCGCCCCGCCGCCGGACCGGACCCTGCGGTGCCGGTCGGGCCGAGGGCGAGGCGGCCGAAGGGACGCGCGGGATCGGCGGGTCGGCCCGGCCGCGGGAGGGGCGGATCCCCGGCGGCGCCCCGCGGCGAGACCTGATCCCGCGCGCCGGCCCTCACGTCACGCGCACCACGCCCGTCGCCTTGCCGGACTTGTCGTGCCCGACGATGTACCAGTTGCCGTTCATCTCGTAGTAGGTCGCCAGCCCCCCGACGACGCCGTCGAGGCTGTCGAGGTCGAGCGCGGCCTCGGCCCGCGGCCGCGGGGAAGCGTCGTCGTCCGTCGTCTCGGTCCTGAGCAGGGGATGTGTCATCGTCGCGTCTCCGATCCGTCGCCTCGTCCGAGGCAGGATCAGGATGGTGCCCGCCCGCCCGGCCGACCGTGATCCGGATCACACTCCCCCCGGCGCCGGGTCCGGTCGTGCTATGCTGGACCGCGCCGCGCCGGCCGAGGAGGAGCGACCCGATGTCGGAGGCCCACCCGCTCTCACGGCTCCTGCGGGCGAATCCCTTCTTCTCCGGCCTCGGGGAGGACGTCCTTCAGGCGGTCGCGCGCCTGTGCGTGACCCGCAGCCTCGGGGCGCAGGAGGTGCTGTTCCAGAAGAACGATCCGGCCGACGCCCTCTACGCGGTGCGCCGGGGCGAGATCCGGATCGGCACGGGGACGCAGGAGGGCCGCCAGCTCACCCTCAACCTGCTCGGGCCCGGCGACGTCTTCGGCGAGGTCGCGCTCCTCGACGGCCATCCCCGCACCGCCGACGCGGTGGCGACCGAGCCCACGGACCTGTTCGTGATCCGGCGCCGGGACCTGCTCGACCTCCTGGCGCAGCAGCCGCGGATCGCCGTCGCGCTGATCGAACTCCTGTGCCGGCGCGTGCGCTGGATGAGCGAGCGGATGGAGGAGACGACCTTCCTGCCCGTCCCGGCGCGGCTCGCCCGCCGGCTCACGGCCCTGGCGGAGGATTACGGGGACGACATCGCCGTGTCGCAGGAGGAGCTCGCGGAATTCGCCAATACGACCCGCGAGACCGTGAACCGCCAGCTGCAGGCGTGGCGCCACGAGGCGCTGGTGGAGCTCGGGCGGCGGCGGATCCGCCTGCGCGACCGCGCCGCCCTGGCGATGATCGCCGGCCACGACCGGGCGAAGGGGTGACGGCGGGCCGCGGAGGCCGGCGGATCGCGTCGCGGGGCGGCTCTCGGCTCGGCTCGGGTTAGGCCGGTTTCAGCCAGCGGAAGGCCACCCCGAGCGGCCGGGCCCGGCCCCGGATGGCCACGGGGCGGTGCGCCTCGAAGGCGGCGTGCGCGGCCGGCGAGGCCCGGGTGGCCGCGAGCAGGTCCTCGCTCGCCACCAGGGCGGCGCCGTGCGCCTTGCCGACCTCCATCAGGCGGCTCGCGACGTTGACGCTGTCGCCCGTGGCGGTGATGTGCTGGTGGTCGTCCGACCCGAGGCGCGACACCACCACGGTGCCGTGATGGGCGCCGACCCGCAGGTCGAGGCCGCTCGTCCGCGGATCCGCCGCGAGCCACGCCCGCACCCGCGGCACGAGGGCGAAGGCCGCCGCGAGGGCGCGATCGGCGTCGTCCGGGCGCGGGTCCGGCAGGCCGAACAGGCACATGGCGCCGTCCCCCATGAAGGCGAGCACGACACCGCCCGCGCGGGTGACCTCCTCCTCCACGATGCCGTGGAAGGCGCGCAGGAAGCCGCGGGTCTGCGCCGGTCCGAGCCGCTCGCTCAGGGCGGTGAAGCCGCTGAGGTCCACGAACACGATGCCGGCCTGCTGGGTCACCGGGGCGGCGAGGAAGCCGGCATCGCCGGCGATGCGGTCGGCCAGGGCCGGCGGGTGGAAGACGCGCAGGGCCTGCTCGGCGCGGGCGAGCCGGCCCGCCCGCCGGCGCTCCAGCACGACCCGGCCGGCCGTCGCGAGGGCCGCCACCGGCAGGATCGCCGCAAGCGGCAGCGTGGCGGAGAACCACAGGCCGCCCTGCGCGAAGGCCGCCTGGGTGAGGGCCAGCCACGCGCCCGCCGCGAGCCCGAGCAGGGCGAGGCCGAGGGCGGGCGGCGCGAGGGCCGGCAGGAGGGCGCCCGCCAGGGCGAGCGCGAGCGCCGCCGCCGCGTCGACGCGCCGGACCCGGCGGTCGCGCACGAGCCCGTCGCCGGCGACGAGGTGCGCCACGCCGGTCGCCAGCACCTCGACGCCCGGCAGGATCGGGTCGAACGGCGTCGCGAAGCTGTCGCCCGCCGCCGTGGCGGTCGAGCCGACGACCAGCACGCGGTCCCGCAGCGCCTCGGGCGGGGTCCGGCCGGCCAGCACGGCCGCCGCGCTCAGGGTGGGAAGCGTGCCGCGCGGGCCGTAGAAGCGCAGCGGCAGGCTGAGCCCGAGATCGGGCCTCACCGCCGCCCGGCCGATCCGCAGCTCGTCCCCGGCGAGGGAGGGGGCGGCGCCGGCCGCCCGGGCGGCGAGTTCGAGGGCGAAGGAGGGAAGGAGCGCGTCGCCGCTGCGGATGAGCAGCGGGACGTGGCGCGGGGTGCCGCCGCTGTCGGTCGAGACGTTGACGAGGCCGAGACCGGTGCCGGTCCGGATCGCCGCGACCGGCCACAGGATGCGGCTCGCCCGCGGCACGTCCGTCCCGTTGCCCTCCGCACCCTCGGGCGGGAACAGTGCCGCGCCCGCGACGACGGCGTTCGCCTCCCGCAGCGAGGCGGCGAGATCCAGGTCGGCGCCCTCCGCCCCGGGCTCCAGGAACAGCAGGTCGAGGCCGATCGCCCGCGGCCGGCCCGCGCTCAGCCGGCGCACCAGCGCGGCGAGGGTGCCGCGGGGGAGCGGGAAGCGGCCCGCCTCGGCGACGGTCGCGTCGTCGAGGGCCACGATCACCACGTCGGGCGGCGCGGGCCGCGCGCCCGCGAGGGTGAAGCGCAGGTCGAGCAGCGGCGCCTCGATCCGGTCGAGGAGCCCCGCCCGCCCGTCGAGGTGGAGGGAAGCGAGCAGTCCCGCCCAGGCGCCGGCCAGCGCCAAAGCCGCGAGCGCGGCGAGGGCGCGCGGCCGCGTCGTCACCGCCCGAACCGCGCCAGGAGCCCGGCCGCCCGCTCCGGGCTCCAGCGCTTGACCGCGAGCGGCTCGGTCCCGGCCTCGACGTCGACCCCGTCCCCGTCGCGCAGCGTCACGGCCGGGCCGGAGGGCCGGGACACCGAGACCGCGCCCCGGCGCACGAAGACGGAGGTGCGGGCCGGCGTGACGTCCACCGCCCAGACCGTGCCCCGGACCGAGGCGATCGCGTGGGGCGTGCGGATCTGGAAGGCGCCGCGGCGGGCCGGCGCGTCGACCAGGAGCCCGCGCCCGCTGAGTTCGGCGGCTTCCGGGCGCCCGTCCCGGTTCCGGTCGAGCAGCCGGTAGAGGGAGCCCCGCTCCGCGCTCAGCGTGAACCCGTCGGGGCAGGACAGTTCCTCGCGCGGCGGGTCCGTGTAGGGCGTGATCGTGCAGCCGCGCCCCTGCGACCGGGCCGACCCCGGAAGGACCAGGCAGACGCCGACCAGGACCGCCCCGATCCGCCTCGCTCGCTGCCGCGCCCGGCTGGTCATGGTCGTTCTCCGCCCTGATCGGTTCTCGCGGGCCGCACTCTACCGTTGCCGGGCCCGTCTCGTCTCGCGGCCGGGTGGCGTTTCCTTCGGGATTACGGTCCGCCGACACGGCCGTGCGGGCCCCTTTGCGCATCATTGATGAAAGTTGTGGCTCGATTGCTGCGACGAGGATTGGCATGCCACGGGCCAGCTTCCCTTATGGAAGGCCGGCCGGACGCTCGGGCGCGCAATCCTGGTTCCCTTTGATCTGGCACAAGACCTTCGTGTCAGGCCTGACGTACGCTAGGCCAATTGTTCTAGGGCGGAAACGGGACAGTGTTGGCGAAATGCAGCACGATGTGACTTTCCGAAAGGCCGTGGTCGACACGGGCTCGCACGATTGCGACGCACGCCTGCTCTTCCTCGGGCGGCGCCTCCTGTGCGTCCTCGTGCGCCTCTCGGACGAGGTCCACCGCGCCTCGGACCTGCACCGGCGATGGTACCTGGAGGTCGGCTTCGGCCCGTGCCAGCCGCTACCGACCCGCAATCCCATCTTCGCGACGATCGCGGAGGCCAAGGCCTGGGCCCGGGACTGCGTGCTGCACGAGCCCCCGGAGTGCCGCGACCGGCCCGACGCGCGCGCGCCGTGAGCGGCGGCCCGCCCCGGCGCGCGGCCGCGCCCGAGGCGGCCGCGCAGCCCCGCGGGAGCCGTCACAACCCAGTGATCGCGGCGGTTTCGCTTGTGGAGGTGCAATCCCGGTGCTAGCCGAAGGGGCGAGGGGGTCTCGGGTTCGAGACCGATGCAGTTCGACAATCACAAGTTCGCCGGTCTGAGGCGATCGCGGGACAAGGGCATCCAGACGAGCGTGGCGATTCGGGCCGCGGCGGCGGCCGAGCGGGCTGCCTTGACTGTCCCGGTCATCCGCGAAGTGCAGGCGGCGGGCGCGGTCAGCTTGAACGAGATTGCGGGCGCCCTGAACGCCCGCGGCATTCCGACGGCGCGCGGGCGGAGCTGGAGCGCCGTCCAGGTGCGGCGGGTGCTGCAGCGCGCCTGACGGGGCTCTCCCGGCGCGCCGAGAGAGCCCGCGCTTCCGGGGCCGGATCCGGCCCCGGGGCGGGGTTCCCGGCCGGGCCGGGAGGTCAGTCGCAATCCTCGCGGTGCACGGTCTTCGAGTCGCCGAGGTCGTTCTCCTTGCGGACGGTCGTGTGCGAGCAGCCGCCGCGGCCCTCGACGACCGTGCGCCGGTCCGGTCCGCTCGCCACGCCGCCGACGCCCGCGCCCACCGCCGCGCCGACCGGTCCGCCCGCGGCGGCGCCGGCAGCCGCGCCCGCCGCGGCCCCGGCCTCGCCCGCGACCGCCGCCGACCCCGCCATCGCCGCCAGGGCAATGCCCAGGATGAACCGTTTCATCGCGTCGCTCCTCTCGTGTCGATGCTCCGTAACGGCGCCGCGGCCGCTTCGTTCCTGGTCGAAAAGTCGGGAACGATGGCCGCCGCTGCCCCGTTTGTGGGGCATCGACGCAGTGTCGCAGAGACGGGAGCGAGACATGGACAAGGATCGCATCGAAGGATCGGCCACGAATGTCGGCGGCAAGATCAAGGAAGGCGCCGGAAAGCTGACCGGGGACGAGAAGCTGCGCAGCGAGGGCGTCGCCGATCAGGTCAAGGGCAAGGTCCAGAACGTCGTCGGCGGCATCAAGGACGCCATCAAGGGCCGGTGAGACCGGCCAAGGGCCGTTGAGACCGGCGCCTCGCAGGGGATGAGGACGCGCCCGCCCGGGCCGTCGCCCCCCATCGCCGCGGACGAAGCCCGCCGCGCGGGCGGGCTTCGATCCGTGACGTCCGCGCGGGAGGGGCGGCCTCAGCAGCCGCAGCCGTACCCGTACCCATAGCCCCCGTAGCCGACCGGCGCCACGGCGTAGCCGTAGCTGGCCGGCGCGTAGCTGCCGTAGCCGTAGCTGCCGTAATCGTAGGTCACGCCGTAGGTCGAGGGGGCGTAGGCATAGCCGTAGGCCGCGCCGGCGGCCAGCCCGAGCCCCAGCCCGGCGGCGAGCCCGTAGCCGCGGCGGTAGCCGTAGCCGCCGTAATAGCCCCGCCCGCCGTAAACGCCGTAGCCGCGGCCCGCATAGCCGCCGTAATAGCCGCGACCGCCGGCGAACCCGTATCCGTGGCCGCCGTAGCGGCCGTAGCCGTAGGCCGCGCGGTGTCCGCCGAAGCCGCCCCGGAAGGCCGAGGCCCGGTATCCGGCGAAACCGCCATGGTAGCCCCCGTGATAGCCGCCGTAGCGGTAGCCGCCGGCTTCGGCCGCGGTCGAGGTCAGGGCGAGGGCCGCGCCCAGGGCGGCGGCGGGCAGGACGAGCGACTTCATCGCGGAGACTCCAGGATCGGATTGCGGGTCGGGTTTGCCGGACTGTGGTCGCGCCCGTGCGGAATCGGAACGGTGCAGAGTACGGAGCGGTCCCGGGGAACCGCCGAGGCCTCGCCGGCCTCTCCGCCGAGGGTCCACGCGTGCCGCCTGCGCGTGCAGTCGCAAAAAGCACACCCTCCCGGGGATCGCCTTCCTGGCCGCCAAATCAGCTGTACAGCTCGGTGCGGGCCGCTAGTATTCGCGCGTTTGTTGCCCGTACGGAAGCCGCGCCATGCCCGCCACATCACAGGTTATGCTGATACTGGCATTCATCGCATGTCTCTCGACTGCCAGCCTGCTGATCAGCTGGCGAACCCTCCGGCATCTGCAGCGAAGCGCGCGGAAGGCCGCCCAGAGCATGTGGTCGCTCCACGTCGGAACCCACGCGGTGCCGGGTGCACGGGGGATGCTGTTCTACATCCGCCTGAGCGATCCGAGGCGGAACCGCTTCCGCGTCGGCTACATCAGGGTTCGCGGCCCGCGGGGGGCGGGCGTGTCGGCCGCGGAGTTCCGGCCCGCCGGGCCCTCCGGCGCGGGCGGCTACGCGCATCTCGCCTTCAAGCGCGTCCTGTCGCCGAACCGCGAGATCCTCGACCGGACGCAGTTCGAGCCGGGCGCGGCCGGCGAGGGGCCGGGGGAGGGGCGGCTGTACTTCTTCGTCACGCCGCGCCCCTCCGGCCTCTTCCGCCGCGCGCGGCCGCAGCGCCTCGTCGTGGAGGTCGGGGTCGAGGAGGTGGCGCCGGACCGCGACGCGCAGCGGCTTCGCCTCGTCAGCGAGGTCGTGGACTGGACGACGCTCCCGGACGCCGCGCCGGCCGCGGCGCCGGCGCTCACGGCCCAGGCGGCCGGAGGATAGGCCGGCCGCGCGGCGACGGCCGTCGCGGCCAGGCCGAGCCGGACAGCTGCGCCGGAAGCCGAGGGATCTCCGACCTCTGATACGCCATCCGGTTGATGGCTTCGCCAACTCCGATGTCGGCCATGCGGATGTCGGCTTCGCTCAGGCGCCGCACTCAGGCGCCGCGCTCAGGCGCCGCGCAGGCGCGTGATCCGGGAACCGCTTCGATCAACCGGATCCCGGATCAGTAGAGCTGGCCGTCGAGGCTGGCGGGCGAGCCGGGGGGCAGGGGAGCGAGGCTGTTCACGCTGTCGCCGATGATCCCGGGCGGGCCGCTGAACCCGGTCACGCCGCTCGGGTCGCGGGCCGGGCCGCGCCGGGGCGGCACGCGCGAGACCGGGACGAATCC
The DNA here is from genome assembly GCF_029714205.1 of Methylobacterium sp. CB376. Lineage (NCBI taxonomy): Bacteria > Pseudomonadati > Pseudomonadota > Alphaproteobacteria > Hyphomicrobiales > Methylobacteriaceae > Methylobacterium > Methylobacterium sp. CB376. The sequence goes on along the minus strand of NZ_CP121648.1, from coordinate 828,457 downwards.
GTGCCGGATCAGCCGCGCGTCGAGCCGGTCGAGCCGGCGCAGGTCGTGCCGGACCGGCACCCAGCGGGCGCTCCGGGAGGCGCCCGGCCCGTCGCGAGCCTCGCGGGCCTCGGCGGGGGGCGCCGCGAGCGCGGCCAGGATGAGCAGGCAGGGGAGGCGTGACATCGGTCGTCCTTCGCGAGGTCGAGAGATGTCGGAACATGCGGGGCGGTGCCTGCCAAGTTCCGCCGCTCACCGGGCAGTGATCCGCCGGACACGGGCGGCGCGAGCCGCCGGCATCGACTTTGGCCTGATCCGGGAAGGTCACGCTGGAGCCGGAGGAACACTTGCGCCGTTGAGGAAGAGCCGACCGCGTCCCGTTGCAGGAGACCGACGATGAAGGAGAGCACCACCGCAGCCCCGCCATCCCCGGCGACGCCGGCCACCGGCCTCGCGGCCGCGCCCGCCGCTCCGGCGCGGCCGGGCCCGATCCCCGACATGGGCGACCCCGGCGGACGCCGGGCCGCCATCGAGAGCTGGCTGCGCTCGCGGCGGCCCACCTCCGTGTGAGGGCGGGCTAGAGCAGCACCCGGTCACGTTGCCATCGGGTGCTGCTCTAGGTCTTTGATCTTGCCGCATTTTCTGCGACGAACCGGCATCCACTTCGTCCGAAAATGCTCTAGTCGGGCACCGGAACGTCGAACCCGTTGAGGGTGACCGACACGCAGCAATAGAGGCCGACCAGGTTGATGAGCTCGGCGAGCCCGTCCTCGCCGAACTCGGCCCTGGCCTGCTCGTAGTTGAGCTTCGGCAGCAGGCGCCCCGTCACCAGGGCGGAGGCCACGTCGTAGGCGATCGCCTCCGCCCGGCCGAGATCGGGCGGGCGCTGGCCGGCGCAGATCGTCGCGATCGTGTCGTCGGACAGGCCCCGCAGCTCCGCCACCAGGATGTGCGCGTAGAGTTCGTAGCCCGAGTGGAAATGCGTGCCGGTGACCAGGATCGCCACCTCGCGCACGGTCCTGGGCAGGGTCGGCGCCGCCGACAGTGCCTTCACCAGTTCCCAGACCGGCCCGCCGAAGCGCGGGAAACGCAGCCACGGGGCCCAGGGTCCGATCAGGGCGCCGTCCTCCCGGATCGCCGTGAAGCCCTTGAAGCTCGTCTCGATGCCGTGACGCATGTCGTCGTACAGGGGGCGCTGCTCCGCCGTGAGGTCGGAGGGCGGGATGGGGGGCAGGCGCATGGCGCGTCTCCTCTGGCAGGTCTCCGCTGGCCGGTCTCCGCACCGGGCTCGGCCGGCAGGTCGCGCGGGTCGATGCGGCGGCGATGCGACGCCCCAGGCGCGCCGCCCGGGGGCAGGTAGTGCGGTGCTGCGCTGCGAAAAGGCGCGGCGCCGCACCCGCCGCGCGGCGCCCCTCCGCCCCGGCCGCGGCACCCGCCCGCTTCTCATTCCCTTGGGTTAGTTCGCACGATGCGCGCCCGGCGCGCCCAATTGAGCATGAATCGCTCAAACGCGCCGTTACCGCTCAAATGTTGATGCACAAGTTCCGGTGAGGTTTCGCCTAGGCCTCCGGGGTTAGCCAACGCGACTGAATTGCGGCTCCGCAGAAGCCGGCTGTAGGATCGTCAGAGTTGCGAGGCCGGCGCGTCCCTGACCGGTTTCGACGGCCGTCATCACCGCGGCGGCACGGTGAAAGCTCGGCTGTACGAAGTGGAACCGCTGGCATGACGCAAGAGAGTGGGCCGCCCGCGGACGTCCTGATCGTCGAGGACGACCGGTTGATGCGCACCCTGATGGGCGAGATCCTGGCGCGGGCCGGGATCCGGGCCGCCGAGGCGGGGGACGCGGATTCCGCCGTGCGGATGCTCGGCGAGGGGCCGGGACCCCGAGTCCTGGTGACCGATCCCGGGATGAGCGGCGGCGCCCCCTTCGCGGGGGCCGCGCAACGGCGCTGGCCGGGCCTGCGGGTGGTGATGACCTCGGGCTCCTGGGCGGAGGCCGAGCCGCTGCCGACCGCCTTCCGGCTGCTGCCCAAGCCCTTCCGGCCCTCCGTCTTCCTGCGCGAGGTCGGGGCGCTGCTCCCGCCGCGCCCCGAGGCGTGAGGCGTCTCCGGGCGCGGCGGGCGCCTCAGGCCGCCGTCTCCAGGCCGGCGCGGATCTGGGCCCTCAGGGCATCGATCACGACGAGCCGGCCGCCGCGCTCCGTGTGCCAGAAGGTCCAGCCATTGCAGGCCGGGAGGCCCTGGACCAGGGCGCCGATCTTGTGGATCGAGCCGCAGGCCGGCCCGACGCTGAGCGTGCCGTCGGGCCGCACCAGGGCCCGGAAGCGCCGCCGCTCGTCGGTGAGCTGGCTGCCCGGCGCGATCAGCCCGGCCTCGATCAGGTTCAGGAAGGGCACCCGCGGCTCCGCCCGCTTGGCCGGGGCGGTGAGCAGGGCCGCCGTCGAGAGGGGCTCGACCGCGGCGATCCGGGCGCGGGCCGCCGCCGCGTAGGCGGACTCCCGCTCGATCCCGATGAAGCGCCGGCCCAGGCGCTTGGCGACCGCCCCGGTCGTGCCCGTGCCGAAGAAGGGATCCAGCACCACGTCGCCCGGGTTCGAGGCCGACAGGATGGTGCGGGCGAGGAGCGCCTCGGGCTTCTGGGTCGGGTGCAGCTTGCGGCCGTCCTCGCCCTTGAGCCGCTCCTCGCCGGTGCAGAGCGGCAGGAACCAGTCCGAGCGCATCTGCAGGTCGTCGTTGCCCCCCTTCAGGGACTCGTAGTGGAAGGTGTAGCCCTTCTGCGCGCTGCGGGAGGCCCAGATCAGGGTCTCGTGGGCGTTGGTGAAGCGCTTGCCGCGGAAGTTCGGCATCGGATTGGCCTTGCGCCAGACGATGTCGTTCAGGATCCAGAAACCAAGATCCTGCAGCGCGCTCCCGACCCGGAAGATGTTGTGGTACGAGCCGATCACCCAGAGGGTCGCGTTCGGCTTCATCACCCGGCGGCAGGCCTGCAGCCACTGGCGGGTGAAGGCGTCGTAGGCCTCGAAGCTGGCGAACTGATCCCAGTCGTCGTCGACCGCGTCGACGGCGCTCTGGTCGGGGCGAAGCAGGGCCGCTTCACCCAATTGGAGGTTGTAGGGCGGATCGGCGAAGACGAGGTCCACGCTCGATGGCGGCAGCGCGTCGAGGGCGGCGAGGCAGTCGCCCTGGATCACTTCGTCGAGGGGAAGACGCGGGGCGGACGGGACGAGACCCATCCGCGGCGCCGACGCAGCACGCCCGGTACGCGAGACTTGTTTCCGGGCGGCGGCGCCGGCGACCGCGGTACGCGGGGAAGCCATGGCGAACACCGGTTACGCGACTGACAGGGGGACCTTGCCCCGGTCACGGTAAAGGCCTGGTTGCGCTCAGAAACGTTCGCCGTCTCGAATTGGGGCTGCAATTTTTGCCGAGTCGCCCTTTGGGCGCGTCGAGGCCCGTATCTCCACAATACTGAAAAATTGCAATCCAGGTCGATCCCCGCTGTGAAAATTACGACCGTCCAGGATCATCAGCAACCATCAAGCTGTGCTTGGGCGGGAGGCAAGACATCAGCGCAGGATAGGTGTGATCATGTCGCATGACGGCGGTCACATTTTGGTCCTGTTCGGGATCGATTGATCGACCTGCGATCAACAAGCAGGGAATGCGGGATGAGCAGCGGACGAGCCGTGCGTCGACCGGTGGCGTTGTATCTCGGTGGGGCGCTGGCCCTGGCGGGGCTGGGGGAGATCGGGACCGTCTCCGAGGCCGCGGCCCAGTCCGGCCGGGCCTCCTGGTACGGCTCCGGCCAGCGCACGGCGAGCGGCGAGCGCTTCAATCCCAACGGCCTCACGGCGGCCCACCGCAGCCTGCCCTTCGGCACCCGCGTGCGGGTGACGAACACCGCCAACGGCCGCTCCGTCGTGGTGCGCATCAACGACCGCGGCCCCTTCGCGGGCGGGCGGATCATCGACCTCAGCCGCGGCTCCGCGCGGGCCATCGGCATGGGCGGCGTCACCCACGTGGCGCTCCAGCGGCTCGACTGAGCCGCGCGCCGCGCGGCGCCCGCACGGGCGGCTTCCTCGGGACCGTGACGCTGGCTATGGAGGGCCTCTCCGGGGTGAACATCCCGGGGGACCGTCCGCGCGCGGTGGGCACAGGGAGTTGACGTGATGGCAAAACCTCTGGTTGTGGTGATACCGCATCAGCTCGGCCTGGCGGAGGCGCACCGGCGCCTGGACAGCGGCATCGGCGAGGCGAAGGCGATGCTCCAGAAGGCGGGCCTCAGCATGGCCGAGGCGAGCTGGGAGGGGGAGCGCCTCTCCTTCGCGGTCGGCGCCCTGAACCAGAAGGTGGACGGGCACATCGACGTGGCGGCGGACACCGTGCGGGTCGAGGTGAACCTGCCGCTGATCCTGTCGGTCTTCGCCGGCGCGGTGCAGAAGGTGATCGACCAGAACGGCACCAAGCTCCTCACCAAGAAGTAGCCGGAACTCCTGCGGCAGGACCCGGTTGGCTCCGGGACTCGACGAAGGAGCCCGCCATGGCCAATCCCGGATCCCCGGACCAACCCTACGATCCCGTGCCGCCCTCGCCGGGGCCCGGCCCCGACACGCCCACCACCGTGCCGACCGAGGCGCCGGGCGACCGGCCGGTGGAGATCCCGGTCAACGATCCCGGCACCTCGCCGGCGGTCGCCCCGGACCCCTCCCCGACGGGGCCCGCCAACCCGACGATGTGAGCGCGGGCGCGGCGCGTGCGGGCCGGTCCCCGCCGCGCGCCGCGCCTCCGCTTGACCGGCGAGGGACACTGCCGCGCAGTGCCGGACGGCCGCGCGCCCGATTCGCGCCGGCCCTGCGCCGGAGGCGCGCGACGATGCAGACAGGCCTGACCCCGGACCGCGCGTCCCGCTTCGCGGCGCTCACGCTCGGCCACGTCACCCGCGAATACCCCTACCTTCCGGGCCTCGTGCTGACCGGGCCGCAGGATGCGCGCCCGCCCGCCGCCCTGCACCCGATCTTCCACGGCAGCTTCGACTGGCATTCCTGCGTCCACGGCTACTGGCTGCTCGCCCGCCTGCTGGCGCGCGAACCGGCCGCGCCCTGGGCCGAGTCCGTGCGCACCCTGTTCGACCACTCCCTGGTGCCCGCGAAGGTCGCCGGGGAATGCGCCACCCTCTCGGCGCCCGCCGCCGCGCGCTTCGAGCGCCCCTACGGCTGGGCGTGGCTCCTGAAGCTCGCCGAGGCCCTCGCGCGCCTGCCGGAGCCGCGCTGGGCCGAGGCCCTCGCGCCGCTGACCGCGCTCATCGCGGCGCGCATCCGCGAGATCCTGCCGGTCTCGCCCTATCCGGTCCGGGTCGGGACCCACTTCAACACCGCCTTCGCCCTGCGCCTCGCGGCGGATTACGCCGAGGGCGCGGGCGATTCCGCCCTGACCGGCCGGCTCCTGGCGATGGCCTGGGCGTGGTACGGCGCCGACGCGGCGTGCCCCGCCTGGGGCGAACCGAGCGGGGACGACTTCCTCTCCTCCGCCCTGATCGAGGCCGAGTGCATGCGGCGCCTGCTGCCGCCGGAGCGCTTCCTGCCGTGGTTCGCCCGCTTCCTGCCGGACCTCGCCGCCGGGCAGCCGGAGACCCTGTTCCGGCCCGCCACGGTGGCCGACCGCGGCGACGGCAAGATCGCGCATCTCGACGGGCTCAACCTGAGCCGGGCGTGGTGCCTGCGTGCCCTGGCGCGGGCCCTGCCGCAAGACGATCCCCGCGTGCCGCCGATGCGGGCGGCCGCCGAGGCGCACCTGGCCGCGAGCCTGCCGCACCTCGCCGACCACTACATGGGCGCGCATTGGCTCGCGAGCTTCGCCGTGCTGGCGCTGGAGGCGTGAGGGGCCGCGGCGCGGCGGGACGCTGGCGCCGGTGTCCCGAATCGGATGAACCTGCTCCCGGACGCAGAACGCTGCGCCGTGCCTGGGAGGAGAGCCGCGCCATGCTTCGTTCCACGATGACCACCCGCCGCGCCGTCCTGGCCGGGGCGGCCGGGGCCCTGCTGCTGCCGCGCGACGGGCGGGCCAGGATGCCGCTCGGCCAGCCGCAGGCGCCGTACTACTACCGCTTCATGCTCGGCGAGGCCGAGTGCACGGTCGTGTCGGACGGGCTGCTCCCGCTCGGCGACCCCAGGGCCGCCTTCGTCAACATCGACAAGGACGAGATCGCGCGCGAGCTGCGGGAATCCTTCCTGCCCGCCTCCGCGGCGACGCTGGAGCAGAACGTCCTGGTGGTGAATTTCGGCGACCGCGCCGTGCTGTTCGACACCGGGATGGGCACCGACACGCTGTTCGGCACCACCACCGGCAAGCTCCTGACCACGCTGCGCCAAGCCGGGATCGACCCGGCCCAGATCGACGCGGTCGTGATGAGCCACGCCCATATCGACCATTGCGGCGGGCTGGTCGCCGACGACGGCACTCCCAATTTCCCCAACGCGCAATACTATATCGGCCAAGCCGACTTCGAGTACTGGACCGACGACTCCAAGGTGCCGGCGGCCTATCCGGCCCGAGGCAACTTCCTCGCGCAGGCGCGCAAGAACCTGCTGCCGCTGCGCGATCGGCTGCACTTCTACAGGGACCACGAGCAGATCCTGCCGGGAGTCACCGCCCTGGCGGCGCCCGGGCACACGGTCAGCCACACGATCTTCATGATCGAGTCCGGCGGCAAGTCGCTGTGCTACATCGGCGATCTGGCCCACCACCCGGTGCTGCTGCTGGAGCGGCCGCGCACCCAATTCGCGTACGACACCGATCCGGTCCAGTCGGCGGAGAGCCGGGTGCGGATGCTGACGATGCTGGCGGCCAACCGGGTGCCCCTGCTCGCCTACCACTTCGCGTGGCCCGGCATCGGCCACGTCGCCCGGCAGGGGGATGGGTTCCGCTACGTCCCGGCCCCGATCCAGATGCAGGGCGTGGGCGCCCTCTGAACCCGGGCCGGGGGCGCGCGGCGGCGCGAGGGCACCGTCTGACGGCTTTTGCGCGGGGCCGCGCGCTGCCATAACCCCGCCCATGGCCGCTCCCCCGCTCCTCACCCTCCAGGACGTCGCCCTCACCTTCGGAGGCACCCCGCTCATCGTGCAGGCGGACCTCGCCATCGCGCCGGGCGAGCGGGCCTGCCTCGTCGGCCGCAACGGCTCGGGCAAGTCCACGCTGCTGCGCATCGCCGCGGGCCTGCTGGAGCCGGATCGCGGCGTGCGCTTCCTGCAGCCCGGCACCACGGTGCGCTACCTCGCCCAGGAGCCCGACTTCTCGGGCTTCCCCTCGACGCTCGCCTTCGTGGAGGCGGGGCTCGGCCCCGGCGACGAACCCTACCGCGCCCGCTACCTCCTGGAGAGCCTCGGCCTCACCGGCGAGGAGGATCCGGCCCGGCTCTCCGGCGGCGAGGCGCGCCGGGCGGCCCTCGCCCAGGCGATGGCGCCCGAGCCCGACATCCTGCTCCTCGACGAGCCGACGAACCACCTCGACCTGCCGGCGATCGAGTGGCTTGAGGCGGAGCTGAGGGCGGTGCGCTCGGCGCTGGTCCTGATCAGCCACGACCGCCGCTTCCTCGAGAACCTGTCGCGGGCGACGGTCTGGCTCGACCGGGGCGTGACGCGCCGGATCGAGCAGGGCTTCTCGGCCTTCGAGGCGTGGCGCGACGCCTTCTTCGAGGAGGAGGAGCGCGACCGCCACAAGCTCGACCGCAAGATCGCCGCCGAGGAGGATTGGCTGCGCTACGGCGTCACCGCCCGGCGCAAGCGCAACGTCAAGCGCCTCGCCGGCCTCCACGACCTGCGCCGGCAGCGTAGGGAGCATCGCGGGCCGGTGGGCACGGTCAGCATGGCCTCCGCCGAGGCCGAGGCCTCCGGCACCCTGGTGGTCGAGGCCGTGAGGGCCGGCAAGAGCTACGACGGGCGCGCCGTCGTGCGCGACCTCTCGCTGCGGATCCACCGGGGTGACCGGCTCGGGATCGTCGGCCCCAACGGCGCCGGCAAGACGACCCTGGTCAACCTCCTCACCGGCCGCCTCGCCCCCGACGAGGGGAACGTGCGGGTCGGGGCGAACGTCACCCTCAACCTCCTCGACCAGCGCCGCGCCGCCCTCGATCCGGAGCGGAGCGTCGCCGAGGTGCTCACCGGCGGGGGCAGCGACTCCGTCGCGGTGGGCGGGCAGACCCGCCACGTCATCGGCTACATGAAGGACTTCCTGTTCGCGCCCGAGCAGGCCCGCACCCCCGTCGGCGTCCTCTCGGGCGGCGAGCGCAACCGGCTGCTCCTCGCCCGGGCGCTGGCCACGCCGGCCAACCTGCTGGTCCTCGACGAGCCGACCAACGACCTCGACCTCGAGACCCTGGACCTGCTGCAGGAGATGCTCACCGACTTCTCCGGCACCCTGATCCTGGTGAGCCACGACCGCGACTTCCTCGACCGGGTCGTCGGGGAGGTGCTGGTCGCGGAGGCAGAGGGGCGCTGGAGCCTCTACGCGGGCGGCTACTCGGACATGGTGGCCCAGCGGGGGAGGGGGGTCGAGGCCCGCCCGGCCGAGCCGCGGCCGGCCCCGGCCCCGAAGGACCCGGCGCCGGCCGCGGCCCGGAAATCCGAGCCGGCCCGCCGCCGCCTCGGCTTCAACGAGCAGCACGAGCTCAAGACCCTGCCCAAGCGCATCGCGGCCCTGGAGGCGGCCGCGGTCAAGCTGCGCGCGGCCCTCGCCGACCCGACCCTCTACGCCCGGGACCCTGCCCGATTCGAGACGATCTCCCGCGGGCTCGCCACGGCCGAGTCGGACCTCGCCGCGGCCGAGGAGCGCTGGCTCGCCCTCGAGATGCTGCGCGAGGAGCTGGAGGGCTGAGAGGTTGAAAATCGACCGGTTTCCGACGTCTGATCCGGGATCCGCTCGATTGAAGCCGATCCCGGATCACGCGCCTGCGCGGCGCCTGAGCGAACGCCGTTGCCGGAGCGTTGAGCCGCCGCGCGGCACCATGCCTCCCGGGTCCCGGATCTCCCTTCGCTGACGCGTCGGGCCGGACGCCGGCCTTGCCGGATGGCGAGGCTGAACCGATCGAGCGGGGAACCGTGGCAAGGGCCCGAGCACGCGAGGCGACGGCCCGCCCCCGCGGCGTCCGCCGCCGCGCGCCCCCGCGTCGCCCCGGACGATCCTGCTTTCGCCCGGCGCCGGCAGCCGTCCGAGAGTCGTGGCGCGATGCTCCGGTCCCGCCCGAGGCCCAGCCGGAAGCAGATCCGTCGCGCGCGATCGATCCCGCCGGGCAGCGCGCTGTATCAGCAGGCCCGCCTCCCTCGTCGGTGCTCTACCAATATTTCGTTGCCTGCGTGCAACAATGCGGCGGAAAGCCGGCCAGAGTCCGGCCGCCCAAGCGGAACAATGTTGATCGTGCGGGGAGCGTCCCGCATGGTGATTGGGCGCCGGGCACAAGCCCGGAGCGGTTCGGCCGCTGCCCCGTGCGGGAGGGCTGAGTCGGCGGGGATAAGAGTGGCGTGGATCGGATCCCTCCGGGTCCGGGTGGCACAGTCGTTCACCCCAAGGGTCTCGAAACTTTGGAGGTCTCGATGAGGCTCGTTAAGAGCTTACTGCTCGGGTCCGCGGCTGGTCTGACGGTCGTGGCTGGGGCACAGGCGGCCGATCTGCCGGTCAAGAAGGCGGCTCCGGTTGAGTACGTGCGGATCTGCTCGGCCTACGGCGCGGGCTTCTTCTACATCCCGGGCACCGATACCTGCCTGCGCGTCGGCGGCCGCGCCCGCTTCGAGGCGACCTACGTCCAGCCCCTGATCCGCGGCGACACGGTCGGCTATCGCGGCCTCGGCCGCCTGAACCTCGATGCCCGCACGCAGACCGGCTACGGCACCCTGCGCGCCTTCGTCCGCTTCGAGCTCGCCAGCCGCACCGGCGGCTTCTTGAAGTCCGGCACCCAGGAGCGCATCGCGAACGCCTTCGCCGCCACCGGCGTCGACACCAACGCCCGCGTCCAGCAGTTCGTGAACGTCGACAAGGCCTTCATCCAGTTCGCCGGCCTCACCGCCGGTCGCGCGGCCTCGTTCTACGACTTCTACGCCCACGACTTCGAAATCAACGCCGTCTCGCTCGGCTCGGACGTCGCCTCGACGAACCTGCTCGCCTACACGGCGACGTTCGGCGAGGGCTTCTCGGCCACGATCTCGATGGAAGATTCGAACTTCCGCAAGAATCCCATTTTCGGGAACATCACCGTTGGCGTAACTCCGACCGTGAACTTGGCTCCGGTGCTAACTCCGGGGCAAGGCCTGGGATTTGCCAATCTCGACGCTATCCAGCGGTCGCGCCTTCCTGACTTCGTGGGCGTTCTCCGCTACGACGCCGCATGGGGTTCGGCGCAGATCTCTGCGGCCGTTCACGAGCTCAATACGGGCAACTACGTCACAACTGGACCGCTCAACGGTGCCGCTGTTGCGATCAACCGTCCCCAAACCGAGTACGGGTGGGCGGTTCAGGGTGGCCTCAAGGTCAACCTGCCCTTTATCGCCGCGGGCGACTCGCTCTACCTGCAGGGCTCCTACGGTGAAGGCACCACGGTCTACACTGGCCTGCCTGCTTACAACGGGACCTACACCCTCACGGGCAGTGCGACTGCTGGCATCTTCAATCAGTATTATGCTGACGCCATCGTCGACCCTGTGACCGGCAGGCTCTCGCTCTCTGACAGCTGGACGGTCGTCGGTTCGTACCTCCACTACTGGGCTCCGGAGTGGCGGTCGGCCTTCATCGGTAGCTACGGCGAGATTAGCTACAATCGGGCAGCTCGCATCAACAGTGCGCTGCTGAACGTCGGCGGCCTGCCGAACCCGGGAACGGCGCTTGGCCTCGCGCGCCTTGCGCTCAGCCCGGTTCTGCGCGACTCCAACCAGATCGTCGCGGGCGCAAGCCTGATCTGGTCGCCGGTGAAGGATCTCGATATCGGCGTCGAGGGGCTGTACGTCCGGCAGGCTCTGAACAACGGTCGCATCATCGACCCGAACAAGGGCGCTGTCATCGCTGCGGCCGTCCAGGCGAACACGGCAACGGCGGCTCAGCTTGCCACCGCGCCGACCATCAACAGCCAGGACACGTTCCAGGTCCGCATGCGCGTCCAGCGCGACTTCTGATCGGATCGACCGATCCCGAGACGGGGGGCTCCGGCGCGACCGGGGCCCCCTTCGCGTTTGAGGCCGCGCTGCGGGAGCCTCTCATCCGACATCCGGTTGATGGCTTCGCCATCTCCGATGTCGGCCATGCGGATGTCGGCTTCGCTCAGTCGCCGCGCTCAGGCGCCGCGCAGGCTCGCGATCCGGGATCCGCTTCGATCAACCGGATCCCGGATCAGGCCCGCCTCCCGCGCGCCGCCGCGTCGGGCTATGTCTGCCCCATGGCTCAGACGATCTCCCTCGCCCAGCAGGCCGTCGCGGCGCATCAGAGCGGGAACCTCGCGCAGGCCGAGACGCTCTACCGCGCCTTCCTGACGCGCGAGCCGAATCACCCGGTCGCCCTGCACCTCCTCGGCACCCTCCTGCACGCCCGCGGCCGCACCGGGGCCGGCCTGCCCTTCCTGGAGAGGGCGGCGGCGCTGCTGCCCCTCGACGCCGAGGTCCACAACAATCTCGGCGTCGCCCTCAACCATCTCGGGCGCTTCGCCGAGGCGGCGCGCGCGCTCGACCGGGCGGTGAGCCTCGTCCCGGACGATGCCGCCGCGCAGAGCAATCTCGGGGCGGCCTATCGCGGCCTGCACCGCTTCGCCGAGGCGCGGGGGTGCTTCGCGCGGGCCCTCGCGCTGCGGCCCGACGCGGGCGTGGCGAGCAATCTCGGCCTCGCGCTCCTCGACCTCGGCGAGGGCGAGGAGGCGGCCGCCTGCTTCCGCCGCGCGACGGAGCTCGACCCGGCCTTCGCGCAGGCACACGTGCACCTCGCCAGCACCCTCCTGGCGCTCGGCCGCCTGCCCGAGGCCCTGGCCAGCATCGAGGCGGCCACGGCCCTCGATCCGGCGCACGGCTACGCCGTCGCCCTGCGCGCGCACCTGCGCCAGGCCCTCTGCGACTGGCGCGGCTTCGCGGCGGACCGGGAGGCCCTGTCCGCCAGGGCGGGGCCGTGGCGGGCGGACGAGCCGCCCCCGCCCTTCACGGTCCTGGCGCTCACGGACGATCCCGAGGCGCAGCTCCGGCGCGCCCGCGCCCATGCCGGGCGCTTCGCCGCCGAGCGGCTGCGGGCCCCGCCCGGCCCGCGCGGGGAGCGGGTCAGGGTCGCCTACCTGTCCCCGGATTTCCGCCAGCACCCGGTCGCGGTGCTGATGGCCGACGTCCTCGCCTGCCACGACCGGGCGCGGTTCGAGGTGCACGCCGTCTCCTTCGGGCCCGACGACGGCTCGGCCCTGCGCGCCCGCATCCGCGACGGGGCGGAGCATTTCCTGGACGTGCGGGGCTCGGCCGATGCCGAGGTCGCGGCCCTGCTGCGGGCGCGCGGGATCGACGTCGCGGTCGATCTCGCGGGCTTCACCACCCACAGCCGGCCCGGGATCCTGGCTCCCCGCCCGGCCCGGATCCAGGTGAACTACCTCGGCTATCCGGGCAGCACCGGGGCGGACTGGATCGACTACGCGATCGGCGACGCGTTCGTGGCGCCGGAGGCGCTCCAGGGCGCCTTCTCGGAGGCGATCGTGCGGCTGCCGGGGGCGTTCCAGGCGAACGGCGCCCGCCCGGCCCCGCCCGCCTCGCCGCCCCGCCGCGCCGCCCACGGGCTGCCGGCGGAGGGCTTGGTATTCGGCGCGTTCAGCGCCTCCTACAAGCTCACGCCGGACCTGTTCGCGGCCTGGATGCGGCTGCTGCGGGCCGTGCCGGGCAGCGTGCTGTGGCTGGTCGCCGACCACGCCCCGACGCGGGACAATCTGCGGCGCGAGGCGGGCCGGCACGGGGTGGATCCGGACCGGCTCGTCCTCGCGGGCCGGGCCCCCTACGAGACCTATCTCGACCGGCTGCGGCACATCGACCTGTTCCTCGACACCTTCCCGTACAATGCCGGCACGACGGCGAGCGACGCGCTCTGGATGGGCGTGCCGCTCCTCACCCTGGCGGGGCGCGCCTATGCGAGCCGCATGGCCGGAAGCCTGCTGACCGCGCTCGGCCTGCCCGACCTCGTCGCCGCGAGCCTCGACGCCTACGAGCGGCAGGCCCTGCGCCTCGCGGACCCGGAGCGTCTGGCGGACCTGCGCGGCCGGCTGGCCGCGCGGCGGCACGGGGCGGGCCGGATCTTCGATGCGCCCGCCTTCGCGCGGCGGCTGGAGGCGGCGTTCCGGCAGATGGTGGCGCGGGCCGATCGCGGGCTGAGGCCGGCCCCCTTCGCGGTGCCGGAGCCCGGTCCGGGGCAGTCCGACCGGGGATGAGCGGCCCGCCCGGCCGAGCTTGCCCGTGCACGCCTTGCTTGAGCCCCAAAGGCGGCCCATCTCAGGGGACGCGCGGGGAGCGCGCGTCCTCGGGGTGCATGCGTGTCGGTTCGCGCCATCGGCTGGCTCGCCGGCCTTCCTCTCCTGGCCATTCTCGGCATCGGCGCCGCGCGGATCGCCGAGACGCGGCTCGACGCGACGCTCGCGGCCCCGGCCGAGGCGCTCGCGGCCGCCACCTTCGGGGAGGCGGCGGAGCCCTGGCTGCGCGTCGAGCGGCGGGGGCGCGACCTCGTCGCCCTCGGCGACGCGCCGACGCCGCCCGAGCGCGAGGCCGCCCTCGACCGCCTGGGCGAACTCCCGGGCCTGCGCCGCCTGATCGACCGCCTCGGCGTCGTCGCCGAGCAGAGCCCCTTCGTCTGGTCGGTCCAGCGCCGGGCGCCGGACCGCATCGACCTGCGCGGCCACCGCCCGGCCGAGATGAAGCACGACGCGCTCGCCTCGCGCCTCGGCCCGCTCCTGCCCGAGGGCGTGGCGCTGCACGATGCCGCCCGCTCCGCCCGCGGGGCGCCGCCGGGCTTCGCCGAGGCCGCGTCCTTCCTCGTCGCGCAGGTGGCGCGGCTCGGCCCCGGCGCCACCGCCACCCTGCGCGACCGCACCCTGTCGCTCCAGGGCGAGGCCGCCGCCCTCGGCGATTACGAGGCCGTGCGGGCAGCCCTCGCGGCTCCGCCCGCGGGCTTCGGCCTCGGCGAGGTCGCCCTCGTCCCCGCGACCGTGAAGCCCTTCACGTGGTCGGCCACGCGCCTCCCGGACGGCCGCATCCGCCTCGACGGCTACACGGTCTCCGAGGCGGACCGGGCCGCGATCCTGGCCGCCGCCCGCGACCTCGCCGGGGGCGCGGCGGTCGAGGATGCCATGCGCACCGCCCGCGGCCTGCCGCCCGGCCTCGAGACCCGCGCCCTGATCGCCCGCGCCTTCGCGGCCCTGGCGCTGGTGCGCGAGGGCACGGTCGCCCTCGACGGCACCGCCCTGTCGGTGCGCGGCGCGGCGATCGACGCCCAGGCGGTGCAGGAGGCCGACGCCCTCGCCACCGGCAGCCTGCCGGAGGGGCTCGCCCCGGGCCGCGCCGAGCTGACCGCGAGCCCGGTCTCGCCCTACCGCGTCGCGATCCGGCGGGACGCCGAGACGGTCACGCTCACCGGCCACCTGCCCGATGCGGAGACCCGGGCGGCCCTGCTCGCGGCCCTGCGCCCGCACTTCTTCGGCGAGCGCATCGTCGACCGCACCCGCCTCTCGGGCGGCGCGCCGGAGGGCCTCCTCGCCGCGCTGCGGGCGGCGGCCGTCCCGCTCGGCCAGCTCGCCCGCGGGGAGGTCGCGGTGACGGACCGGGACCTGCGCCTCACCGGCGAGAGCCTCTATGCCGAGAGCGCCCGGCGCCTCTCCGAGACCGGGCAGCGCCTCGCCCCGGAGGGTTGGCGCGTCGCCGTGGAGGTGCGGGCGAAGGACGCCCCGGTGCGCCGCGACGCCGCCTCCTGCCGCAGCGCCTTCGCGGAGCGCGTCGCCGCCCACACCGTGCGCTTCGCCCCGGGCAGCGCGGACCTGCAGCCGGATTTCTACGCCGCCCTCGACGACCTCGCGGATCTCGCCCGGACCTGCCCGGGCAGCCGGATCGAGGTGGCGGGCCACGACGACCCGCCCGGGACGGCGCCCGCCAAGGCACCCGAGAAGCCACCCGAGAAGCCGCCCGAGAAGCCGCCCGCCAAACCCTCCGCCAAGCCGCCCGCGGCGAGGGCCGAGAAGCCCGGCAAGGGCAAGGCCGACGCGAAGGCGGAGCCCAAGACGGAGCCCGCGCCGGCCGAGCCGGACCTGACGCTCGCGCAGCGCCGCGCCGCCGCGATCGTCGATTACCTGCTCAAGGCCGGCGTGCCGGCCGACCGGGTCGCCACCGTGACGGGCGAGGCGGCGCAGCGCGCCGTCGCCTTCGCGTTGCGCTCCTGAGGGCGGCCCGATGACGGTTCTCCTCGCCGCCCTCTGGCCGACCTGCCTCGTGGCCCTGCTCCTCGGGGCGGGGACCGGCTGGCTCGCCGGCCGGCCGGCGGGGCGGGCCTCGCGCCTCGCCGCGCTCGCGGTGGCGGCCCTGGCCGGCCTCGCGGCGGGCGTCGCCGCCTCCGGCCTCGTGCCGGGGCGGGCGGGCCTCGCGGTCGAGGTCGCCGCCCTGCTCCTGATCCCCTACGCGGCCGGCTGCGGCCTCGGTGCCCTGCGGCCCCGGCGGGCGCGGGCCGCTCCGCCCGCCTGATCCGGGATCCGCGTTACAGCGTTCCTCATGCTGACGCTCGCGCCTCGGCATGAGGAAGAGGGGGGGTGCCGCGCGGGGTGTGCCATGGCGGATCCGGCAAATGAATCGGCAAGACGATCGAACCCCGCCGCCATCGGCCGCACTGGCCCGATCGCCACCGCGCGTCCGAATTTCCCCGCACAGCGGTGCCGGACGCGTCGTGCTCTGCTTCCGAGCGCGCCGAGGGTGCCCTACGAGACCGCCCGCAGCTTGTCGGCCATGCTCTGCGCCTTGTCCCGGCGCGTGCCGAAGGTCATGGTGTAGAAGACCCGCTGGACGCCGAGTTCGGCGAGCCGCGCCTCGCAGCGCTCGATGAGCTGGCAGATGTCGGCGAGTTCCCCCTCGATGTTGGTGCCGTTGGCGTGCATCTCCGCCTCGAGGGGGCTCGCGTCGATCAGGGCCTTGATCTCCCGCACGTAGGGAGAGACCGAGGGCCCGACGCCCATCGGGACGATGCACAGATCCGCGACGACTCTCATGATCGGCTCTCTCCGTCCTCGCGGGCGCCGGGGCGCGGGCCGCGCCCGGGCCAACGCCCGCTCGTCCGGACGGTTCTCGCCGAGCCGCGGGCCTTCGCCAAGCCGCGGCCCTTCGCCAAGCCGCGGCTCTCCCCCAAGCCTCAGCGCCCGCCGCGATGCAGGTCGCTCTCGATCAGCAGGGCGCTGCGCCCCTCCAGCCGGCTGCGGTAGACCTGGAGGTTCTCGGTCACGCGCTGGACGTAGTTGCGGGTCTCCGTGAAGGGAATGCGCTCGACCCAGTCGATCGGGTCGACCCTGGGATCGCGCGGGTCGCCGTAGGCGTCGATCCACTTCTTCACGTTGCCGCCGCCGGCGTTGTAGGAGGCGAAGGCCAGGATGTAGGAGCCGCGCCAATCCTCCATCAGCTCGCCCAGATGGGCCTGGCCGAGGCGGGCATTGTAGGCCGGGTCGCTCAGGAGCCGGCCCGCGTCGAAGGCGGCGCTCACCCGCCGGGCGGTGCGCTGGGCCGTCGCCGGCATCATCTGCATCAGGCCGCGGGCGCCCACGCTCGACTGCGCCTTCGGGTCGAACTGGCTCTCCTGGCGGGCGATGGCGAAGACCATGGCCCGCTCGACCTGCGGCACCGCCGAGAAGGCCTCGTAGGACGGGATGCCGTTCACCGGATAGGCGTGCTGGTCGAGGGGCAGGCCGCGCTGGACCGCGACCTTGCCGAGCGCCACCAGGGCGCGGGGATCGTTGTCGGCCGCCGCCACGTCGCCGAGGGCGGCGAGTTCGGCCGGGTCGCTCAGCCGATGCGCGAGGTCGATGTAGAGGGGCAGCGCCTGCTCGCGCAGGCCCGCCGCCGCGAGGAACCGCAGGGCGCGGATCACGGGCCGCGCCTCGAAGGCCCGGCGCGCGGCCTCGTCGAGGGGAGCGGCGTGGCGCAGGGCGAGGGTGTCCTGGCCGAGCTTCGCCCGGGCGAGCTGGCCGTAATAGGCGATCGGCTGCGCGGCGGCGCGCTCGTAGAAGGTCCTGGCCTCGGCCGGCTGGTTCAGCGCCTCGGCGGCGCGCCCCTGCCAGTAGGCGGCCCGGGCGATCGAGATCGGGGTCTCGGCGACGGCGGCGGCGGCCGCGAAGTGCCGGGCGCCCAGCGCCGCATCCTGCAGGAAGCGCAGGGCGATCCAGCCGGCGTGGAACTCCGCCTCGATGCGCTTCTCCACCGCCCGCGCGCTGTGCCCCGCCACGACCGCGTAGGCATTCCTCGCGTCGCCCTGGTCGAGGAGCTTGCGCGCCACGATCCGGCGCTCGATCCACCACTCGTCGGGATCGACCAGCACCTCCGGGTTGCGCGGCGCGCTCATCAGCACGGCGGCCGCCTCGGCCGGCCTGTCGAGCCGGCGCAGGAGCTGCGCGCGGGAGAACAGGAACGAGGAATCGCCGCGCAGGCTCGGCGGCACGGCGTCGAGGAGGCTCTGCGCGTTGGCGGCCTTGGCCTCGACGGCGCGGCGCGCCCGCACCAGGGTGCCGTAGCTCTTGCCCGCGTAGGTCGCGGCGCGGCCGGCGGCCTCCCAATCCTCCTTCATCAGGGCCCGCTCCATGCGGGCGCGGTGGTCGACCTCGGTGATCGCGCCCGGGAAGGCGTCGAGCACCTTGAGTTCGAGGGTGCGGCCGAAGCCGTCCTCGCGCCAGAGGTCGCGCGCGAGGGCGGCGGCGTCCTCGTCGAGGCCGTCGGCCTTGAGGGCGAGGGCGAGGGCGAACTTGCCGGGCGGGCTCGCGGGGCGGCGGGCGGCGAAGTAGGCGCGCACGATCCCCGGCGCCTTGCGCTGGCTCAGCAGCGCCTCCTCGGCCCGGCGCCGGATCACCGCGCCGGCCGGCCAGTCGGGGTTGTCGCGGATGAAGGCCACGATGCGCTCGAACCCGATCCCCGCGCCCGAGCGGATCGCCACCCAGTCGAGCAGGGCGCGCTGGGCCGGATCCGCGAGGGCGTCCCGCAGGCGGTCGCCCTCCTCGACCTTGCCCCGGCGGTAGGCGTCGATCGCGTTGCGCAGGGCCGGCGCGTCCACCTCGACGGCGGGCGTCGGGCGGCCCGGATCGGGCACGCTCGGCACGGGCGCCCGCGGGGCGACGGCGGCGTCCGGCACCGGGAAGGGGAGGGGCACGGACGGGTCGGCCGAGGCGTAGGCGGCGGCCGCCTGCGGCACCGCCGGGGCGAGGCGCCCGGCGGCGGTGGCGGGCGCGTCCTCGGGGCCGGCCGTGGCGCGCAGGCCCCCGGCGATCTCCGGGGACTCGGCCGCCGGCGCCTCGGCCCGGGCGGGCAGGCCCTCGCCGTCCGGGTCGGCGGCCCGCACGGCGGGGCCGGGCGGGAGGGCGAGGGCCGTCCCGCAGGCGAGAAGGGCGAGGGTCGCGAGGCGGCGCCGTCGGGGCGGGAGCTGCATCGTCGTCGTTCCCCTATGCGAGAGCGGACACGCCATGGTGGAAGCGGTGCGTTAAGAAGGCATTAACCGTGTGCGTCGCGGTTTGCGCCGGCGCACATGACGGCCTATGTGTCGGGCGAGGCGGCCTGGCCGCGGCAGCCCCGTCCGAGCGAGGACCTGTTCCATGACGTCGACGCCGATTTCGCAGCGCCTGAGAGGCTCGCTCACGGCCCTGGTGACCCCGTTCCGCGACGGAGCCTTCGACGAGGCGGCGTTCCGGCGATTCGTGGCGTGGCAGATCGAGCATGGCACGCACGGCCTCGTGCCGGTCGGCACGACCGGGGAGAGCCCGACCCTGAGCCATGCCGAGCACGACCGGGTGGTCGAGGCCTGCATCGACGAGGCGGGCGGCCGGGTGCCGGTGGTCGCCGGCGCCGGCTCGAACTCCACCGCCGAGGCGATCGAGCGCGCCCGTCATGCGGAGAAGGCCGGGGCTGACGCGGTCCTCATCGTCACGCCCTATTACAACAAGCCGACCCAGGAAGGGCTGTACCAGCACTTCAAGGCGGTGAACGACGCAATCGGCATTCCCATCTTGATCTACAACATCCCAGCCCGCTCGGTGATCGATATGTCGGTCGACACGATGCGGCGCCTGTACGAATTGCGCAATATCGCGGGCGTGAAGGATGCCACCGCCAACGTGGCTCGCGTCAGCCTTCAGCGCCAAGCGATGGGAGAAGACTTCATCCAACTTTCTGGCGAAGATGCGACGGCGCTCGGCTTCATGGCGCATGGCGGGCACGGCTGCATCTCGGTGACCTCGAACGTGGCGCCGCGCCTCTGCGCCGACTTCCAGGAGGCCTGCCTCGCGGGCGAGTACCGGGCGGCCCTGCGCCTTCAGGACCGGCTGATGCCGCTCCACACCAACCTCTTCGTCGAGACCAACCCGTCGCCGGCCAAGTACGCGCTCGCGCGGCTCGGCCTGATGGACGAGGAGGTGCGCCTGCCCCTGGTCCCGCTCGGGGAGGCGGGGCGGCGCGCGGTCGACGGCGCCTTGCGCGACGCCGGCCTCTCCAACACCTGACCCCCGTGACGCGCCGGCGCCCCGCCGGCGCCTGAGAAGAGCCCGTCAATGGCCCCGAAAGCCGACCCCGCCCGCCGCGTCGTCGCCGACAACCGCAAGGCCCGCTTCCACTACGAGATCACCGACACGGTCGAGGCGGGCATCGCGCTCACCGGCACCGAGGTGAAGTCCCTGCGCGGCGGCAAGGCCACGATCGGGGAGGCCTATGCGGGCCCGTCGGGCGACGAGTTCTTCCTGTTCAACGCCTACATTCCCGAATACCTCGAGGCCAACCGCTTCAACCACGAGACCAAGCGGCCCCGCCGCCTGCTGCTGCACCGGCGCCAGATCAACAAGTTCCTGGGGGCGACGCAGCGCGAGGGCTACACGGTGATCCCGCTCAAGATCTACTTCAACGAGCGCGGCCGGGCGAAGGTGGAGCTCGGGCTCGGGCGGGGCAAGAAGCTGCACGACAAGCGCGAGACCGCCAAGGAGCGCGACTGGCAGCGCGACAAGGCGCGGCTGATGCGCGACAAGGGCTGATCCGTTTTTCTCCCAAGTCATTGGCTTGGATCGAGCTTTCGAGAGGATCGACGGCCCGGCGGCTCCGCATCCCGGGCCTCTGGCATGAGCGGGGGCGCCTCGGGTCGGTCCGCGATCCGGAGGGCGCCGGATCGTCGCGGCGGGGGAACCGACCGGCGCGGTCGCGGTTCGACTGGACCGCGCCACGTGACCCGAGGTGAGATGATGCGGCCTGCCCGCCTGCTGCTCCTGACCGGAACGATCCTGCCCGCCCTCCTCGTCCAGCCGCTCCCCGGGCGGGCCGATCCCGGCGCCGCGGCGGCCATCCGGATGGCCCAAGCTGGCACGGAGCGCGGCGGCGTGGAGCGCGGCGGCCCCGATCACGGCCCTGAACGCGGAGCGCGGCCCGAGCCGCGGGAGCGCGGCCCCGAGCGGGCGGCGCCCCCGGTCGAGCGCGGCGAGCGGGCTCCCGAACCGCGCGAGCGGGCTCCCGAACCGCGCGAGCGGGCGCCCCAGCGGGCGGCGCCGCCGGCCGAACGCCAGACTCCCCCGCGGGAGGCCCCGGCCCGCGAAGCCCCGCCGCACGAGGCGCCGCGCGGCGCGCGTCCGGCGCCGCGCCCGGAGCGGGAGCCGGCCGAGCGTCCCGAGCCGGCCCGTCCCCAGGCTCCGCCGCCAGCCGCCCGCCAGCCGGAGCGCCCCACGCCGCCGCGCCCGCCCGAGGCGACGCCGCCCCGCGACGAGCGCCCGCGCGCGCCCGAGAGTCCGGCGGCGCGGCCCCGGAGCCGCCCCAGCCGCCGGCCACGCCCGAGCGGCCCGCCCAGGCCCGCCCGACGCCCCCGGTGCCGAGCGAGCCCGGGCGCCCGCCGGCCCCGCCGGCGGAGCCCGGCCAGCCGCGGGAGCGGCCCGGCGAGGCGCGTCCGGGCGCCGGCGCGCCGGATCGTCCGCAAGGAACGCCCGCGCGGCCGGGGCAGGCGGCCCCGACCCCGCCGCAGGCGGCCCCGACCCCGCCGCCCGCCGGAAGCCCCGCCGTCCCGCCGGGCGCGCCGACCCGGCCGCAGCCGGACCCGGCCGGACCGGGCGCCGCGCCGCTGCCGGTGCCGGGCGCGCCCGGCCGGGATGGCCGCGACCGCCGCGACGGCGCCGAGCGCCGCGACGACGCGGAGTCCATCCCCGGCGGCTTCCGCCGCAGCGACGTGGAGGTGCGCAGCTACGACGAGGTCCGCCGCGCCCGCCGCGAGGTCAACGAGGGCGGCCGGCTGGTCATCCGCGAGCCCGGCCGGGTGATCGTGCGCGAGAACGACCGCACCTTCATCCGCCACGACGAGACGGAGCGGTTCCGGTCCCTCGATCGCGACGCCCGCGTCGAGCGCCGCGGCCGCGACGTGGTCACGATCATCGACCGGCCCGGCGGCGACCAGATCGTCACGGTGGTGGACGAGGACGGCCGGCTCCTGCGCCGCAGCCGCCGGGCGCGGGACGGCCGCGAGGTCGTGCTGATCGACAACACCTTCGAGGGCCGTCCGCGGCCGATCGCGCGCGACGTGGTGGTGCTGCCGCCCCCCGAGATCCGCATTCCCCGCGAGCGCTACGTGGTGGAGGCGGAGCGGGCCGACGAGGGCCTGATCTACGAGACCCTCACGGCGCCGCCGGTCGCCCCGGTGGAGCGGCGCTACACGCTCGACGAGGTGCGCTCCAGCCCGAGCCTGCGCGCCCGGATGCGCAGCGTCGACATCGACACGATCACCTTCGAGACCGGCTCCTGGCAGGTCGCCCCCGACCAGGCGCGGCGCCTCGCGGCGATCGCGGAGGCGATCCGGCGGGCGGTCGAGCACAACCCGCAGGAGGTGTTCCTCATCGAGGGCCACACGGACGCGGTCGGCAGCGAGGTCGACAACCTCTCGCTCTCCGACCGGCGGGCGCAGGAGGTCGCCGCGGTGCTCACCCGGGACTTCCGCGTGCCGCCCGAGAACCTGACCACCCAGGGCTACGGCGAGCAGTACCTGAAGGTGAACACCCAGGAGGCGAACCGCGAGAACCGCAGGGTGACGGCGCGGCGGATCACGCCGCTGATCCAGCAGCAGGCCGGGCGGCCCTAGGGCTCCTTCGGACGGGCGCCGCGGCGGCCCGGGGGCCGCCGCTCAGCCGCTCCGCTTCAACCCGGTGCGGCCCTCCGGCCGGGCCGTCAGGACCATCATCATCTCACCGACGTTCTCGGGCGTGATCAGCCCGACGAGGCGGCCGAGGGCGTCCGTCACGCCCACCGCCGGCACGCCGCTCTCCTGCATCAGCCGCAGCGCGTCCTCCAGGGGCTGGCGGTCGCGCACGCTCGGGATGTCGGACCGCATCACCTCCAGCACCGGGGCGTCGGGGCCGCGGTCGCGCAGGGCCCGGATCATGTCGTCGCGGGTGAGCACGCCCCGCAGCCGCCCCGCCCCGTCCACGACCGGGAACTCGTGCTGGGTCGTGGCGATCAGTTCCTGCACGGCATCCTCGACGCGGGAGGAGGGCCCCAGGCTCTCGTAGCGGGTGATCATCGCGTCGCCCGCGAGCAGCCCGCGGGAGACCTGCCGCATCTGCACCGCGTGCGCCTCCGAGGCGGCGCCGAGATAGACGAAGAGCGCGATGAAGAGCAGGAGCGGGTTGCCCCCGACGAGCCCGAGCAGGCCGAGCGCGAAGGCCACCGCCTGCCCCACCCCCGAGGCGATCTGCGTGCCGCGGGCGTAGCCGAGCCGGGCGGCCAGGATCGCCCGCAGCACCCGCCCGCCATCCATCGGGAAGGCCGGGATCAGGTTGAACCCGACCAGGAACAGGTTGACCCAGAGCAGCCGCTCGAAGAGCGAGATGCCCGGATTCTCCACCTCCGCCCGCGGCGCCACCGCCCCGAGGACCAGTAACAGCAGGCCCGCGATGACGACGTTCACGGCCGGGCCCGCGAGGGCGATGACGAGCTCCTGGCGCGGGTCCTCCGGGATGCGCTCCAGCCGCGCCACCCCGCCGATCGGCAGCAGCGTGATGTCGGGCGTCTGCACCCCGTAGCGGCGCGCCGCCAGGACGTGGCCGAACTCGTGCAGGAGCACGCAGAGGAACAGGAGCACGATGTAGAGCACGCTCTGCAGCGCCGCCCCCTGGCCGCCCTTGGCGAAGCCCGCGGCGCCGATCCAGAGCAGGAAGAGCAGGAAGGTGACGTGGACCCGGATCACCGTGCCCATCACCGTCCCGAGCGGCAGCGACCAACCCATGAACGTCTCCCTGTCTCGCCCGACCGCGCGGGTGCGCCCCAGGGCCGCCCGTCTGGCGGCCTGGAGGCCGCTGGTCGGCGGCCTGAAAGCCGCCCGTCAGGCGGCCGGGGTCTCTCCGGACACGGCCGCCTCGGCCTTGAGGCGGCGCCGGTACTGGTTGGCGCCGATCGGGATGGCGCACAGATAGGCGATGCTCAGGCTCGCCAGCGTCTCGAACGGGAAGCTGATGAACAGCCCGAACGCCGCCACCGTCACGACGAAGATCGGCAGCACGTACTCGCGCGGGACCCGCTTGCCGATGGTCTTGCCCGCGTAGGTCGGCACGGTCGAGATCACCAGGATCGCCAGGACCAGGACGTAGGCGAGGACCGCCGGGGCGAGCCGCGGCCCGAACGAGAGACCGAGGAAGTGGAGGTAGAGCGGCAGCAGCGCCGTCAGCGCGCCGGCCGGCGCCGGCATGCCGACGAAGTAGTCCTTCTTCCATTCCGGGCGGCTCGGGTCGTCCAGCATCACGTTGAAGCGGGCGAGCCGCAGCGCCATCGCGATGGCGAAGATCAGGGCCACGATCCAGCCGAGCGACTTCAGGTGGTGGAGGGTGAAGCCGTAGAGGATCAGCGCCGGGGCGCAGCCGAAATTCACGAAATCGGCGAGCGAGTCGAGCTCCGCCCCGAAGCGCGAGGTCCCCTTCAGGAGCCGCGCCACCCGCCCGTCGATGCCGTCGAGCACCGCCGCCACCACGATGGCGATGACGGCCGGCTCGAACCGGCCCTCGAAGGCGAGGCGCACGGCGGTGAGCCCGAGGCAGACCGCCATCAGGGTGATCATGTTGGGGATGATCATCCGCACCGGGATCGGCTTGAAGCGCCGCGGCCGGGGCTCGTTGGTGTCGGGGGCGAAGGGCGGGAAGAGATTGTCGTCCATGCGGCCTCCGAAGGCGCCTCGTACCGACGGTCAGGTCCGGCGAGCGCCGGCGCCGTTGCCGAATTGTCCAGCACGCCTCGGGGCGTGGACAAGCGCCGGGCGCGCGAGGCTCCCGGCATCCCGGCGGCGGGTTGCCCGCCGCCCGGGCGGGTCAGACCCGCCGGAACTGGCGGACCGGGCCGCCGGGGCGCAGGTCGGCGAGCACCGTCTCGCCCGCCACCGCCTTCTGGCCGAGTCCCACCAGCACCCGCGATCCCGCCGGCAGGTAGACGTCCACCCGCGAGCCGAAGCGGATCAGCCCGAAGCGGTCGCCCACCACCAGGTTGTCGCCGGGCTTGACCCAGTCGACGATGCGCCGCGCCACCAAGCCGGCGATCTGCACCACGCCGATGCGCAGGGCGTCCGGCCCGCTGCCGGTCTCGATCACCAGCCCGTTGCGCTCGTTGTCCTCGCTCGCCTTGTCGAGCTCGGCGTTGAGGAAGAGGCCCGGCGTGTAGTGGATCTGGTCGATGCGCCCCGAGACCGGCACCCGGTTCACGTGGCAGTCGAACACGTTCATGAAGACCGAGATGCGCAGCATCGGCTCGGAGGGCAGGTCGAGCTCGGAGGGCGGCACCACGGTCGAGATCAGGTTCACGCGCCCGTCCGCGGGCGAGACCACGAGGCCCTCGCCCACCGGCACGACGCGCTCGGGGTCGCGGAAGAAGTAGCAGACCCAGAGCGTGAGCAGGAAGAAGATCCAGCCCAGCGCCTGCACGAAGGAGCCAGCGAGCACCGTCAGCACGATGCCGATCGCGATGAAGAGGTAGCCCTCCTTGTGGATCGGCACGAGGACGCGGCGGATCGTCTCGAAGAGGTCGGTCATCAGCCTTCAGGCACTCCGGCAGGCGCGCGGGCAGCGCCGTTCGCGTCCGCGGATGGCAGGCGCACGTCCTCCCGTCAATCGCCCGCGCGGCCTCACCCGCCCGGGCGGGCGCGCAGCGCCCCGAGGAGGTCGGCGTGGTCGTCCGTCCAGGGCCGGCGGCCGGGATCGGCCGGCACGCGCCGCCACCCGGGGCCGCCGGCCTCCGGGGGGCCGGGCCAGGGATTGCCGGCCCAGGTGCCACGGGGCGAGGCGTCGCGGAGCAGGGCGTCGCCTTGCAAGGTGTCGCGGAGCGGGGCGTCGCGGAGCAAGGCGCCGCCGGGCCGGGCGCGACCGCCCCATGGGCCGAGATGGGCCGGATCGCGCACCAGCGCGAGCAGCGTCGAGGCCGCGCCGGGCGCGCCGAGCGCCCAGGCGCTCAGCCCGAACTCGGCCCCGATCCCGGCCAGGACCGCGCCGGGATCGAGGTGCGGGTGGGCGAGGTGGATCAGCAGCACGCCGGTCCGGTCGAGTTTCGAGACGGCGAGGCGCAGGGCCTCGCGGGTCAGGAGATGGATCGGGAACGGGCCGGAGGCGGCGGTGTCGATCAGGATCAGGCCGAGATCCGCGGGCCGGTCGGCGAGGCTCAGGCGCGGATCCCCGACGACGACCGGCATGGTCGGCGCGCAGGCGGCCAGGAACCGGAACCGGGCCGGGTCGCGGGCGATGCGCAGGAGCACCGGATCGCTCTCCAGGAAGGTCCAGGCCTCCCGGGGACGCGCCGCGCAGGCGAGGCTGCCGGCGCCGAGGCCCACCACCACCACGTCGCCGAGATCGCCGCCCCGGGCGGCGCGGATCCCCCGGATCGCGGCCCCGACCGGCCCGTCGGGCGCGTAGGCGAGGAGCGGCGCCGGCTCGCCGGTCGCGGGCGTGCCGTCCTCCCGGCGCAGCCGCATCGCGCCCTGCGGGCGGGATTCGTGCCAGAGCAGCCGGGTGCCGCCGTCCGGGCTCGCGGCGATGCGGTGGATGCCGGAGAAGGAGCGCAGGCTCTCCCCCGCGGCCCCGGGCGGGGCGGGCGCCGGGCCCGCCAGCGCGAGGAGCGCCCCGATCCCGGAGAGGGCCGCGAGGCGCGGGCTCGCCCAGGACAGGGCGAGGAGCCCGCACAGGCCGAGGCCGATGAGCAGGCGCGGCGCGGCGAGGCCGAGCACCGCGCAGCCCGCCAGGATGAGGAGCGCCAGCAGGGCGCAGACGAGGGCGGCCTCCCCGAAGCCCCTGGCGCGGGCGGCCCGGGCGCCGTCGAGGAGGCCGGGCCGGCCGAGCAGGGCCGCGCCGAGGAGGAGCGGGTATTCCTGGCCGGCCGGGAACAGGGCGGGCGCGAGCAGCGCGCCGGCGGCGCTGCCGAGGAGGCCGCCGAGCGCGATGCAGACGGCGTAGATCGTCAGGTGGGCGGTCTCGGGCCGCGCGCGGTAGAGCGTCGTGTGGCAGAGGCTGGCATTCACCAGGACGAGGCCGAGGCCGAGGACGAGGTTCGCCGCGAGCCCGAGATCGACCACGAGGCCGAGGATCGCCAGCGCGGTGCCCCCGACCTGCAGCGGCGCGAGCCAGCGCGCGACCCGCACGGCGCTGTCCCGGAAGGCGGTCACGAAGGTCAGGAGGTGCAGGGCGAGCGGCGGCAGGAAGACCAGCGGCGCGGTCGCGAGCTCCGCGCAGAGGCGGGTCGTGACGGCGACCAGGAAGGCGGCCGGCACGAAGGCCAGGGCGACGAAGCCCGCCAGCGCCGCGCCGGTCAGCGGGACCGGGCGCTTGGCGGGGGCCGGGGAGGGGCCGGCGCCCGCGCGGGCGGCGTCCCGGCGGCGCTCCAGGCGGCGGCCGCGATCAGCGGGGCGAGGAGGCAGAACCCGGCCGTCCAGGCCCATTCCTGGGCGCGCAGGGAGACGAGCGGCGCGATCAGCACCGGATAGGCGAGGAGCGCCGCGAAGGCGCCGCCATGCGAGGCCGCGGCGAGGAGGGCGGGGTCGCGGGCGCGCGGGTGATCCGCGCCGGAGAGCCACGCCTGCAGGAGCAGGCCGTTCGCCGCCAGGGCGAGGAGAGGCGGTCCGGCCGCGACGGCAAGGAGGCCGAGAAGCCAGGGCGCCTCGCCCTCGGCGGGCAGCCGCGCGAGGGCCGCCGGCCGATGCGGGGGCAGGACGAGGAGCGCCGCCCCCATCAGGGCGAGGTGCAGCAGGAGGGCGCGGCGCCCCGCGAGCCAGCGGGTGGCGGCGAGCCCGTAGAGCTGGCCGCCGAGCAGGGCCGCCTGCAGCAGGACCAGGGCCACGGACCAGACGGCGGGGGAGCCGCCGAGCCCGGGCAGCGCCGCGCGGGCGAGGAGGATCGGTGCCGAGAACAGCAGGAAGGCCGAGAGGGCCAGCGCCGCGAGGGCCGCGGCGAACCGCAGCTCGGCGACCGGGACGCTCGGAACCCGCGGGGCGAGGGAGGACGGGGCGGTGGGCACGGCACGTGTCCTTGCGGCAGCGCCCGGCATGATCGCCCGCAAGGATTAAGGAGGCTCTTCGGGTCGCAGGCCGACCCCGAATCGCCCGTTCCCGGTCTGCGCGATGCGGCGTCCCGGCGATCCGTCGGGTGCGGCCGGGGCGACCTCCGCGGCGCCGGGCCGGACGCCGACGGATCGCCAGCCGCTCAGCCCACCGGGAGGCGGCCTGCGAGGGGCCGGCCGCTTCGCGGCGGGCGGCTTGCCGGCGGGGCGGCCCGGTAGGCCTCGGCGGCGAGGGCCGCGAAGGCCGCCGCCGCGGCGAGCGGCAGGAGCGGCAGCCTGGTCGCGACCACGATCATCCCGAGCAGCGGCACCAGGAACAGGGCCAGCAGGGCGAGGTCGACCGCCCGCGGCGGCGGGGCCGGGCAGCGCAGGCGCCACGCCAGGGCGGCGGTGATCGGGATCGCGAGGTCGTAGCTCAGGCAGTACGGGGTCACGAGGATGCAGCCCGCCGCGACGAGGGCGGCGTGCAGGCCCGCGGCGCCCTCCGACCCGTCCGGCCGCGCGGGGTCCCGGCGCACGAGCCAGGCGACGCCGCCCGCCACGATCAGCGAGACGGCCCCCTGGAGCGCGAGCGCCGCCGGGACCGGGACCCCGACCCACCACAGGCCCGCGTAGGGGGTCGTCATCAGGGTGGTGTAGAAGCCGTCCATCCCGGTGATGACCTCGCCCTGGAAGGGCAGCGTGACCGCGAGGTAGGCGCGCCACGGCTCGGGGCCGAAAGCCAGCAGGCTGAGCCCGATCAAGCCGAGGGTGGTGACGGCGGCGGCCGCGAAGGCGTCCCAGCGCTGCCGGGCGATCAGCACCAGGGGAAACAGCAGGCCGAGCTGCGGCTTGACGCTGATGAGGCCGATCATCGCCCCGGCGAGGAGCGGCTGCCGGTCGAGCCGCCGCATCGCCCCGACGACCAGCGCCGCGAAGAAGAAGCCCGCCTGCCCGATCGCGACTTCGAGCACCACGATCGGCGAGAGGAGGAGCCAGGGCACCAGCCCGGCGCGGCGCGGACCCGCCTTCCCGCCGAGCAGCGTGGCGAGGAAGCAGGCGATCCCCGCCCCCTGCCACAGCAGGTAGCTCGCCCCGTAGGGCAGCCGGGCCAGGGGCGCCAGGACCAGGAGCCCGGTCGGCGGATAGGAGAAGTTCATGAAGGGCTGGACGGGCGTGAACAGCGCCCGCATGGCCGCCTGGAAGGCGCCGAGATCGTAGATCTGATCCAGCAGCCCGGTCGCGGCGAGCCGGCCGGCCGTCCAGAAGATCACGAAGTCGCGGCCGACGAAGTAGCCCTGCCGGTCGAGGCCGCCCGGCAGGCCGCCGAACAGGGACAGGGCGATGGCGAGCGACGGGATCGTCCCCAGGCGGACCGCTAGCCTCCAAGGTTCCGGCACCGCCATCCGCGCATCCCCGCTCCCCGCCGGGCCAGTCTCCGACGGCCGCGGTTAAGGCCGGGTTCCGTCAGGCGACGGAGGCCGGTTCGGGCGCCTTGGCGGCGGGCGGGGGGATCTCGCCCGATTCCAGGCGGACGCGCAGGCTCTCGCCCTCGCCGCCCTCCGCCCGCTTGAGGGCCTCGCGCGCCGCGTCCGCCTCGCGCTGGCGGTTCCACATCGCCGCGTAGACGCCGCCGCGCGCGAGGAGGGTCGGGTGGTCGCCCCGCTCGACGATCACCCCCCGGTCGAGGACGATGATCTCGTCGGCGCCCACCACCGTCGAGAGCCGGTGGGCGATGACGAGCGTCGTGCGGCCCCGGCTGACCCGGTCGAGGGCGTCCTGGATCTCCCGCTCGGTGAAGGAATCGAGGGCCGAGGTCGCCTCGTCGAGGACCAGGATCGGCGGCCCCTTCAGGATGGTGCGGGCGATCGCGACGCGCTGCTTCTCGCCGCCCGACAGTTTCAGGCCGCGCTCGCCCACCGGCGTGTCGTAGCCCTCCGGCAGGCCGGCGATGAAGCGGTCGATCTGCGCGAGCCGGGCGGCCTCGCGGACCTCCGCCTCGCTCGCCTCCCAGCGCCCGTAGCGGATGTTGTAGCCGATCGTGTCGTTGAACAGCACCGTGTCCTGCGGGACCATGCCGATCGCCGCGCGCAGGGATTCCTGCTGCACGGCGGCGATGTCCTGGCCGTCCACGAGGATGCGCCCGCCCTGCGGCTCGTAGAAGCGGAACAGCAGCCGCGACAGGGTCGACTTGCCTGCGCCCGAGGGGCCCACCACCGCGACGGTGCGCCCGGCCGGCACCTCGAAGCTGATGCCCTTCAGGATCGGCCGGTCCGGGTTGTAGGCGAAGTGCACGTCCTCGAAGCGCACCACGCCCGCGCTCACCGCGAGCGGCGGCGCGCCCGGCCGGTCGGCGATCTCCGGGTTGCGGTGCAGGATCCGGAACATGTCGTCGATGTCGATCAGCGCCTGCTTGATCTCCCGGTAGATCATGCCCATGAAGTTGAGCGGCATCGAGAGCTGCACCAGCATCGCGTTGACCAGCACGAATCCGCCGATCGTGGCCTTTCCGGCCATGATGTCGCGCGCCGAGAGCCAC
Organism: Methylobacterium sp. CB376; assembly: GCF_029714205.1. NCBI lineage: Bacteria > Pseudomonadati > Pseudomonadota > Alphaproteobacteria > Hyphomicrobiales > Methylobacteriaceae > Methylobacterium > Methylobacterium sp. CB376. The sequence goes on along the minus strand of NZ_CP121648.1, from coordinate 798,218 downwards.
ATCACCACGGTCATGCCGGCCGTGAAGATCACCGCCTGGCCGGCATTGAGCACCGCCAGCGAGACGTAGGTCTGGGTCGAGGATTTCTCGTACTTGGCCATCGAGACGTCGTAGCGGGAGGTCTCGCGGGCTTCCGCGCCGAAATACTTCACGGTCTCGTAGTTGAGGAGCGAGTCGACCGCCTTGGTGTTGGCGTCGGTGTCGGACTCGTTCATCCGCTTGCGGATGGCGATGCGCCACTCGGTGGCCTTGTAGGTGAAGCCGAGATAGGCCGCGACCATCACCAGCACCACCAGCGAGTAGCGCAGGTCGAACTCCCAGGCCAGGATGCCCAGCACCAGCAGGAACTCGACGATGGTGGGCACCAGCGTCAGCACCATCAGGCGCGAGAGTTCCTCGATGCCGTTGCGCCCGCGCTCCAGCACCCGGGTGAGGCCGCCGGTCTTGCGCTCCAGGTGGAAGCGCAGGGACAGGCGGTGCATGTGCGCGAAGGTCTGGAGGGCGAGGCGGCGCACCGCGTGCATCGCCACCTTGGCGAAGAGCCCATCGCGGACCTGGGTGAGGAGGGCCATCGCCACCCGCGACAGGCCGTAGAGGCCGATGAGCAGGATCGGCGCCGCCCAGAGGCCGGTCGGCAGGGGGCCGTCCTTCCCGCCCGCCGCCGCCACGAGGGCGTCGGTCGCCCACTTGAAGGTGAAGGGCGTCAGCATCGTGACGCCCTTGGCGACGAGGAGCAGGAAGAAGGCCGCGAAGACGCGGCGCTGCAGGTCCAGGCGCCCGTGCGGCCAGAGATAGGGCCAGAGGCGCCGGTAGGTCCCGACGAGGCCGGGCCGGTCCGAGGCCCCGCCCGCCGGAGATTGCATTTGCGTCACGATCGGGTTCCGGGAGAGGAATTGCCCCGCATATAGGCCCGATCCTCCCGGGGTGCACCCGCCGGGCACCGCAGGGCCGGCGGGCGCTGGGCTCAACGCACGGCCCGCCGGTGCGGGCTCAGCGGTCGGCCTTGGCGCCGCTCGCGGTCAGTTCGAGGTAGCGCCGGGTCGTCGGCTTGACGAGGTCGGCCACCGTCTGGGCCATCGCCAGTTCCTCCTTCAGGGATTGCTGGAATCCCGTCAGGTGGGCGGTCTGGCCGGCCGCCTCCGCGATGGTGATGAGCGAGTCGTAGGCCGCCGCCTCGTAATTCTCGAAGGCGCGGTTGGCGAAGGCGTTCTTCAGGATCTCGTCCTGGGCCGGCGTGTGGGCCAGGGCCGCGAGGTTGCCCATCAGGCCGAGCACGCCCTCCTTGAGGGCCGAGGGGCTCTCGTTGAGGGCCGACAGCGCCGCCTCCAGGCGGTCGCGCTGGCCGTGCGTCTCGGTGATGTGGCGCCGCAGGGCCGCGTCCATCTCGGGGTAGCGCTCCAGGCGCTCGACCTGCCGCTCCATGATCTGCAGGGCCTGCAATTCGAGGGCGTGGGTGTTCCTGAGCGCGGTCACGTAGAGCGAGCGGAGATCCTCGGCCATCCGGTCATCCTCCTGGACAGGGGTTGAGTGGGGCCCAACGCCCGCCGCCGGGGACGGTTCTGGTACTCATACTGAGACAAAGTATCATACCGGAGCGGCCTCCCGCGCGCCGGTTCGGCCCCGGATCCCGGCCGCTCTCCTCGGGCCTTCGCCTCCGCGCGCGGCGCCGGCGCCGCGGGGCCCGGTCCGCCGCGGCCGCGGCGGTGTCAGGCCCGGGCGGCCACCGGGGCCGCCTCCCGCGCGGCCCCCGGGGCCGCCTCCCGCGCGGCCCCCGGGGCTGCGTCCTGCTGCTGCAGGAGGGCGCGCTCGTGGGCGACGAGCTCCCGGCCCCATTTCAGGGCGTGGTGGAAGCGGCGGGCGGCGACCTCGTCCTGAACGGCGAGGAGATAGGGCACCGCGCTCGGCATGATCCGCAGGATCTCGGTCGACTGGCGCACCAGCAGGTCCTCCACCTCGGCCGGATTGTCGGCGAGGTAGATCACCTGCAGCGTCACGCAGAGGCGCTTGGCCGGCGTGTCCGCCTCGCTCTCGCGGATGATCTCGCTCTCGCGCAGGAAGCGGGCATGGGTCTCGATCAGCAGGTCGGCCGCGCGGTCCCCGTTCCGGATCGCCGCCCCGTTGATGATGAGGCGCTCGTGCGGCTTGAGGGTGATGCGAAGCGGCATGGCGGGCTTTCCACGAATCACCCCCATGGTCGTGGTTAAGCGTTAACGATTTCGCAAAGCCGCACGAGTCCGCGCGATCGACTTAAGGCCGCGGCAAGGGCCGGCCCCCTGAGATGCGGGTGCCGTCAAAACGACGGATCCGACGATCGAAAAGGATCGGCCCCATGCCCATCACGCTGACTGCCGCCACGCGGCAGAACCTGCTGTCGATGCAGGACACCGCCTCCCTCCTCGCCACCACCCAGAACCGCCTGGCGACGGGCAAGAAGGTCAACACCGCCCTCGACAACCCGACCAACTTCTTCACCGCCGACGGCCTCTCCTCCCGCTCGACCGCCCTGTCCTCCCTCCTCGACAGCGTCTCGAACGGCATCCAGACCATCCAGGCCGCCAATACCGGCCTCACCAAGGTCCAGACCCTCACCGACCAGCTCAAGTCGGTGGCCCAGCAGGCCCTCGCCTCCGCCAATTCCTTCTCGGTCAAGGCCACCTCGGTCTCGACTGCGCTCACCGGCGCCTCGGCCCAGAACCTGCTCTCGACCGGCGCAACGCAGGCGGTCAGCGACACCGCCCTGAGCGGCAACACCACCGCCACCGCCGCCACCGTCACGGCCGGCACCGCCTACAGCAACGGCGTCGCGACCTACACGGCCGGCTCCTACACGACCCTCACCGCCTCCGCGACCGTCACCCTCAACGGCACCGCGATCGCGCTCGCCACCGGCGACGACATCAACGCCGCCGTCACCAAGATCAACGCGCAATCCGCCACCACCGGCGTCACCGTGGCGGCCTCCGGCGGCAAGCTCGTCTTCACCGGCAGCAATTCCGGCGCCCAGTTCACCTACGCGGCGACCGGCTCCGAGACCGGCCTCGCGGCCAGCGGCACCACCACGAACGGCGCCGGCGCGTCCTCCACCACGCTGACCATCAACGGCACGACGATCACGGTCGCCACCGGCTCGACCGAGAGCCAGGTCATCAACGCCATCAACGCCGTCACCTCGACCACCGGCGTCACCGCCTCCGACAATAGCGGCAAGATCAAGCTGACCGGCGCGGCGGATGGCTCGAGCATCACCGTCCAGGGCGGCACCGGCAGCCAGGTCGGCTTCGGGACGACGGCCTCGACCACGGCCGGCACCTTCTCGCCGAGCGCCGCCACCCTGGCGATCGCGGTCGGCTTCAAGGCCGGCGACAACTTCACGGTCAACGGCCAATCCGTCAACATCGCGGCCGGCGACACGCTCGGCTCCATCGCCCAGAAGGTCAGCACCGCCACCAGCGGCACCGTCTCGGCCAGCTACGACGCCACCAACCGCAAGTTCACCTTCACGGCCGCCGACACCAACACCGCCATCACCCTCGGCAACGGCTCGACCGCGACCTCGCTGCTCTCCAACCTCGGCTTCAACTCGCCCACCACCTTCGCGGCGGGCCTGGGAGCGCCGGGCTCGAGCTCGGCCCTGGCGGGCAAGTCGCTGACCGTGCAGGTCGGCTCCGGCCCGAGCGCGACCTTCACCTTCGGCTCGGCGGCGGGCCAGATCTCGACCCTGACGCAGCTCAACAGCGCGCTGGCGGCGGCCAACGCCCAGGCCTCGATCGACACCGCGACCGGGCGGATCTCGATCACCACCGCCAACGACTCGGGCACCGACGACCTCAAGATCACCGCCTCGGGCACCGGCAACCCGTTCAACTCCGGCACCTCGAGCGCGGTGATCGGCGGCGACGGGCTGACCGCGCGCAACGGGCTGGTGAGCACCTTCAACAACCTGCTGACCCAGATCGACCAGCTCGCGGCGGATTCGGGCTACAACGGCGTCAACCTGCTCGCCGGGGACACGCTGAAGATCAGCTTCAACGAGAAGAACACGTCGACGCTGTCGGTGCAGGGCTCGACGGTGTCGTACACGCAGCTCGGCCTGAACGTGCTGTCGCAGTCGGACTTTCAGGAGAACAGCGCGATCAACAAGGTGATCAAGTCGATCAACACGGCGGCGAGCTCGCTGAAGAGCCAGGCCTCGTCGCTGGGCGCGAACCTTGCGGTGGTGCAGAACCGTCAGGACTTCACCAAGCAGATGATCAACGTGCTCGACACGGGTGCGGCGAACCTGACCAACGCGGACCTGCACGAGGAGGCGGTGAATTCTCAGGCGCTGCAGACCCGCAACTCGCTCGGCGTCTCGGCGCTGTCGCTGGCCAACCAGGCGCAGCAGAGCGTGCTGCAGCTCCTGCGCTGATCGCCGCCGCACCTTGCGACGAGCACGCGGCCGGGGCCTCGCCCCGGCCGTTCTCGTTGTGGCGCCCGGCGGGGGCTCGGACGCGGCCGGGGGGAGGGCGCTGGTCCCGAATCCGGTCCGCCGACGGCGCCTGTCGCGGACCGGGGGCGGTTCAGAGGGCGCCGGGCCGCTTCAGCTCGATCTCCACGAAGGCGATCGGGTGGTCGGAGCCGTTCATCACGTCGTGGCGCACGCCCGCGGGGCGGCGGTAGGATTGGCCCTGCGCCAGCACGGTCTCGGTCACGGCCTCGCCGTCATGGACGCGCAGGCAGCCCGGCGTCACCATCACGATCACGTACGGCCAGCCGTGCTCGTGCCAGCCCGTCACGGCGCCGGGAGCGAAGTCCCAGCGGGTGATCCGCACCGCCTCGTCGTCCAGCTGCACCATCGGCACGGCCGGAATCGTGCAGGCGAAGGCCATGGGCGGATCTCCCGAGAGGGCCCGTCCACACGTCGGGGCCCGCGCGCGCATGCGCCGGGCCTCGCCGCGAGGACGTCAGGATGGGATGCGCCCGGCGATCCGGGCGCGGGGCTCAGGCGGTGGTGGTCGGGCTCGACGCCGGGGCCGGGGCGGCCGCCGGGCGGCGGGGCGCGACGGCGCGGGGCTTCGGCTTCGGCGCAGCGATCAGCCCCTCGCGGATCGCGGTCTTGCGCGCCTGCTTGCGGGCGCGGCGCACCGCCTCCGCCTTCTCGCGGGCCTTGCGCACGGAGGGCTTCTCGTAGGCCTTCCGCTGCTTCATCTCGCGGAAGATGCCCTCGCGCTGCATCTTCTTCTTCAGCACGCGGAGGGCCTGATCGACGTTGTTGTCCCGAACGAGTACCTGCAAGGGTGTGTCCTCTAGAATTCTTCGAACCGTGGCCGGCCGAGGGCCGTCCTGCGACATCCGGCGAACCGGAATGCGCCCCAGACCCCGGCCGTTCCTGACCGGGAGGAGCGCACGTCGCGATTGCCGCTAAGGCCGGCGCACGCATGCGCCTGGCTGCGCCATACACCAGTTCGGGACGATTTCCAACCGGGTGCGCGGCGCCGCGGCGGGCGCGGGGCGCGATTCTTGAATGAACCGCCCTCCGACCCGGCTGGTCAGGCGTTCGACTGGATGAAGTTGCGCACCAGCGGGTAGGTCTGGGTCTCCCACTTGCGCCCCGAGAAGACGCCGTAATGCCCGACCCCCGCCTGGAGGTGGTGCCGCTTGCGGAAGGGCCGCAGGCTGGCGCAGAGGTCGTGCGCCGCCATCGTCTGGCCGACCGAGCAGATGTCGTCGCGCTCGCCCTCCACGGTCATCAGCGCGGTCCTGCGGATGGCGCGCATGTCGAGGGGCGCCCCCCGGTAGGTCAGGGCGTTGCGGGCCAGCGTCGCGTCCTGGAACACGGTCTTGACCGTCTCGAGGTAGAATTCCGCCGCGAGGTCCAGCACGGCGAAGTACTCGTCGTAGAAGGTCTCGATCTGCGCCGCCTTGGCCTCCTCGCCGCGCGCGATGTGCCAGAACAGGTCGATGTGGCCGTGCATGTGCCGGGCCGAGTTCATCGTCATGAAGGCCATGAGCTGGACGAAGCCGGGATAGACGCGGCGGCCCGCGCCGGCATGGCGGCGCGGCACGGTGCCGATGAGGTTGCGCTCGAACCACTCGATCGGCCGGGAGGTCGCGAGTTCGTTGACCTTGGTGGGGTTGATGCGGGTGTCGACCGGACCGGCCATCAGGGTCATGCTGGCCGGGTGGGCGGCGTTGCGCGATTCGGCCATCACCGCCGCCGCCGCCAGGGCCTGGACGCAGGGCTGGCAGACCGCCACGAGGTGGGCCCCCTCGCCGATCGTCTCCAGGAAGCGGACCACGTGCCCGACATAGTCGTCGAAGCCGAAGCGCCCGGCCTCGACCGGCACGTCCCGGGCGTTGTGCCAGTCGGTGATGTAGACGTCGTGGTCGGCGAGGAGCGTGCGCACGGTCGAGCGCAGCAGCGTGGCGAAGTGGCCCGAGAGGGGCGCCACCACCAGCACGCGGGGCTGCTCGGAGGCGATGTCCTTGCGGAAGTGCAGCAGCGTGCCGAAGGGGGTGCGCAGCACCGGCTCCTCGCGCACCGGCACCTCGCGGTTGCCGACGTGCACGCCGGCGATGCCGTAGGCCGGCCGCACGTGGGTGAGGCCGGCGCGCATCATCATCCGGGCCGCCGCCAGCACCCAGGTGGCCGGCTCCCGGGCGCCCGCCTCCGTCCAGGGCGTGACGGTCTCGTGGAGGAGGCGCCCCCAGCCCCGCGCCGCGGCCGCGGCGTCGGACTGCACCTCGAAGAGATCGTAGAGCATCAGCCCGAAGACTCCCGCACACACGCCGGAGCCGACGCGCTTGCCGCTGCTGAGACGTAAGGCAACGCTCGCCCTCCCGCGATCTGACTTTCGTTGGGTGTGGTCCCGGGACTATGCCCGTCTGACTCCCGGCCATGCGATGCTCGTGCCAAACCCCGGGCCGGGCCGGTCTGGATTCTCGTCGTCTAGTGCGCCGCGGCGGCTGCCCCTATGGTCGCGGCGCTGACGGCACGAGTCTTGGATGGGCTGACGCCGGGTCGGGTCCGGCCGGGCCCGCGGGGGAGGATGCGCATGGCAGAGGCCACGCTGACGGTATCGAGCCGAAACTACTCGTCGTGGTCGCTGCGCGGCTGGCTGCTCTGCCGGATGGCCGGGCTCGACTTCACCGTCGAGGTGCTGGGGACCGGCGACGCGGCGAGCCGCGCCGAACTCCTGCACCTCTCGCCCTCCTTCCTGGTGCCGCGCCTCACCCACGGCCCGGTCCGGGTCTGGGACGTGCTGGCGATCGCCCAGTACCTGCACGAGTGGCGCCCGGAGGCCGGCCTCGTCCCGGCCGACCTCGTCAAGCGCGCGTGGTGCCGCTCGATCTCCGGCGAGATGCATGGCGGCTTCGTGAACCTGCGCTCGGCCCTGCCGATGAACCTGCGGGCGCGCTACACCGACTTCAAGCTGTGGGGGGGCGCGCAGTCGGACATCGCGCGCATCGTGGAGATCTGGGAGGAGGCGCTCGCCGCGCATGGCGGCCCCTACCTGTTCGGCGCGACGCCCACGATCGCGGACGCGATGTACGCGCCCGTCTGCACCCGCTTCGTCACCTACAATGTCGGCCTGCCGCCCGGCAGCGCGGCCTTTCGCGACCACGTCATGGCCTGGCCCCTGATGCAGGAATGGATCGCCGAGGCGGAGGGCGAGCCCGAGGAGATCGAGGAACTCGACATGGAGTTCTGATCGAGGAACTCGACATGGAGTTCTGAAGGAATGGAGTTCTGAAGGAGCGGGGAGGTCGCAAGGATCGGGCCCGGGCGCCCGGACCTCCGCTCCGCCTCAGCCCCGCTTCGCCCCCGCCCGGTCGGCCGGGGATGCCAGCGGGTCCCGCGGGGCCTCGCGCCCCTCGCGGGCGGCGTTCGAGAACACCGTCTGTCCGCCGGGCCCCGTATCCTCCCGCCGCGGCGGGTTGCGCCGGTCGAGATCGCCGCGGGCGGCGAGTTCGTCCGGGTTGCCGCGCTCGGAGGCCGGCACGTCGTCGATCCGCACCGGCGTCGCGCCGCTCCCGCCCGGGGCGCTCAGAATGCCCGAATGCGCGGTGCCGTCGCCGCCCATGCCCCCGGATCCCTTGCCGCCGGACCCTTTGCCGCCGTCTTCCTGGGAGCCGCCCTCCGCCGGGGCGCCGGCCGTGCCGAAGGCCGCCCGCACGTCGTCCGCCTCGCCCGGCAGGTCGCCCGGATCGGGCGCGCGGCCCGCGTCGGCGCGCGGCCCGTCCGGCCGGCTGAGCCGCCGGTCGAGTTCCCGCTGCTCCTCCTCGGTCAGCCGCGTCCGGCGGGCCTCGCCCTCCGCGCCCGTCGCGGGGGATGCCCCACCGCCGGGGACCGGGGGCTCCCGGTCGCTCGGATTCGTCGCCATGCGGGTCTCCCTCTGCCGCCCGGGGCGGCGCGCCGCCCCGGGGTGGGGGACCAAAGCACGGGGCCGGCGACGGTTCCGGCGCGGCTCAGGGCCCGGACGCGGCCGTCACCTCGCCCGCCCGGCAATTCTGCCGCGCCAGGTCGGGGCAGGGCGTGAAGGAGCGCAGGTCCTTCGACAAGCAGATCCGCACCTCCTCCAGGCGTCCGGCCCGGCAGGTGACCGACATCATGTCGGGGCGCAGGCCCGGATTGCTGGTCACGAACAGGCGCGCCACCTCGATCGGCGCCGCGCGCAGCGTTTCCCCGCCGCGCAGGCGCTCCGGGATGGTGACGGCGTCGCGGGCGCGGCGCGCGAGGCGGAAATAGCTCGCCGGATCCTCGCCCGAGCAGGTGCCGTGCTTGCGCCACTCGTAGCGGGCGAGCCCCTCGGTCGGGAACACCCCCTCGGCCTCGGCCAGGGCCTGCCGCGACGGCGGGCGCGGGAAGGCGCCGCACTCGCTCGGATAGCCGCGGTCGTATTGGGGCCACAGCCCGTGCACCACGAAGCCGGGATTGCGGCCCGGATCGCATTGCGCGTCGCCGCGCCGCTCGCCGGTGAGCGCGCAGAAGGTCGGCGACCAGGACAGCGCCAGGACGTAGAAGTCGAACCGGCCGGGGGTTCCGCCGCGCTCCTGCGCGGCGGCCGGCACGGCCGCGAGGGCCGCGGCCAGCGCGAGGGCGGGTCCGCGGATCAGGGCCGCGCCTCCCGGCAGGAGGTCGCCGAGGCGTACGCGTAGGCGAGGTTGCGGTCGAGGCCGTGCACGCAGAACTCGACGCCCCAGGTCGAGCCGATGATGCCCAGGCTCTCGCGCACCGAGTAATCCACCCGGCGGCGCACCCCGTCCGAGGTCGTCGCCACCGCCGTGCAGAAGCGCCTCGGGTAGAAGTCCAGGCCCCACGGCCGCCACGCGGTGCGCTCGATCCGCTCGTAGCGGAGGATCGTCAGCGACGAGTTCCAGAACTTGGATTCCTTCTCGGCGAATTGCGTCGAGAGCTTCTCCAGCACGTCCGCGTCCTGGCAGCCCGGGATGTCGGCGTCGAAGGGGAATTCCCGCTCCTCCGCCGGGGTGACCTCCTGGCGGGCCGAGCGCGCGAGGGAGGGCGTGACGGCGCAGGCGACGGCGAGGCCGGCGGCGAGCGAGGCGAGGAGGCAGGAGGGGCGCATGGCCGGACCTCGGGTTCGGGCGGGCGCGCGGGCCCTGGGGGCGCGCGGGCGCGCCGCGGTTTCAGCGTCTCGGCTGCCAGACGAAGCCCTCCGGCACGGCCAAGTCAAGGCGCCGCGAGGGCGCCGCCGCGCTTTCGCGCGCAGGTGGTGTCGGCAGATCACAGCCGCCGGCCCGGGCGGGCCGGCGGCGCGCCGCAGCCGGGCCGGCGGCCCGGGCGGGGCGGCGCTCGCCCTCGCTTCAAGCGGGCGCGCTCCTGCTCTATGTCAGGGCGGCCCGTCAGGAACCGAGCCGCCCCGCATGAATGCCGACCCCGCCCCCGAGACGAAGCCCGTCGGCCCCGGCGACCAGGTGCTCCTGGTCGACGGCTCCTCCTTCATCTTCCGGGCCTATTTCCAGTCGATCAACCAGCCCGAGCGCTACAATTTCCGGCCCTCCGACGGGATGCCGACCGGCGCCGTGCGGCTGTTCTGCGCCAAGATCGCCCAGTTCGTGCAGGAGGGTGCGGCCGGGATCCAGCCGAGCCATCTCGGCATCGTCTTCGACAAGTCGGAGGGCTCGTTCCGCAAGGAGATCTTCCCGGACTACAAGGGCCACCGGCCGGACGCGCCCGACGACCTCAAGCGGCAGATGCCGCTGATGCGGGAGGCGGTGCGGGCCTTCGGCCTGGAGCCGATCGAGCTCGAGCGCTACGAGGCGGACGACCTGATCGCCACCTACGCGCGGCAGGCGGAGGCGAGGGGGGCGGGCGTCATCATCGTGTCCTCCGACAAGGACCTGATGCAGCTCGTCGGCGAGCTCGTGCGCTTCTACGACTTCGAATCCGGGCAGAAGGGCAAGCCCGGCTACCGGCCCGAGCGCAACCTCGACGCCGCCGCCATCGTGGAGCGCTGGGAGGGCTTGAGCCCCGCCCAGATCGGCGACGCGCTGGCGCTGATCGGGGACACTTCCGACAACGTCCCGGGCGTGCCCGGCATCGGCCTCAAGACCGCCGCCGCGCTGCTCAAGGAATTCGGGAGCCTGGAGGCGCTGCTGGAGCGGGCGGCCGAGATCAAGCAGCCCAAGCGCCGCGAGACGCTGCTCGCGCATCTCGACCAGGCGCGGCTGTCGCGCCGGCTCGTCACCCTGGACGAGGCGGTGCCGGTGCCGGTGCCGCTGGAGGCCCTGCGCCTGCGCAAGCCCGACCCGGAGCGGCTCGTCGGCTTCCTGAAGGCGATGGAGTTCAACACGCTGACCCGGCGCATCGCCTCGCTGCTCCACGTCGATCCGGAGGCGGTGCGGCCCGATCCGGCCCTGCTCCCCGGGGGCGCCGCCGCCTACGCCAACGGGAAGGGCGGCAGCGACGCGACCCCGTTCTTCGGCGACGAGGCGACGGCGCCGCCCGCGCCCGAGACCGATCCCTTCGCGGATCTCGACCTGCCCGACGCCCCGCCCAGGCCCCGCGGCCCCGCCGAGCCGACCCCCGGCCAAGTCGTGGCGGCCCGCGCCGCCGAGGCGGTGAAGCCGTTCGACACCGCCTCCTACGAGACGATCACCCGCCTCGACCGCCTCGACGCCTGGATCGCCGAGGCGGCGGAGGCCGGCGTGGTCGCGGTCGACACCGAGACCAACGCGCTCGACGCCCACCGGGCCGACCTCGTCGGCGTCTCGCTCGCCACGGCGCCCGGCCGCGCCGCCTACATCCCGCTCGCCCATCGCGGCAGCGAGGACCTGTTCGGCGAGGGGCTGCTCCCCGACCAGCTCCCCTGGGACGCGGTGCGGGCCCGCCTGAAGCCGCTGCTGGAGGATCCGGCGGTGCTCAAGGTCGGGCAGAACGTGAAGTACGACTGGCTGGTGCTCGTCCGCCACGGCATCGAGATCCAGCCCTACGACGACACGATGCTGATCTCCTACGTGCTCGATGCCGGCAAGGGCTCGCACGGCATGGACGAGCTGGCGCGGCGGCATCTCGGCCACCAGCCGATCACCTTCGCGGACGTGACGGGCACGGGCCGGGCCAAGGTCACCTTCGACCGCGTGCCCCTCGACAAGGCCACGGCCTACGCGGCCGAAGACGCGGACGTGACGCTGCGCCTGTGGCGCCTGATGAAGCCGCGGCTCGCCGCCGAGCACCGCGCCACCGTCTACGAGACCCTGGAGCGCCCCCTGGTGCCGGTGCTCGCCCGCATGGAGCGGGAGGGCATCCGGGTCGACCGCGACATGCTGAGCCGCCTCTCGGGGGATTTCTCGCAGTCGCTGGCCCGGCTCGAGGCCGAGATCCAGGAGATGGCCGGCGAGACCTTCTCGGTCTCCTCCCCCAAGCAGATCGGCGACATCCTGTTCGGCAAGCTCGGGCTGCCCGGCGCCAAGAAGACGCCGTCGGGCCAGTGGGCCACGCCCGCGACGCTGCTGGAGGAGCTCGCCACCCAGGGACACCCGCTGCCGCGCAAGATCCTGGAATGGCGCCAGCTCTCGAAGCTCAAATCGACCTACACGGACAGCCTGCAGGAGCATGCCGAAAGGGAGAGCGACCGCGTCCACACCTCCTTCGCGCTCGCCGCCACCACGACCGGGCGCCTCTCCTCCTCGGACCCGAACCTGCAGAACATTCCGATCCGCACCGAGGAGGGGCGGCGCATCCGCCAGGCCTTCGTGGCGGATGCCGGCCACCAGTTGATCTCGGCGGATTACAGCCAGATCGAGCTGCGGCTGCTCGCCCACATGGCCGACATCCCGCAGCTGCGCCAGGCCTTCGCGGACGGGCTCGACATCCACGCGGCGACCGCCTCGGCGATGTTCGGCGTCCCCTTGGGCGAGATGACGCCGGATCTGCGGCGGCGGGCCAAGACGATCAATTTCGGCATCATCTATGGGATCTCGGCCTTCGGCCTCGCCGACCGGCTCGGCATCCCGCAGGGCGAGGCCTCGGCCTTCATCAAGCAGTATTTCGAGCGCTTCCCGGGCATCCGCGCCTATATCGAGGACACCAAGAAGGCCTGCCGGGACAAGGGCTACGTGACCACCCTGTTCGGGCGCGTCTGCCACTACCCGCAGATCCGCTCCAACAACCCGCAGGAGCGGGCCTCGGTGGAGCGGCAGGCGATCAACGCGCCGATCCAGGGCACGGCCGCCGACATCATCCGCCGCGCGATGGTGCGGATGGAGGGGGCGCTGGCCGGGGCGGGGCTCACCACCCGCATGCTGCTGCAGGTGCACGACGAGCTGGTCTTCGAGGCGCCGCAGGACGAGGTCGCGCGGGCGCTGCCGATCATCGCCCGGGTGATGGAGGAGGCGCCCCAGCCGGCGGTGCGGCTCACGGTGCCGCTCGCCGTCGAGGCCAAGGCGGCGGCGAACTGGCAGGAGGCGCATTGAGGGGCGGTCCTCGATCGCCCGCGCCGGGTCCTGCCGAATGAGATTGCGCACGGCATGACGAGTTTGGACGGATCAGCGCAAGGGCGCGCACCGGGTTTGCTGGCGCACGGGCGACAGGATGCGCCGGATGTGGCACCCGCAACGCTCAGCACGGGGAGTGTTGCGGGTGCCGCCGCGGTCGTGCCGAGCCGCCGACCGCGGCCCCGCCCTCAGACCCGGAAATACAGGCTGTGGTCGTGCCCGTTCAGGATGTCGACGGAGCGCACGATCGGGTTCTCGGCGTAGAACGCGGTGAGCTGCTCCTGGGTCGAGGCGAGCTCGCGGTACTCCCGCACGATGGCGCGCTCGTTGTCGCGCAGGACCCGCGAGGTCGGGTCGAGGTTGGTGAGGCAGACGAGGCCGGTCGGCGGGCAATCGACGCAGATCACCTCCAGGTCCGGCCGGTAGCGGCGCAGGATCGGCACCACCTTCCAGACGTCGCCCGTCCACATGGCCTTGTGCGCGTCCTCCCGCTCGGCCTCCGCGTCGCGGGTCGTCATCTCGGCGTTGAGCGGCATGCAATCGTGCAGCAGGATCAGGCCGTTCGGCGCGCTCGCGGCCTCCGCGTGGGCGATGTCGCGCAGCAGGAACTCGAACTGGTGCAGCCCGTCCAGGAAGGCCATGTCCACCCCGCCCCCGAGCAGCGCCCGCAGGTCGGTCTCGGCGAAGAAGCGGTCGCTCGTCATCTGGAACAGGAAGGTGCGGCGCTTGCCCGCCGTCACGTTCCGGTCGAGCCTGTAGTGCGGATCGACGCCGACCGCCGTGTCGCAGGGAATCCGCGCCAGCGTGTGCCCGAAATGGACGCCGATCTCCAGGTAGTGGCGGGTCTGCCGCTTGGCCGCGAGCGCGGCCAGGAAGTCCAGGTACAGGACGCCCCCGAAACCTCCCGGGACGGTGGCGGATCGGCCGGTCTTGAACATCCTCTCCCCTCCCTGCGACGCCGCCCGGCGGGCGGCGCGACGTAGGCGGCGCCTCCGGCCCGAGTCAAGGATCGGGTCAGGCCGCGATGGCGCCCGGGACGGAATGCGGCGCGACGAGGCGCGGCGGCAGGGCGCCCCGGGCGATCAGGGTCGCGCCCTTCGGCACGACCTGCCAGCCCTCCCGGCAGCCGTCGATCGGCTCGGAGACCACCACCACCCCGCCGCCCGTCTCGCGCCAGTAGAGGCTCGGCGGGCGCCCGTCGCAGGCCCAGCGGAAGGCCGTCAGGCTGTCGCCGTCGCTCACCACCGCGGTGAGCCGCAGCGCCTCCTCGATGCCGGCCTCGCGCATCAGGCCGCGCACGCTCGCCACCGTGGCCTCCATGGCCGCGACCGGATCCTGCGCGAGGCCATTCGCCACGGCGAGCAGGAACAGGGCCTCGGAATCCGTCGAGCCGCAGCGCGCGTCGTAGAGCGGATCCGGGATCAGCGCCTCCAGCCGCCGCCTGATCCGGCCGTAGCCGCCGATCTGGCCGTTATGCATGAAGAGCAGCCGGCCATGCGCGAAGGGGTGGCAATTCGCCCGCGTCGTCGCGGTGCCGGTCGAGGCGCGCACGTGGGCCAGGAAGGTGCGGGCCCGGATCTGCCGGGCGAGGCTGCGCAGGTTCTCGTCCGACCAGGCCGGGCGCACGTCGCGGAAGAGGCCCGGCTCGGGCCGGTCGCCGTACCAGCCGATGCCGAAGCCGTCGCCGTTCGTCTCGGTCTTGGCCTCGGCGGCGTGCAGGGACTGGTGGATGAGGGAGTGGGTCGGCGTGCAGACGAGGTCGTCGAGGTAGACAGGGTCGCCATGGTAGGCGAGGAAGCGGCACATCGCCCGAACACCCGTGGGTTAGAGGCGCCCCGCGCCGGCCCCGCCCGCGCCGCCCGACGCCTTCATGGAAGCGTAACATTCCGATCGCGAAGGTGAACAGGCCGTTAATGCGCCCCCGCATGGCCCCCGCATGGCCCCCGGAGCGGCCCGGGCCGGGACGCATGACGATTAGTTCGCCCCGGCCCGGGATCGATGCGCGGCATCGCTCGTTGACCCCCGTCGGTCTTCCGACGTCCCAAAGCCCGCCCCGGCGGTCCCTCCACCTTCCGGACTCTTGTGACCGACCCTTGGCTGGGCCCTCCGCGGCAGCGGGATACTTTCACGAATTGAGAGGAGGCATCATGGGCAAACTTGCGTCCGCCGGTCCGATCGCCGTGGTGGTGGAGGACGACGCGTCCGTGCGCGACTTCGCGGCGGCGATCCTCGAGGAGACGGATCTCGACGTGATCGCCTGCGCGAGCGCCGAGGATGCGCTCGACGTGATCCGCGCCCATCCCGACGAGGTCGCGCTGGTGTTCACGGATGTGGACCTCGCGGGCGCGATGGATGGCGGGGCGCTCGCCCGCACGGTGGAGCGGGAATGGCCCGACGTGCGGGTGGTCGTGACCTCCGAGAAGGGGGCGCGGCCGGAGACCGACCACGCGGTCTACATGCGCAAGCCCTGGCGCCCCCTCGACGTGCTGGTCCAGGCCGAGCGCGCGACGCTGGAATCCTCGCGCCGGGCGGCGTGAGGCGGGGACCCGTCGCGCCGGCTCCTGAGCAGACTTGCGCGCGGCAACTCTGCTTAAGTCTCGTTATTGCATCATTTCTGCCGCCGAACCGGTGACCATTTCGGCGAATGATGCTTAGAGCAGCGCCCGATCACGGTGCGGTCGGACGCCGCTCCAGGTCGTTGATCGTGCCGCATGTCCTGCGCTGAGCCGGCATCCGCCTCAGCGGGCGATGCCCTCGCGCGCGCCCTCGAAGCCCGCGAGCACGGCCGCGAGGTTGGGGCCGAGATGCTCGGACAGGTAGCCGCCCTCCTGCACCAGCACGGTCGGGAGCCGCAGCCGCGCGAGCGCGGCGCCGATCCGCGAGAAGCCCTCCGTGGTGACAGCGAGCCCGGCGAGCGGGTCGTGCACCGAGGCGTCGAGGCCGAGCGCCACCACCAGGGCGCCCGGCGCGAAGGCGCGGATCGTCCGCGCCGCCGCGTCGAGGGCCGCGAGGTAGCCCTCGTCCCCGGTCCCGAGGGGCAGGGGCAGGTTGCGGTTGGCGCCGAGCCCCGGGCCCTCGCCGCGCTCGTGCGCGTAACCCCAGACGAAGGGGTAGAACCGCGCCGGATCCGCGTGGAGCGAGACCGTCAGCACCGTCGGGTCGGCGTAGAAGATGTCCTGCGTGCCGTTGCCGTGATGCACGTCCACGTCGAGGATCGCCACCCGGCCGTGCCGGGTGCGCAGCTGCGCCGCGGCCACCGCGCTGTTGTTGAGGAAGCAGAACCCGCTCGCCCGGTCCCGATAGGCGTGGTGGCCGGGGGGGCGGCAGAGCGCGTAGGCGGCGTCCTCCCCGTCGAGGACGAGCTGCGCCGCGCTCGCCGCCACGTCCGCCGCCGCGCAGGCCGCCGCGAAGGTGCCGGGGCCGATCGGGCAGGCGGTGTCGAGGGTGTGCCAGCCGAGCCGGCCGACGATGTGCTCCGGGTAGGTCGCCCGCTCGCGCATCGGGTGGATGTTGGCGACCATCTCGGGTGCGGCATCCCCCAGGGCCGCCCAGGCGTCCCAGGCCTCGGCCAGGAAGGCGAGGTAGTCGGGGCCGTGCACCCGCGCCCGCGCCTCGTGCCCGAAGGCCTGCGGCGCCACGAGGGCGTGGCCCCCCGCGCGCAGGCCCGCGAGCAGCCGGTCGGCCCGCTCCGGCTGCTCGGTCGTGCGCGTGACGCGCCCGCGGACGAGGAAGAATTGCGGGTCGTGGCCGCGGTGATCCTCGGTGTAGACGGCTCTCATGGGGACTCCGGGTGCGGGGAGAGGGCGCGCGCGAGCCGGCCGACCTCGCGCCACGCCACGCCGACATGGTGGTCGACATGGGCGACGATGCGCTCGGCATGGCCCGCCTCGATCGCCGCCAGCACCGGCTCGTGGGTGCGGGCGATGGCGTGCGGATCGTCGTAGAGGTGGCCGATCAGGCCGATCACCACCTTCAGCTCCGAGGCGAGGCCGTCGAACAGCCGCAGCAGCCGGCCATTGCCGGCGATCTCGCAGACGAGGCGGTGGAAGCCGTAATCCGCCTCGACGATCAGGGAGGCGTCGTCCCGCGCGGCCGCGGCGTAGAGCGCGTCGAGCTGGGCGCGCAGGGCCGCCCGCCCGGCCGGCGTCAGCCGCCTCGCCGCCTCCACGGCCGCGTGGCGCTCGATGCACAGGCGCAGGTCGTAGAGCTCGTCCACGTCGCCGGCCGAGATCTCGCGCACGAAGAAGCCCCGCCGCGGATGCGCCCGCAGCAGGCCCTGGCTCTCCAGGAGCCGCGCCGCCTCGCGCACCGGGGCCCGGCTGATGCCGAGCTCCCGCGCCACCGCCGCCTCCGCCACCTTGGTCCCCGGCGCGAGCCGACCGCTCGTGATCGCCGCGGTGAGGCCGCGGGCGACCTGCCGCACGAGATCCTGGTCAGCGGGCACCGGCAGGCCGACGGGGGGAGACAACGGGCGCATGACACCTCCGGCGGCAGAGTGTGCACCCGGTAAGCGTCGATTGTCGACGCTTTCGGCTTGATCCGCCGCGGGGAGCGGGCCAGTCTGCCGCCATCGTCGCCGTCGCAGGAGACTCCGGCCATGCCCTCCCCCCGCACGCCCGAGGAGCAGGCGATCCGCCTCGACCTCGCGGCCGCCTACCGGCTGATCCACCGCCTCGGCCTCGACGACAGCATCTACACCCACATCTCGGCCCGGCTGCCGGGGCCGGAGCACCGCTTCCTGATCAATCCCTTCGGGCTGCGCTTCGAGGAGGTCACGGCCGGCAACCTCGTCACCGTCGACCTCGACGGGCAGGTCATCGACGATCCCCACGGGCGGGGCATCAACCCGGCGGGCTTCACCATCCACAGCGCCATCCACGCGGCGCGGGAGGACGCGCTCTGCGTCCTGCACACGCACACCGTCGCGGGCGTCGCCGTCTCCTGCCAGGAGGAGGGGCTGCTGCCCCTCAATCAATGGTCCATGCAGTTCACGGACCGGATCGCCTATCATGCCTATGAGGGCATCGCCCTCGACCTCGACGAGCGCGCGCGGCTGGTCGCGGATCTCGGCGACCGGTTCGTGATGATCCTGCGCAACCACGGCCTGCTCACCTGCGGGCGCAGCGTCGGCGAGGCGTTCCGGCTCATGCACAACATGGAGCGCTCCTGCCGGGCGCAGCTCGCGATCCAGGCCGCGGGTGCCCCGCTGGTCCGCCCCTCGGCCGCCATCGCCCGCAAGACCGCCGGGCAGTACGCGCAGTTCGGCGAGAAGGTGGCCGCCGGCGCCCTGGAGGACGTCGAGTGGGCGGCCTTCAAGCGCATGCTGGAGCGCAGCGACCCGGATTACCGGGACTGACGCCGCCGGGCGTCGCGGCCGTGCGGCGGGGCGCGCCGCCGCGGCCGCCTCTCCAACACGGCGCGACGGGCGCGCGATCGGCATCGAGGCAGCGGAGACGGCGGAGATGATCAGGCTTGCGGCGGCGGGAACGGCCCTGCTGCTCACCCTCGCGGGGGCGGTCCTCGCCCAGACGCCGAAGGCGGGCGGCGTCGCCCAGGCGCCGAAGGCGGGCGGCATCGCCCAAGTGCCGAAGGCGGGCGGCATCGCCAACGCGATCATCCAGCCCGAGCCGCCGGGGCTGATGCTCGGCCTGCTGCAGAACGGCCCGACCCAGATGGTGGCCGGCAACATCTACGAGGGGCTGCTGCGCTACTCCGAGAGCCTCGAGCCGCGGCCCGGCCTCGCCGAATCCTGGGAGGTCGGCCCGGACGGCCGGACCTACACCTTCCACCTCGTGCGGAACGCCACCTGGCACGACGGCAAGCCGTTCACCGCCGAGGACGTGCTGTTCTCGGTCGAGTTCCTCAAGCAGACCCATCCGCGCGCCCGGGCCAACATGGCCAAGGTCGCGAGCCTCACGGCGCCCGACCCCTACACGGTGGTGTTCACGCTCTCGGAGCCGTTCGGCCCCTTCCTGGGCGTGTTCGAGGTCGGCTCGCTGCCGATGATCCCCAAGCACCTCTACGCGGGCACCGACTACAAGACCAACCCGGCCAACACCACCCCGATCGGCACCGGCCCGTTCCTGTTCAAGGAATGGAAGAAGGGCGCCTACATCCGGCTGGTCAAGAACCCGGCCTACCACGTGGCGGGACGGCCCTACCTCGACGAGATCTACTGGCACGTGATCCCGGACGCCGCCTCGCGGGCGGTCGCCTTCGAGACCGGCAAGGTCGACATCCTGCCGGGCGGCTCGGTCGAGAATTTCGACGTGCCGCGGCTGTCGCAGCTGAAGGGCGCCTGCGTGACCGGCAAGGGCTGGGAGTTCTTCGGCCCCCATTCCTGGCTCTGGCTCAACAATCGCCAGGGCCCGACCGCCAGCAAGGCCTTCCGGCAGGCGGTCTCCTACGCGATCGACCGCGACTTCGCCCGCGACGTGATCTGGAACGGGCTCGGCAAGCCGGCGATCGGCCCGATCTCCTCCTCGACGCGCTTCTTCAACCCGGGCCTCGGCCGGTACGCCTACGACCCCGCCAAGGCGAAGGCGCTGCTCAAGGAATCCGGCTACAAGGGCGAGACCCTGCGCCTCCTGCCGGTGCCCTACGGCGAGACATGGCAGCGCTGGGCCGAGGCGGTGAAGCAGAACCTGGAGGATGTCGGCATCAGGACCGAGATCGTCGCCACCGACGTCGCCGGCTGGAACCAGAAGACCTCGGACTGGGACTACGACATCGCCTTCACGTACCTCTACCAGTACGGCGACCCGGCGCTCGGCGTGGCGCGCAACTACGTCTCCTCGCAGATCGCCAAGGGCTCGCCGTTCAACAACGTCGAGGGCTACGCCAATCCGGCGGTCGACGAGGCCTTCGCGCAGGCCGCGGCGGCGGTGAGCCCCGCCGAGCGGCAGGCCCTGTACGACCGGGCCCAGACGACCCTGATCGAGGACGCGCCGGTGGCGTGGCTGCTCGAACTCCAGTTCCCGACCATCACCCGCTGCAAGGTGCACGACCTCGTCACCACCGGGATCGGCGTGAACGACGGCTTCCGCGACGCCTGGATCGAGCGCTGACCCGTGGCCCGCTTCCTCGCCGCGAGACTGGGCAAGGGGCTGCTCGTGCTCCTGGCCATCGTGGTCCTGAACTTCTTCCTCATCCGCCTCGCCCCGGGCGATCCCGCCCTGGTCATGGCCGGGGAGGCGGGGGCGGGCGACGAGGTCTACGTGGCGCAGCTGCGGGAGCGGTTCGGGCTCGACCGGCCGCTGCCGGTGCAGCTCGGCCTCTATCTCGGCCACGTTCTCACCCTCGACCTCGGCTACTCGGTGCGCCAGCAGATGCCGGTGGGCCGGCTGATCCTCGACCGGCTGCCGGCGACGCTGCTCCTCACCGGCACCGCCTTCCTGATCTCGCTCGGCCTCGGCGTGGCCCTCGGGGCGCTGGCGGCGCGGCGGGCCGGGCGCTGGTCGGACGCCGCCATCACGGGGCTGGCGCTGCTCTTCTACGCGACGCCCCTGTTCTGGGTCTCGCTGATGGCGATCCTGGTCTTCTCGGTGCGCCTCGACTGGCTGCCGGCCTTCGGCTTCGAGACGGTGGGGGGCGGCTACGAGGGCCTCGCCCGGGCCGCCGACATCGCCCGCCACCTCGTGCTGCCCTCCCTCACCCTCGGGCTGTTCTTCATGGCGGTCTACGTCCGCATGACCCGCGCCTCCATGCTGGAAGTGGGGAGCCTCGACTTCGTCAAGACCGCCCGGGCCAAGGGCCTCCCCGAGGGGGTGGTGCAGCGCCGCCACGTGCTGCGCAACGCGCTGCTCCCGGTCGTCACCCTGGCCGGCCTCCAGGCCGGCACGCTGGTCGGCGGGGCGATCCTGACCGAGACGGTCTTCGCGTGGCCGGGGATCGGCCGGCTGATGTACGAGGCCCTGCTCCAGCGCGACTACACCCTCCTGCTCGGCGTCTTCGTCGTCTCCTCCGCCATGGTGCTGCTCCTCAACCTCCTCACCGACCTGATCTACCGGGTCGTCGATCCGCGCATCGAGGTCCGGGCGTGAGGCGCGGTGCCCTCGCGGCCTTCCTGCGCCACCCGGGCGCGGTGGTGGGGCTCGCGATCCTCGCCCTCGTGGTGGCGGCGGCGCTCCTCGCCCCCGTGCTCTACCCGGCCTCGCCCTGGCGGATGGTGCAGCGCCCCTTCGTGCCGCCCTTCACCCTGGAGCGGGTGCCGCTCGGCACCGACGCGCTCGGGCGCGACATCGCCGCCGGCCTGATGCACGGGGCGGGCGTGTCGCTGATGGTCGGCCTCGTCTCGACCCTGGCGGCCCTGGTGATCGGCGTGCCGATCGGCGCGATCGCCGGGTATGTCGGCGGCCGGACCGACGACGCGCTGATGCGCTTCACCGAGTTGTTCCAGACTGTCCCGAGCTTCGCCCTCGCGATCGTGCTGGTGGCGATCCTGCAGCCGGCCCTGTCCTCGCTCATCCTCGCCATCGCCCTGGTGAGCTGGCCGCCGGTGACCCGGCTGGTGCGCGGGGAGGTGCTGTCGCTGCGCGCCCGCGACTACGTGCAGGCCGCGATCGTGACGGGGGAGACCCCCTTCACCATCATCCGCCGCGAGATCCTGCCCAACACCCTCTCGCCGATCGTGGTGCTGGCCTCCCTGATGGTGGCGACCGCGATCCTGCTCGAATCCTCGCTCTCCTTCCTGGGCCTCGGCGACCCGAACCGGATGTCCTGGGGCTTCATGGTCGGGGCGGGCCGCACCGTGATCCGGCAGGCCTGGTGGGTCACCGCCTTCCCGGGCCTCGTGATCCTCGCCACGGTGCTCGCCCTCAACCTGATCGGGGAGGGGCTCAACGACGCGCTCAACCCGCGCCTCGCCCGGGGCGAGCGATGAGGCCGGTCGTCTCCGTCCGCGGCCTGCGCCTCGCCCTGCCGCCGGGCGCCGACCGCGCCCACGCCGTCGAGGACGTCTCCTTCGCGATCGCGCCGGGCGAGATCCTCTGCCTCGTCGGCGAGTCGGGCTCGGGCAAGTCGATGTGCGCCCACGCCCTGATGGGGCTGCTGCCCAGGGCGGTGCGCCCGGCCGGCGGGGAGATCCTCCTCGCCGGCACCGACCTCCTGGCGCAGGACGAGGCCGGGTGGCGCGCCACCCGGGGCGCCCGGATCGGCATGATCTTCCAGGAGCCGATGACGGCCCTGAACCCGCTGATGCGCGTCGGCGACCAGATCGTCGAGATGTTCGAGGCGCATGGCCGGCTGAAGGCGGCCGAGCGGCGCGCCCGGGCCCTCGACCTCGCGGCCGAGGTCGGCCTGCCGGATCCCGCCCGCCTCCTGCGGGCCTACCCGCACCAGCTCTCGGGCGGGCAGCGCCAGCGGGCGATGATCGCCATGGCGCTCGCCCTCGAACCGGCCCTGCTCGTCGCCGACGAGCCCACCACCGCCCTCGACGTCACCACCCAGGCCCAGATCCTGCGGCTGATCCGCGACCTGCAGCGGCGGCACGGCATGGCGGTCCTGTTCATCACCCACGATTTCGGCGTGGTGGCGGAGATCGCCGACCGGGTGCTGGTGCTGCGCCGCGGCCGCGTGGTGGAGGCCGGCCCGGCCGCCGCGCTGCTCGCGCGCCCGCAGGAGCCCTACACCCGCGCGCTGCTCGCCGCCGTGCCCTCCCTGGAGCCGCCGCCCCGCCCGCCGGTCTCCGGCGCGACGGCGGTCGAGGTCGCCGGCCTCACCAAGACCTACGTGACGGGCGGGGGCTGGGGCCGGCCGGTCCGGCGCGTCGAGGCGGCGCGGGACGTCGGCTTCGCGCTGCACCGGGGCGAGACCCTCGGGCTCGTGGGCGAGTCCGGCTCGGGCAAGTCGTCGGTCGCGCGGCTCGTCCTGCGCCTCGCCGAGCCCGATTCCGGCACGGTGCGCCTCGGCGACACCGACCTCACCAGCCTCTCCGGGGAGGCCCTGCGCCGCGCCCGGCGCCGGATCCAGATGGTGTTCCAGGATCCCTTCGCGTCGCTCAACCCCCGCCGCAGCGTCGGGCGGATCATCGCGGACGCGCCGCGCGCCCACGGGGTGCCGGAGGCCGACGCGATGGCCCGCGCCCGGGACCTCCTCGGCCTCGTCGGGCTCGACGCCTCGGCCTTCGACCGCTACCCGCACGAATTCTCGGGCGGCCAGCGCCAGCGCGTCGGCATCGCCCGGGCCCTCGCGGTGGAGCCGGAGGTGCTGGTGGCGGACGAGGCGGTCTCGGCCCTCGACGTCTCGGTGCAGGCGCAGGTGCTCGCCCTGCTGGAGGACCTGAAGACCCGCCTCGGCCTCTCGATGCTGTTCATCACCCACGACCTGCGGGTGGCCGCCCAGATCTGCGACCGCATCGCGGTGATGCGGCGGGGCGAGATCGTCGAGATCAAGCCGACCGCCGCCCTCTTCGCCGCCCCCGAGCACCCCTACACGCGCGCCCTCCTCGACGCCGTGCCGGGCCGGACCCGCGCCGCCGCATGACCCGCCCGATCCCCTGCATCCTGCTCAGCGAGACCCTCGACCTCGCCGCCCTGTTCGGCCCGGTCCTGGCGCAGGTCGCCGACGCCGTCGAGGTGGTGACCGACCCGGCCGAGGCGGCGCGGGTGCGCCTCGCCCTGGCATGGTTCCCGCCGGCCGACGCCTTCGCGCGCTACCCGAATCTCGGGGCGGTCTGCTCGATCGCCGCGGGGGTCGACAGCCTGCTCGCCTGCCCGGGCCTGCCGCCGGACCTGCCCGTGGTGCGGGTCGTCGATCCCGATCAGGCCCGCGCCATGTCGTGCTTCGTGCTCTGGCACGTGCTCGGCCACCTGCGGCGCTTCCGCAGCTACGCGGAGAACCAGGCCCGGGCCCTGTGGCGGCCCCTCGGCCAGCGCGCGGCGGGCGAGGTCACGGTCGGGCTCCTCGGCTGCGGCCGGATGGGGGCGCAGGTGGCGCGCGACCTCGCGGCCTTCGGCTTCCCGGTCCTGGCCTGGAGCCGCGCGGCGCGCCCCGCCGAGCCCGGGATCACCCACCTGCACGGCCCGGAGGGCCTGGCCGCCCTGCTGCCGCGCTGCGACGTGCTGGTGAACCTGCTGCCCCTGACGCCGGACACGCGCGGCCTCCTCGCCGCGCCGCTGTTCGGGCGCCTGAAGCCCGGGGCGGCCCTGGTTCATGTCGGGCGGGGCGACCACTTGGTCGAGGCCGACCTCCTCTGTGCCCTCGATTCGGGCCGGCTCGCCCACGCGGCCCTCGACGTCTTCGCGGTCGAGCCGCTGCCCGAGGATCACCCGTTCTGGCGGCATCCGCGCATCCTCGTCACGCCGCACGAGGCCTGCGACGCGAGCCCCGCCGCCGTGGCCGCGATGCTGCGCGCCACGGCGGAGGCCCTGCGGACGGGGGCGCCGATCCCGCACGCCATCGACCGGCGGCGCGGGTACTGAGACGGGATCCGCTTGATCGAAGCGGGTCCCGGATCACAAGCCTGCGCGGCGCCTGAGCGCGGCGCCTGAGCGAAGCCGACATCCGCATCGCCGAAATGGGAGATGGCGAAGCCATCAACCGGATGTCGGATGAGTGCGGCCGCCGCAACCGTCCCGCCGCGTGGTCCTCTCTTGGCGGAAAATTCTTGGCGGAAGATCCTTGGCGGAAGATCCTTGGCGGGCGATCCAGGCCGGGCAGGCCCGCGGCGGCATCGACCCCCTAGGACGCCATCAGGTCTGCGGCGATTGCGGCGCGCCGATCTTCCGGCTCAGCCAATAGGCGTAGCCCACGTTCACGCTCTCCAGCAGCGCGGCGGTGTTGGTGATCTGGTTCGCCACCAGGGTTCCGAACTGGCCGAGCAGGTTGAATTCCTGCTCCATCACCTTCGAGATCGTGTTGGCCTCGCGCAGGGCCAGCCGTGCCTGGGCCAGCTGCGTCAGGCCGTCGATCCACGCCCGGTCGAGCTGCCGGAACCGTTCGAGGAGCGCGGCCTGCATGTCGAACAGGTCGCCGAGCGTGTCGGGGTCGGGCCGCATCGCCAGCACCTGGACGGTGCCGAGCGCGTTCGCCGCGCTGCGCGACAGGGCCTCGTTGATCATCAGGGTCCGCCGCAGGGGCGGGCTGACCTTGGCGGGTTCGGCGACGGTGTCGGCGACGGTCTTGGCGAGGACCGCGAACGGCATCGCAGCCACGGCGTTTCCATTGCTCATGAGGCAGGTCTCCCGATGGCCGATCAGCCGCCCAGGCGCGTCAGCATCGCCTGGATGGCGCCGACCTGGATCGCGTTCTTCGAGTAATAGTCGGGCTTGTCCGTGTTGCGCGACGTGTAGCCCCACCAATCCCAGCACCCGTCGGGGTTCTGCAGCGCCCCGCCGTCGCTGCCCTGCGCCTGCGGGTAGAGGACGATGATGTTGTTGCTCTCGGCGATGTGGTTGTAGCCGGTCGTCGTGACGTAGCGGTTGCCGTAGGGCGGCTGGTTGGCGACGTCCGGCTGGCCGTTGACGTAGTTGATGTAGGCGTAGCCCTGCTTGCAGCCGTGCAGCGCGACGTGGATGCGCGCCTCGGCCCCCTCCAGCACCTCGGCGGGCACGTAGGCGTAGCCGAACGGGCTCATGCTGGAGCGCGGCTCGCCCGCGAAGAACTCCGTCTGGTCGAAGCGGATCAGCCGCCCGTTCAGGCGCTCGGCCGGGGCATTCAATCCCGGATAGATGTGTCGCAGGATCTCGTGCGACTGCATGAAGCCGCCGTTGTTGATATAGGGCGGCTGGTTGGTCGAGAGGGGGGAATCCTCGGGATTGTCGGTGATGATCGAGTGGCCGGCCGGCACGGTGTCGCGGTAGAGGATGTTCTCCGGCGCGACCCCGAGCAGCTCGTAGAAGCGCCGGGTCCGCGCGACCACGTCCGGGTAGACGACCCGGTCGGCGCTGCCCGTGAAGATGTAGAGCCGGTCGTCGGCGAGGTTCTCGACGGGGTCGATCTCCCCCGCCTCGGCCGTCCTGCGGGCGATCTCCGCGAGGTGCTCGGCGCTCGGCGCCATCTGCGGGATCAGCGGGTTCATGCTGATGTAGAGCGCGCCCTGCTCGTAGGCGTCCTCGGCGATGAGCGCGGCCGCGCGGAACGACTCGGCGCAGCGGAACGGTCCGCCGGCGATGATCCCGGCGCCCGCGAAGCGGGACGAGTGGGCCAAGTGCAGCTGCACCGTCATGAAGGCGCCGGACGACAAGCCGGACACCGAGCTCTGACCTTTCCGAACTTGGAACGAGGACAATTGCTCGATCGTGCTTCGGATCTCGAATCCCATCGCCGTCTCCGCAGATGTCGGGCCGGAGAAGGCCACGGACGCACCGATTTCGCAAGTGCGAAAACGGCACATCCAGGCTCTCGCGGCGCGCGATCGGGCCGGAAAGAAATTTTCCTCGGAAAAGATTTCTGGGTCGGACGCGCGGACATGTTCCGCCCCATGCCGCGTTGCTCGGCCGGTGCGGCGCGGGCCGTCCGCGTGCCGGGGCGGCCCGCGCGTCGTCTGGCGCGACCTTGCGGAACCGGCGGGAACGGGGCGGGGCGCGCCTCGGCCCGGCGCCGGGCTTCCCCGGGGGCGGGCGGGCGACCAATCGTTAACCATCCGCTCCCAGAATGCCCCCGCGCGGCGGCGTCCAAATCGCCCGCCGCGGGACCCGGTTTCTCCGCCGCCGCGGGACTTGGTTTCGCCGCTTTGGCGGCCCACCCTCATCCCGGCTTTCCAACCGCCAAGGGGCGACGCTCATGCTCGGCACGGTCTCCGCCTTCCTGATGATCCTGATGGTTCTGGCGCTTCGGAACCTCGCCAAGGCGGTGCTGCTGCCGGTCTACGCGGTGCGCGACATCCACCGGGGCCGCTATCGGCGCGGCCTGGTGCTCCTCGCCTGCTCGGGCCTCGCCGCCTGGGCGATCTGGAGCGTCACCCACGCCGCCCGCTCGCCGGCGATCCCGGTCGCGGCCTCCGTCTATACCGGCTGATCGGGCGGGCGCGCCGCCGCCACGGCCCGCAGGGCGGCCGCGACGCGCGCCCGCACCCCGACCTCGGAGAGCGGCGCGGCGATCACGAGGCTCGTCACCACGTCCGGGTATTGCCGGCGGCGCTTGGGCGTGCGGGCATGGTCGGCGATCCGGACCTGATGCGGGCCGCCCGGCGCCCGCAGGTAGAGGCTGCCGCTGCGCGCGCCCCGCGCCACCGTCTCGAAGCCCTCGGCGAGGAGCAGGCCGTGCGCCAGCGCCCGCGCGGCGCGCGGGGTCAGCCGGTCAGGGCCGCCAAGCCGGCGCCGCATCGTCCGCCCGCCCGTCCTCGGCGGGCTCCTGCGCCTCGCCCGCGCGCTCGCTCGCGCCCCGGTAGCCGGTGGCGAGCACGTAGAGCTCGCTCGAATCCGCCCGGCTCGCCGCCGGCTTCACGTGGCGCACCGCGGCGAAGTCGCGCTTGAGGTCGGCGAGCAGCCCGCCCTCGGTCCCGCCCTGCAGCACCTTGGCGAGGTAGGCCCCGCCCGGGGCCAGCACCTCGCGGGCGAAGGCGGCGGCGGTCTCGGCGAGCCCCATGATGCGCAGGTGGTCGGTCTTCTTGTGCCCGGTGGCGTTGGCCGCCATGTCCGACATCACGAGGTCGGCCGGGCCGCCGAGGAGCGCGATCAGGCGCGCCGGTGCGCTCGGGTCGAGGAAGTCGAGGGTGAGGAAGTCGACTCCCGGCATCGGCTCGATCTCCAGGAGGTCGATGCCGACGACCCGGCCGCGGGGCGGCGGCGCGCCCGGATGGCTGCCGACCTTGGCGGCGGCCACCTGCGACCAGCCTCCCGGCGCAGCCCCGAGATCCACCACCCGCTGGCCGGGCCTGAGGAGGTGGAAGCGCTCGTCGATCTCCAGGAGCTTGTAGGCGGCCCGCGAGCGGTAGCCCTCGCGCTTGGCGCGGGCCACGTAGGGGTCGTTGAGCTGCCGCTCCAGCCAGCGCTTGGACGAGACCGTGCGCCCGCGCCCGGTCTTCACCCGCTGCTTGAGGTCGCCCCGCTGGCCACCGCCCCTCCGGTCGCTCATTCGTCGCTCCTGCACCCGCGATCCAGATGACGCCGCACCGCGCAACTCGCAAGGGGCACCCGGGCCGGGGACGCGGCGGAGCGGGGCGCCCGCGGCTGCCTCCGGGAGCGGACCGGACGCGGCGCTCGACGTCGCCGGGCCGGGTGCTAAGCTGCGCACCGCGCGCGGCGCAGGCCGTCGCCGGCCCGGGGTGACCCATGGATGTCAAGGAAGCGGTGGCGAGGGCGAAGCACTTCCTGGCAGATGTCTTTTCGGACGAGACCGTATCCGAGATCCGGCTCGAGGAGATCGCGTTCGACCGGAGTGAGCGGGCATGGTTGGTCACTCTTGGCCTCTTGAGGCCGGCTGGGGCCGACGCGCAGACCTCCTTTGGGGTTCTCAAGCCTGTTCTGTACAAGAGAACGTATAAGATCGTCCGTATTCCGGAAGATTCGAACGAGATGCCGTCCATAAAAATTCGCGAGGTGAGCGAGGGATGAGCACTGCGATTCTCCTTGACACCCAGTTGCTCGTGCTCCTGGTGGTCGGCCGAACGTCGAAGGGAATCGTCGCCAAGCACAAGAACCTCACCGAGTTCACGGCGGAGGATTTCGACCTGCTTCTGATTTTGCTCGGTGATAATCCTGCTCTGATCCTGCTCCCGAACACCGTCTCGGAGGCCGCGAACCTGCTCCGGCAGCATCGGGATCCTGAGAGGACCGCCATCCTGCGCACCTTCGCCGAGATCATCGGCGGCCACGCGGAGCACTACGTGGCCAGCAGGAAGGTGGTGGTACGGCGCGAATACGCGCGGCTCGGCATCACGGACTCAGCCATCCTTGAGATCGGTCGCGGTAATCTGGAGATTCTGACCGCGGACCTCGACCTTTTCCTGGCGGCCGTTGGCCTGAGCCTCCGCGCGACGAATTTCAACCATAAGCGCGAGGAGTTCGACCTCTTGTGAGATCGGGGAGGCGCCGCCGCTCAGCCCCGCCCGCCCCGGCGCCAGACGCCGTCCTCGCGCATCATGTTCATGAGCAGGCCCTCGCGCAGGCCGCGGTCGGCGATGCGCAGGCGCTCGGACGGGAAGGCCCGCCGGATCGCCTCCAGGATGGCGCAGCCGGCCAGGACGAGGTCGGCCCGGTCGCGGCCGATGCAGGGATTGCGCGCCCGCTCGGCGAGCCGCGTGTCGAGCAGGTCGGTGATCGCCGTCGAGACCTCGCGGTCGCTCATCCAGAGCCCGTCGATGCGCCGCCGGTCGTAGCGCGGCAGGCGCAGGTGCATGGCGGCCAGCGTCGTGACCGTGCCGGAGGTGCCGAGCAGGTGGAAATGCGGCGCCTGCGCGGCCGCGCCCGCCATCAGGGCGAACTTGGTGAGCTTGGTCGAGACGTCCTCGACCATGCCCTCGAAGATCGCCGGCGTGACGTCGGTGCCGCCGTAGCGCTCGGTGAGGGTGACGACGCCGACCGGCAGCGAGTCCCAGGCGCGGATGCGCAGGGTCGGGTCGGCGCTGCGGGCGAGCGCCGCGGAGCCGTGCAGCCAGACGATCTCGGTCGAGCCGCCGCCGATGTCGAAGATCACCACCGATTCCGCGTGCCGGTCGGCCAGGGCCGCGCAGCCCGTCACCGCCAGGTAGGCCTCGGTGCGGCGGTCCACGACCTCGAGGTTGAGCCCGACGTCCCGGCGCACCCGCCGGACGAAATCCGGGCCGTTCACGGCGAGCCGGCAGGCCTCCGTGGCGATGACCTTCGAGCGGACGACGCCGCGCGTCTCCATCTTGGCCCGGCAGACGGCGAGCGCCTCGACGGTGCGCTGGATCGCCTCGTCGCTCAGGTGGTCGGTGCTGCCGAGGCCCTCGCCCAGGCGCACGATGCGCGAGAAGGCGTCGACGACGCGGAACCCGTAGGGCGCCGGCTCGGCGATCAGGAGCCGGCAATTGTTCGTGCCGAGGTCGAGGGCCGCGTAGGGGCGCCGCCCCTGCGGCCGCAGCGCCGGGAGGGGCCGCACCGCGCCGGCCGCCCGCTGCGCCTCGCGCAGCAGCACGCTCTGGCGCGCCGGCTCCGCCCTCTCCGCGGCGCGCGCCGGCACGGGGGCGGCAGTCTCGTCCCTCACGACGCCAACAATCCTTCCAGCCCGCGCAATCCGCGTGGGCAGCGCTGTCACGCTCCAAGCTTACGTCGCTGCCGTGGGAACGCAATGCGTCGTTGCACCCGATTCTCCCGATCAGGCGACCACTTTCGGGTTCATCGAGAAGGCGACCCGCGGCAGCGGGCGCAGCAGGCTCTTCACCTGCGAGAACGGCCGCGGGCGGTTGATGACCTCGTCGAGCCGCGACCAGAGGGTCTTGGGGGAGAAGGGCTTGGCGATGATCTCGTTGACCCCGAGATTGACCGCCCGGTCGACGATGTTGCGCCGCGGCTGGGCCAGCATCAGGATGATCGGCACGGTCGGGGCGGGCGAGGTCGCCGGGGTGCGGGCGAGGCGGATGAACTCCTCCCCCGACAGGATGGCGAGGTCCCAGTCGAGGACCACGAGGTCGGGCTTGCTCTCGGCGAGCGCCCCCAGCGCCTCGGCCCCGTCCGGCGCCTCCAGCACGCGCTTGATGCCGACGCGCATCAGCATGTCGCGGACGATGCGGCGCAGGTAGAGGCTCTCGTCGACGACCAGGGCGGAGAGGTCCGGGAAGGTCGGGGTGGCGATCATCGGGGCGGCTCGACGCGAACGCCCGATCCTGCGCCCGCCCTGCCTACGGTTTCGCTAATCCCGGCGGCCCGGGATGCCGAGGCGTCGGGCGACCGGCGCAGCGCGCCTCACGGCGCCTCCGGCAGCGGCGCCAGCAGGGCGAGCCGCAGGGCCGCCAGGAGGGCCGCGCCGTAGAGCGCGCCGACGAAGGCCGCGACGCCGGTCCAGCCCGCCTGGGCGTAGAACCAGCCGCCCGCCGTGCCGAGGACCGAGGAGCCCAGATAGTAGAGGAACAGGTAGAGGGAGGAGGCCTGGGCGCGGTCGCGGCGCGCCCGCCGCCCGACCCAGCTGCTCGCCACCGAGTGGGCGCCGAAGAACCCGACCGTGGCGACGACGATGCCGAGCACGATCAGGACGAGGCTCTCGGCGAGGGTCAGCGCGACGCCGCCGAGGGCCGCCGCGATGGCGAGCCACAGCACCCGGCGGCGCCCGAACAGGCTCGCCGCGTGCCCGGCCGCGGTCGAGGAGGCGGTGCCCGCGAGGTAGACCGCGAAGATCGCCGCGACGGCGGTCTGGCTCAGCGCGTAGGGCGGCGCCAGCAGGCGGAAGCCGATGTAGTTGTAGAGCGTGACGAAGCCGCCCATCAGCAGGAAGGCCTCGGCGAAGAGCCAGGGCAGGCCCGCGTCGCGGAAATGGTGCAGGAAGCTGCCGGGCACCGCCCGCCAGGGCAGGGGGCGGGGCGTGAAGCGGGCCGAGGGCGGCAGGCCGCGCGCGAAGGCGATGGCCGCCGCGAGCGCCAGCAGGCCGATCGCCGCGAGCGCCGCGCGCCAGCCGAGCCGGTCCGCGAGGGCGCCGCTGAGGAGCCGGCCGGCCATGCCCCCGAGCGAATTCCCGCTGATCAGGAGCCCCATGGCGAGGCCGAGGGCGCGCCCGTGCATCTCCTCGCTGAGATAGGCCATGGCCACGGCCGGCACGCCGCTCATGGCGAGGCCCGCCAGGGCCCGCACGGCCAGGAAACCGTGCCAGGTCGGCATCGCGGCGGCGACCAGGGTGAGGAGGGCCGCGGAAAAGAGTGAGACCACCATCACGGGCTTGCGCCCGAACACCTCCGACAGGGGGCTGACCACCAGGAGGGAGACGGCGAGGAGGCCGGTCGCCAGGGAGAGCGACAGGCTGCTCGCCGCCGGGCCGACGCCGAATTCCTCGGCGAAGACCGTCAGCAGCGGCTGGACCGCGTAGAGCACCGCGAAGGTCGAGAAGCCCGCCGCCGCGAGCGCGTAGGCGGTGCGGCGGAAGGCCGGCGTGCCGGCCTCGATGCTGTCCTGCATGCCGCCCCGGCCCCCGCCCCCGTCCCTCGCTACCGGAAGCGCCCGGCCCCGGGAAGTCCCGCGCCCGCGGATCGCGCGGGCCCGGGCCGGGTCAGGCCGCCTCGGCGGCAGCCGGCGCGGCCGCCGCCGCCAGCGTGCAGGCGGCGCCGCAGGACGTCGCGCAGGAGGCGTGCACCTCGTCGAGCGCCCGCGAGAGGATGCTCCGGATGGTGCGCGCGCAGCGCCCGCATTTCGGGCTGCAGCCGAGGCAGGCATAGACCTGGGCCGGCGTCCGCGGGCAGGCCGGACCCGGATTCAGGCACGCGCGCACTTGGCCGTCGGAGAAGACGTTGCAGGAACAGACGATCATGCTGGGATCAGGGCATCCGGTTTCGCGTGGCGCCCGGCAAACCGGTTGCACCGCAGATTAGAACTCTTGAAAACTACAGCACTTTCAACAAGTTAGCGATTCGGTCGCGGCATTGCAACCACTGCCGCAACCCTGCGACGGAATCACGCCGGGGCCCCGCGCCGGCGCGCGCCCGGTTGTCTCAGGGGCAGGGGGCGGCTATCGCCGACGCTCTTGCCCCGACGCTCTTGCCCCGACGCTCTTGCCCCGACGCTCTTGCCCAAGGTGCGGCCGCCTGATCGGCCGGCGGACCGTGACAGCCGATGACCCTCCCGCGCGATGATGGTCCGACCACCCCCTCCCGCGAGCCCGCGGGCTGGAGCGAGCGCGAGCGGCTGGCCGCGCTCGACGCCTGCGGGATCCTCGACACGCCGCCCGAGCCCGAATTCGACGACGCGGTGCAGATCGCCCGGCAGGCCTGCCGGGCGCCGATGGCGCTGATCAGCCTGGTCGCGGAGACGCGCCAATGGTTCAAGGCCGCCTCGGGCCTCGCCCTGCGCGAGACCGGGAGGGACGCCTCGGTCTGCGCCCATGCCCTGGGCCTGGCCGGGCCGCTCGTCATCCCGGACCTCGCGCGCGACCCCCGCACGGCGCGAAACCCGCTGGTGACCGGGCCGCCGGGCCTGCGCTTCTACGCCGGCCACCCGCTGGTCGGCCGGGACGGGCTGCCCCTCGGGGCGCTCTGCGTCCTCGACACCGCGCCGCGGCCGGGCGGCCTGTCCGAGGAGGAACTCGTCGCGCTCGCGGCGCTCGCCCGGCAGGTGATGACGCAGATCGAGCTGCGCCGCGCCCTCGCCGAGCGCGACCGGGCGCTCGCCGCCGCCCGGGCGAGCCGCCACGACCTGCGGCTCATCACCGACGCGCTCCCGGTCCTGATCGCGACGATCGACCGGGACGAGGTCTACCGCTTCGTCAACCGCCACTACGAGACCTGGTTCGGCCTGAGCCCGGAGCGGATCGTCGGGCGCTCCCTGCGGGAGGTGATCGGGGAGGGGGCCTACGCGGAGCGCCGGCCCCACATCGCGCGGGCGCTCGCCGGCGAGCCCGCCCGCTTCGAGATCAGGCTGCCGCGCCCCGGAAGGGCGGCGCGCCCCGGGGGTGCGGCGCGCGACGTGCGGGTGCAGTACGTGCCGGCGGAGGACGGGGGCTTCCACCTGCTCGCCATCGACGTCACGGCCGAGAAGGCGGCCGAGGCCGCCATGGCCGACAGCCTGATGAAGTTCCGGGCCATCGCCGAGTCGATGCCGCAGATGGTCTGGTCGACCCTGCCGGACGGCTACCACGACTACTACAATTCCCGCTGGTACGAGTTCACCGGCGTGGCGCCCGGCTCGACGGACGGGGAGGGCTGGAACGCGATCTTCCATCCCGACGACCGGGCCGAGGCGTGGCGGCGCTGGCGACGCGCCCTCGCCACCGGGGAGACCTACGAGATCGAGTACCGCCTGCGCCGCCGCGACGGCGTCCACCGCTGGGTGCTCGGCCGCGCGGTCCCGCTCCGGGACCCCGCCAGCGGGGCGATCCAGCGCTGGTTCGGCACCTGCACCGACATCGACGACCAAGTGCGCGCCCGCGAGACGCTGGCGCGGGGCCGCGAGACGCTGGAGATCCTGGTCCGCGAGCGCACGGCGGCCCTCGAGGAGGCGAATGCGCGGCTCACCGCCGAGATGGCCGAGCGCGGCCGGGTCGAGGAGCGGCTGCGCCAAGCGCAGAAGATGGAGGCGGTGGGCCAGCTCACCGGCGGCATCGCCCACGACTTCAACAACCTCCTCACCGGGATCACGGGCGCCCTCGACCTGCTGCGCGCGCGCCTCGCCGAGGGGCGGCTCGACGCCCTGCCGCGCTACGCCGACCTCGCTACCGCCTCGGCGCAGCGCGCCGCGGCGCTCACCCACCGGTTGCTCGCCTTCGCGCGCCGCCAGCCCCTGGCGGCGCGGGGCGTCGACGCCAACGCCCTCGTCGCCTCGATGGGCGACCTGCTGCGGCGCACCCTGTCGGAGCGCGTCGCCCTCGACCTCGATCTCGCCGAGGATCTCTGGGCGACCCTGTGCGACCCCAACCAGCTGGAGAACGCCATCCTCAACCTCGCGATCAACGCCCGCGACGCGATGCCGGAGGGCGGGCGGCTCACGATCGCGACCGCGAATCTGCGCCTCGACGGGGCCGCGCTGGCGGGCGAGGACGGGCCGGCGCCGGGCGACTACGTGCGGATCGCCGTCCGCGACACGGGCGCCGGCATGCCGCCGGACGTGGCGGCGCGCGCGTTCGAGCCGTTCTTCACGACGAAGCCCCTCGGCGAGGGCACGGGGCTCGGCCTGTCGATGATCTACGGCTTCGCCAAGCAGTCGGACGGGCAGGTGCGCATCGCCTCGGAGGTCGCGCGCGGCACCGAGGTGAGCCTGATCCTGCCGCGCCACCACGGCCCCGCCGCCGCGTCCCTCGCGCCGCGTCCCGCCCCGGCCCGCGGGCCCGGGACGGGCACGATCCTCGTCGTCGAGGACGATCCGACCGTGCGCGCGCTCATCGCCGAGACCTTGAGCGACCGCGGCTACCGGGTGCGGGAGGCGGCGGACGGCCCGGCGGGCCTCGCCGCCCTGGAGGCCGCCCCCGTCGACCTCGTCGTGACGGATGTCGGGCTGCCGGGCCTCAACGGGCGCCAGATGATCGACCAGGCCCGGGGCGCGCGGCCGGACCTCAGGGTGCTGTTCATCACCGGCTACGCCGAGAACGCCGCCTTCGGCGGCGGCCATCTCGAGGCCGGCATGGCGATGATCACCAAGCCCTTCGCGATCGAGGCGCTCGCCGCGAAGGTCCAGGCGATCCTTGAGGCCGGGGCGCCCGCGGAGGCCCGCCCCTGATCGCGGTTCCGAGCCGGTCGGGCGCGGCAGGATCGTGCGCGGGTTGCTCGGAAAGCCGAGCGGATCACGGCGGGGCCGACGCTCGGCAAGATGCCCGGCAAGTTACTCGGCAAGTTGCTCGCCATGCACTGCACGGCCGTCCGCCGGAGGGGCGCGCCGTCCGTCGCGAGCGGCGTCTTGCCGAGTTCGAGCGCGGTCGCGTCCGTCGCGGCCTGCAGCTGCGTTCGCTTCTGCAGTGCTAAATTACAATCTATTCCCATAAACACAGCCATGCTGAGCGACGGGCGGTCGCTGCAGTGACGATGGCGAAATTTCCACGCGCGTCTCTTCGGAAGAAAGAGCCGTCACGCACGACGATCTGGGCGATCAAATCAGGATGAATGTCTGATATTCACCGGCATCTGTCCGGATCAAAACGCTTTCGGATAGCAAAAATGATGAAATACGGAGACGTTTGCGGTCGGAAGACGGTTACGGTTGCGTGAAGAACGGACCGATGGCGGTGCCGGGCCGCGCGGCGCGGCGACGCGCCCCGGCCGGGAACAAGCGGCAAAATTGATTCCTAAGTATTCCCGAGAGAATTTCCCATTCGTCTCGGCCAGATGTGATGATTATGATACAGTTTGCGCCCCATCGCGATGATCCAATGCCGGTGATCGCGCCGAGATGGCTGGTCGATTGCGGCTGAAACGCGGTTTTCGTATGCCGAGAAGGCGGGAACGGCTCCGCGATATCTAAGAAATTCTCATGAATCGGGGGAACACGATGGTGGCGCTGCGCCGCGCTCTCTTGGTCACGACGGTTCTCGCGCATTGCACCGCGCCCGTCCTCGTCGGACCGGCGGCCGCCCAGAGTGGCCCGATCGCCCTCGAGCAGATCGACGTGGTCCCGGTCACCCCGGTCGCGGGCGCGGGCGGCCTGCGCCGCGCGGAGGGCGGCGCCCCCGTCGCCGCCGGCGGCGCCCTGCCGCTCGCCAAGGTCCCCTTCACGGTCGAGACCGTCTCGGCCCGCCAGATCGCGCAGGACCGCGCCACCCTCGATCCCACCTTCACGCTCGCCCGCACCACCCCGGGCGTCAGCCTCTCCGACGGCCAGGGCAACGGTTTCCGCCAGACCCTTACCTATCGCGGCTTCGACGCCTCGCCGGTCCAGGGCGCTCCCCAGGGCCTCGCCGTCTACCAGAACGGCACCCGCATCAACGAGGCCTTCGGCGACGTCGTCAACTGGGACCTGATCCCCTCCGTCGCCATCAACCGCATCGACATCGTCACCGGCAACCCGATCTTCGGCCTCAACGCGCTGGGCGGGGCGGTCAACGTCGAGATGAAGAACGGCTTCACCTGGCAGGGCCGCGAGGTCTCGGTGGCGGGCGGCTCGGACGGGCGCATCCTGGGCACCCTGCAGTACGGCGAGGTGGTCGGGCCGTGGAGCTTCTACTTCGCGGGCGAGGGGCTCAAGGACGACGGCTGGCGCTACAGGTCGCCCTCCGAGATCGGCCGGGTCTACGCCGATCTCGGCCACCGCAGCCTCGATTCCGAGTTCCACCTCATCGCCTCGGGCGCCAAGACCTTCTTCGGCGCCGCCGCGGCGACCCCGGTCGACCTGAGCCGCGCGGACGAGCGGGCGATCTTCACCAACCCGCAGACCACCGACACCGAGGTCGGGCAGATCCAGGTCACCGGGCGGGTCAGCCTGACGCCGGGCTGGGACCTGGCGGGCAACGCCTACCTGCGCCGCTTCAGCCAGCGCTACGTGGACGGCAACGACGGCAACTTCGAGAATTGCAGCACCCGCTCCAACTTCCGCGGCTTCCTCTGCTTCGAGGATGACGGGTTCACCGCCGCGCCCGGCCAGACCCAGGCCCAGTTCCGCAACCAGTTCCTGATCCTGGGACCGAACGGCGAGAGGGTTCCGTTCCGGGCGGGCATCCCGTACGGCACCCTCGACACGGTCAAGACCGAGGCGACCGGCTGGGGCGGCTCGCTCCAGGCCACCAACCGCGACCGCCTCCTCGATCACGGCAACACCTTCATCCTCGGCGGCAGCATCGACGTCGCCGATTACAGCTTCAAGTCCGCCAGCCTGCTCGGCCTCATCAACCCGGATCTGAGCGTCACCACCGACCCGCTCAACCTCACCTACGGGCTCGTCCCGGGCCTCGGCACCGGGCCCCTGCGCACCGCCGCCGCCCTCGGCATCGCTCCCAGCAGCGTGATCGGCTCCAACCTCTACATGGGCCTCTACGCCCTCGACACTTTCGACCTCACCGAGCAACTCTCGCTCACCGCCGGCGCCCGCCTGAACTTCGCCCGCATCGCGACCCGGGACCTGACCGGCTTCTCGCCCGACGTCACCGGCACCCACTACTACACCCGCGTCAACCCGGTTGCCGGCCTGACCTACAGGGTCGCGCCCTGGCTCAGCCTCTACGGCGGCTACTCCGAGTCCAACCGCGCTCCGACCCCGCTCGAACTCGCCTGCGCCAACCCGAACCGGCCCTGCCTGCTGCCCAACTCGCTGGTCGCCGACCCGCCGCTCAAGCAGGTCGAGGCCCAGACCTACGAGGCGGGCCTGCGCGGCGCGGTGCCGGACTTCTACGAGGGCGGGCTGCTGAGCTACAAGCTCGGCCTGTTCCGCACCGACCTGACCCACGACATCCTGCAGGTAGCGGTGCCGGGCAACGCGGCCCGGGGCTACTACGTGAACGTGCCGGCGACCCGGCGCCAGGGTGTGGAGGTGGCGGCGGAGTACGCGGCGGAGCGGGTGAGCCTCTATGCCAACTACGCGCTGATCGACGCGACCTTCCAGTTCCAGGGCGAGTTGTCGTCGCCCAACAACCCCCTGGCGAGCGGGGACGGGCTGATCCGGGTGCGTCCGGGCAACAAGGTTCCGCTGGTGCCCGAGCACCAGATCAAGGCGGGGTTCGAGGTCGCGGTGACGCCGGAGTGGCGGCTCGGGATGAACGTGGCGGCGTTCTCGTCGTCGTTTTTCCGGGGCGACGAGTCGAACCTGAACCGGAAGCTGGCGCCCTACGCGCTGGTGAACCTGACGACGAGCTATCAAGTGTCGCGGGAGGTGCAGCTGTTCGGTCTGGTGACGAACCTGACCAACACGCGGGTGGCGAATTTCGGGACGTTCATCGAGCCGAGCGCGGCCTTCGCGAACCGCTATGCGCTGACCGACCCGCGCAGCACGACCCTGCTGCAGCCGCTCTCGGTCTACGGCGGCATGCGCGTGACCTGGTGAGGAGCGCCGGGACGCGCGGCGATGGACGGGGTGCTGCTCGTCGACGGTCACCCGATCGTCCGCGACGCGCTGCGCGGGCTGCTGGAACCCATGGGGGCCACCGTCCTGACGGCCGGCAGCCCGGAGGAGGGCGAGCGCCTGGCCCGGGTGCATCGGCCGTCCCTCGTCGTCACCGACCTGGCCTTCCTGGGGGCGCCGCTCGGCGGGCTCGCCCTGATCCGGCGCCTGCTGCGCGAGCGCGATCCGGCCCCGCGCGTGCTGGTCTTCAGCCGGTGCGATGCGCCCGGCCTCGCCCCACTGGCCCTGCGCGCGGGCGCCCTCGGCTACGTGAGCAAGGCCGCGGGGCTCGCCGAGTTCGCCCGCGCCTATCGCCGGGTCCGCGCCGGCAAGGGCTACCTGACGGCCGACCTGGCCCTCGCCCTGGCCGCGCCCGCCCGGTCCGCGGACCCGCTCGACGGGCTGACGGGGCGCCAGCTGCGGATCCTGCGGCTCATGGCCGAGGGCCGCTCCCAGCGGCAGGCGGCAGAGGCGCTGCTGGTCAGCGCGAAGACCGTCTCGAACGAGGTGGCGGTGATCCGCGAGCGGGTCCGGGCCGGCGACCGGCCCGGGCTGGTCCGCTTCGCCCTGCGGCACCGGGAGGCGGTCGCGATCCGCCTCGCCGCCGATCCATGCTGACGGGCCGCCCCCGCGCCTTGCCGCCGCCGCGCCTTGCCGCCGCCGCGCCGGGCAACCACCTGGACGGTCGGTGGCCGGGCGGCCGCGCCGGACCCGCTCCCGCCGCCCGCAGCGCGGGAGATCGGCGTGAGTGAGTCGGATGAGATCGCGGTCTTCGTGGACGCGGATGCCTGTCCGGTGAAGGACGAGGTCTACCGCGTCGCGGCCCGCCACGGGCTGCGCGTCTTCGTGGTCGCCAACAGCTTCATCAACGTTCCCCGCGAGCCCTGGATCGAGCGCGTCGTGGTGCCCGGACGCCTCGACGCGGCGGACGACTGGATCGCTGAGCGGGCGGGCCCGCGCGCCGTCGTGGTCACGGCCGACGTGCCGCTCGCCGACCGCTGCGTGCGCTCCGGCGCGACGGTGCTCGCCCCCACCGGGAAGGCGTTCACGGAATCCTCGATCGGGATGGCCCTGGCGACCCGCAACCTGATGCAGGATCTGCGCGAGGCAGGCCTCGTCTCGGGCGGCCCGCGGCCCTTCTCCGCCAAGGATCGCTCGGCGTTCCTGGGCGCCCTCGACCGCGCCATCGTGCGGCTGCGCAGGGCCCGGGCGGGCTGAGG
This sequence comes from Methylobacterium sp. CB376, assembly GCF_029714205.1. Taxonomy (NCBI): domain Bacteria; kingdom Pseudomonadati; phylum Pseudomonadota; class Alphaproteobacteria; order Hyphomicrobiales; family Methylobacteriaceae; genus Methylobacterium; species Methylobacterium sp. CB376. Next base: position 758,509 of record NZ_CP121648.1, on the reverse strand, counting down.
TCCCGCGGCCGCCGCGCGGGACGGCCTTGATCGGCATCAAGGCCCCGCCCCCTGCTGCGGCGCACACGGGTGGCGTCCGGCGCGGTCGCGGACCCGCCCGACTCGGCAGAACGGCGTGCGGCGCTTCTGCTTAGACTTCCGTCTTCGCATCATCGTCGCCGCCGAAGCGGTGACCGCTTCGGCGAATGATGCTCAGGATGGACGATCCCGATGCGTGCTGCCTTCCTCGCCCTCTGCTGTGCTCTCTCGGGGCTCGCCGGAGGGCACGCTCTCGCCTCTCCCTGCGCCGATCAGGTCGCCGCCCTGCAGCGCCGGCTCGACAGCCCGGGCGCCTTGCGCGTGGCGGGCCTCGAACCCGGCCACAGCCTGACCACGGGATCGAAGGCCCTGCCGCGACTCCTCCAGGGGACGCCGAGCGACCCGCAGCTGACGCCGACCCGGGAGCCGTCGCGGCGGCCCGGCTGCTGATCCAGGAGGCCCTGGCCGAGGATCGCGAGGGCAACCGGCGCGCCTGCGAGACCATCGTCACGGACGCCAAGCGCCTCATCGGGGCGCTGCCCTGAGAGGTCGTGATACGACAGCGGATCAATCGATCGGTGCTCGGCCTGCCTGGCTTGGCGCTGCCGCCACGGAGGGACGATGGGACCGCACGGGTGTGAGCGCCGCCGCGCCGCTACCCCCGCCCGTAGGGGTAGCACCGCGTCCGGTCGAGGTCGCGCCCGAGATGGGCGGCGAGCGTCCGGATCGCCGCCGCGTGCGCCACGTAGGGGTCGCGGTTGCCCTGCCCGACGATGATCGGGCAGGCATCCTCGCGCTGCGGCACCATGGCGGTGGCGAGCCCGCCGCCCTCCGGGTCGCGCAGGGTGTAGAAGCGCGGCATCGTGCGGGCGAGGTGCGCCTTGAGGCCGATCTCCCGCTCGATGAAGGGACCGGGCGGCGGCACGTAGGAGGCCCGGGCGCGGGCCTCCGCCTGCCGGAAGTGCTTCTCGACGGCGTGACCCATCAGGGCCGATTCGCGGATCGCCTCCGCCTCGGTCTCGATGCGGAACCAGGTCTTGCCCCCCTCGGCGTCGCAGACGAATTCCATCGCTCCTCACAGGCCGGCCACCTGCCGCCCGAGCTGACGGCGCGAGGCATGTTAACCCTGCCGGGCCTCGACCCCAAACGGCACCGCGTCGCGCCCCCGCGGCGCGGCCTCCTTGCGCCGCAGCGTGGCGCGCCCGCGCTCGGTGATCTGCCAGACCGCGAAGGTGCCGCCGATATGCGGACCGGCCTGCTCGCCCAGGAAGTGCAGGTGACCCTCGTTCTCCAGGGCGCAGAGCCGGCTGTGGTCGCCCGGCCAGGAGCGGTCGGGGTCGCGCTTCACCGAGATGCGGCCCTCCTCGGTGCGGGCGGCCTTCATGAGCAGGCGGCGCTCGTGATCGATCATCGCGTGTCCTCTCGCGCAGGGAGCGGGCCGGGGGCCCGCGGAGGTCCGGTCGCACCGGCGCCGAGGGCGGCCGCGTCCGACGGGCGGTGGAAAAGCGCCTTCCGCGCCCGGTCCAGGCGCGAAGACGCGGGGTGCCGCGGCGGGGCGCCCGATGTCGGCGGCCCTGCGGGCCGCGCGATCGCCCCCGCAGGGACGGCCGTGAGCCCGCACCGGCGGGCCGTGAGCCCGCACCGGCGGGCCGTCAGCCCGCGCTCGCGAGCACGCACCGGAGGTGCCGGGCGGGGGCTGCGAATGAAGCTAAGCAGTTTAATCCGCGAGGGCAAGCTGCCCGGCTCCTCGCGCGGCGCCGGCTCACGGCTCCCGCTCGGCCTCCTCGGCCTCCGGGGCGGGGGCCGGCGCGGGGAGCGGCGGGGCGGGCGGGCGCCAGGCCGGCTGCCCGCCGGGGCGGCGGGCCGTCGTCACGACCGGTCCCTCGGGGGCGAAGCGCACCGTCGTGGCGCCGTGGGCGGCCAGGAAGGCCCGGTCGAGGACGAGCCGCGCCGCGCAGCCCGGCGGCGCCGTCGCCCGCGCGATGACGATGTCGGCCCGGGCGCAATCCGCCTCGAAGGCGCGCTTGTCCCTGACCAGGGCGACCCGCCAGCCGTTGCGGGCGGTGGCGACGCAGCCCACCGCGTCGCAGCGCTCGGCCCGGGCGAGGCTCGGGTCGCCGCGCGGGCGGGCATCGCCGTCCGCGCGCAGCCATTGTTCCAGGCCGAAGGCCGGCGGCCGGCCGAGGCTGGCGAGGCGCCCGTCCGCCCCCCGCAGCGCCGCGCCCGCCCCCTCGCGATCGACGTAGAGGTCGGGCCGCTCGGCCCTGGCGGCGAGCGCGACGCCGACGAGGGCCGGCAGCACGCCGAGGACGCGCAGCCGCGGGCTCGGCAGGGTCAGGAGCAGGAGCGCGGCGGTGAGGAGCCCGAGCGCCCCCGCCCCGAAGGCCGGCACGATCACCACCGCGTGGTCGAAGCCCGCGATCCAGGCCGAGATGTCGAGCATGCCCCGCACCGCGAGGCCCATGGTCCACCAGACCGGCCGGTCGAGGGTGAAGGGGTAGGCGAGCATGCCGAGGACGGCGGCCGGCATCACCACCACCGAGACCAGGGGCAGGGTGAGGGCGTTGCCGACCACCCCGAAGGGCTGGATGTTCTGGAAGTGGTAGGTGGCGAAGGGGGCGGTCGCGACCTGGGCCACCAGCGTCGTCGCGAGCGTGCCGACCAGGGTGCCGGCGACCCAGGCGAGGGCGCGCCCGAGCGGCCCGGCCCCCGGCGCCGCGAAGAGCCGCCCGTCGAGGAGCCGCGCGCAGGCGACGAGGCCCGCCACCGCCGCGAAGGACATCTGGAAGCTCGGGCCGAGCAGCCCCTCGGGCTCGCGGGCGAGGGCGATCAGGGCCGCGAGGGCGAGGTTGCGCAGGGACAGGGCCGGCCGGTCGACCAGGATCGCCCCCAGCATGATCAGCGTCATGATCAGGGAGCGCTCGGCCGCGATGTCCCAGCCGGAGAAGACGCAGTAGCCGGTCACCCCGGCCATGCCGAGGCCGGCCGCGATCTTCTTGATCGGCCAGAACAGGGCGAGGCCCGGGACGAGGGCGAGGAGCGCCCGGGCGAGCCAGAACACCACCCCCGCCGCCAGCACCATGTGGAGCCCGGAGATCGACACGACGTGGTAGATCCCGGCCGCCCGCAGGCTGTCGTTGGTGGGCCCGTCGATGAGCCCGCGCTTGCCGGTGACGAGGGCCGCGGCGACCGCCCCGGCCTGGCCGCCATTGGCGTCGGTGATGCGCCGGGTCAGGGCGTTGCGGGCGTCGTCGATCGCGGCGGCGACGCGCAGCGAGAGGGGAGGCGGGGCGGGCGGCTCCCGCACCGCGATCGCGCCGAGGAGCGAGCCCACCGCGCCGATGCCGCGGAAATAGGCGTCGCGGGCGAAGTCGTAGCCGCCCGGCCGCGCCGGCTCCGGGGGCGGCAGCAGCCGCGCCTTCGCCTCGATGAAGTCGCCCGGCCGCAGCGGCGCGGCCTTGCGGTAGGACACGCGCACCCGCTCCGGCCGCTCCCCGGCGGGAAGGTCGCCGAGGCGCACCACCCGCACCACGAGCCGCGCGCCCTCCTCGCGCTCGTCGAGCCCCTCGACGAAGCCCGCGAGCGGCGCGACCAAGGTCCGGGCGAGGACCGGGGCCGCCACGTCCCCGATCCGGTAGGCCGCCGCCGAAAAGCCGCACAGGAAGGCGCAGAGCCCGAGGGCGCCCGCGCGCGAGGCCGGCCGGGCGCGCAGGCCGATCGCCGCGGCCGCGCTCAGGCCGGCCACGACGAGCGGCGCCGCCGGGGCGGGCGGCCCGTCCGCCCCCGCGAAGACCAGGAGGATGCCCGCCCCGAAGGCGACGGCGAGCCAGGGAAACAGGCGGCGCTGCGCCGCCTCCTCGGCGAGGCGGCGCGCCGTCCATGTCCCGATGCCCCGCGCGAGATCGCCGGGGCGGGCGACCGCCGCGAGCGCGGCGGCGCTCCGCACCGCGAGCCCGGTCCCCGCCTCTCCGCGCGCCATCGCCGCGCCCCGTGGATTTCTTAACGGCCGGTCGCGCGCATGCTACAGGACGGGTCGCCGACGGGTCGACCGGACCTATCTTCGCCCACCGGTCTCCGTCCCCACCTCCTGCTGACCGGTTCCCGTTGCTGATGTCCTCCGTCGTCACGCGCTTCGCCCCGTCGCCCACGGGCTTCCTCCACATCGGCGGAGGCCGCACGGCGCTGTTCAACTGGCTCTACGCCCGCAAGCACGGCGGCCGGATGCTCCTGCGCATCGAGGACACGGACCGCGAGCGCTCCACCGAGGCCGCCATCGAGGCCATCCTCGACGGCCTGTCCTGGCTCGGCCTCGACTGGGACGGGGACGTGATCTACCAGTTCGCCCGCGCGGCCCGGCACCGGGAGGTGGCCGAGGGCCTGCTCGCGGCGGGGCGGGCCTATCGCTGCTACGCGAGCCCCGAGGAACTCACCGAGATGCGCGAGGCGGCGCGCCGCGAGGGCCGCCCCCTGCGCTACGACGGCCGCTGGCGCGACCGCAACCCCTCCGAGGCCCCGCCCGGCGTCAGGCCGGTGATCCGCCTGCGCGCCCCCGTCGAGGGCGAGACCGTGGTCGAGGACGAGGTCCAGGGCCGCGTCGTCTGGCAGAACAAGGACCTCGACGACCTCGTGCTGCTGCGCTCGGACGGCACGCCGACCTACATGCTGGCCGTCGTGGTCGACGACCACGACATGGGCGTCACCCACGTGATCCGCGGCGACGACCACCTCACCAACGCGGCGCGGCAGACGCAGATCTACCACGCCCTCGGCTGGACCGTGCCGAGCATGTCGCACATCCCGCTGATCCACGGGCCGGACGGGGCGAAGCTGTCCAAGCGCCACGGGGCGCTCGGCGTCGACGCCTACCGGGGCCTCGGCTACCTGCCCGCGGCCCTGCGCAACTACCTCGTGCGGCTCGGCTGGAGCCACGGCGACCAGGAGGTGTTCTCCACCGAGGAGATGGTGGCGGCCTTCGACCTCAAGCAGATCGGGCGCTCGCCCGCCCGCTTCGACTTCGCCAAGCTGGAGAACCTGAACGGCCAGTACATCCGGGCGACGTCGGACGCCGATCTGGTGGCGGCGATCGAGGCGATCCTGCCGAGCCAGGGGCCGGCCCGCGGCCTCCCCGCCCGGTTCGACGACGCCCTGCGCGCGCGCTTCCTCGCCGCGATGCCGGGCCTCAAGGAGCGGGCCAAGACGCTGATCGAACTCCTCGACAGCGCCTACTACCTCTACGCCCCGCGCCCGCTCGCCCTCGACGAGCGCGCCGAGGGGCTCCTCGGCAATGGCGGGCGCGAGCGGCTCGCGGGCGTGCTGCCGCGGCTGGAGGCCCTGCCCGACTGGAGCGCCGCCTCGACCGAGCAGGCGGTGCGCGACTTCGCCGAGGCCGCCGCGGTGAAGCTCGGCCACGTCGCCCAGCCCCTGCGGGCCGCCCTGACCGGCCGCGCGACCTCGCCGGGCCTCTTCGACGTGATGGCGGTGCTCGGCCGGGAGGAGAGCCTCGGCCGCCTGCGGGACCAGGCCCGCGCGGCCTGATTCCTGCTTGGCCTGCCGGTTTTTCCTGCTTGGCCTGCCGGTTTTGGCATGCCAGTGCGCCGCGCCCCGAATCGGGCGCGGTCCCGACCCAGGCAACGGCGCCCGGCCCGGGCTCGCGGAGTTTATGAACAGCGCGTGAATTTTGTCACTCGGTTCGGGCGGTCCAGTTGAAGACGCTGCGTCGATCCGCTAACCCGGTCGGCGAGTGAGCACCTGCAGCAAAGTTCCCGCCGCCTCGCCCGCGCCCGCGAACCGCGCCGGTCCCGCGGCCCGTGCCCCGACGCTCATTCCGTTGATGAAAGGGTCCAAAACCCCATGAGCTTCCCCCACAGCACCCTCACGGTGAACGGCCGCCAGGTGGAGCTGCCGCAGAAGGACGGCACGATCGGACCGAGCGTCCTCGACATCGGCAAGCTCTACGGCCAGACCGGGATGTTCACCTACGACCCGGGCTTCACCTCCACGGCCTCGTGCGAGTCGAAGATCACCTACATCGACGGCGACGAGGGCATCCTCCTCTATCGCGGCTACCCGATCGAGCAGCTCGCCGAGCACGGCGACTTCCTGGAGACCTGCTATCTCCTGCTGTTTGGCGAGTTGCCGACCGCGGCCCAGAAGGCCGATTTCGACTACCGGGTCACGCGCCACACCATGGTGCATGACCAGATGAACCGCTTCTTCCAGGGCTTCCGCCGCGACGCGCACCCGATGGCCATCATGGTGGCCTGCGTCGGCGCCCTCTCGGCCTTCTACCACGACTCGACCGACATCTCGGACGAGAAGCAGCGCATGATCGCCTCCATGCGCATGATCGCCAAGATGCCGACCCTGGCGGCCATGGCCTACAAGTACTCCATCGGCCAGCCCTTCGTGTATCCGAAGAACGAGCTCGATTACACGTCGAACTTCCTGCGGATGTGCTTCGCGGTGCCGTGCGAGGAGTACCACGCCAACCCGGTGATGGCGCGCGCCCTCGACCGCATCTTCATCCTGCACGCGGATCACGAGCAGAACGCCTCGACCTCGACGGTGCGGCTGGCCGGCTCCTCGGGCGCCAACCCCTTCGCCTGCATCGCGGCCGGCATCGCCTGCCTGTGGGGTCCGGCCCATGGCGGCGCCAACGAGGCGGCGCTCAAGATGCTGGAGGAGATCGGCCGGCCCGAGCGCATCCCGGAATACATCGCCAAGGCCAAGGACAAGAACGACCCGTTCCGCCTGATGGGTTTCGGTCACCGGGTCTACAAGAACTACGACCCGCGCGCCCGCATCATGGCCAAGACCACCCACGAGGTGCTGGCCGAGCTCGGCATCAAGGACGACCCGCTGCTCGACGTGGCGGTCGAGCTGGAGCAGATCGCGCTCAAGGACGAGTACTTCATCGAGAAGAAGCTGTATCCGAACATCGACTTCTACTCGGGCATCACCCTGAAGGCGATGGGCTTCCCGACCTCGATGTTCACGGTGCTGTTCGCCCTGGCCCGCACGGTGGGCTGGATCGCGCAATGGGCCGAGATGATCGAGGATCCCTCGCAGAAGATCGGCCGCCCGCGCCAGCTCTATGTCGGGCCGCCCAAGCGCGAATACGTGTCGATCTCGCAGCGCGGCTGAGCGCGGCGCACTCCTGCCGGGCGGGCCGCGACCCGCCCGGCGGGGCGCGGGACCCTCACGCCGGCCCGCGCGCCGCCGCCAGCACGATCCGGGCGGCCGAGCGGCTCGGGTCGTCCCCGTCCGGCAGCCGCATGGCGGCGTCGAGGCGGCGCAGGGCCCGGTCCTGCGCCTCCCGGGCCGGCCCGCCCGCGAGCAGCGGCCCCAGCGCCTCCGCGAGGCGCTCCGCCCGGCAATCGCCCTGGATCAGCTCGGGGATGGCGTTCTCGCCGAGGATCAGGTTCGGCAGCACGATCGTCGGCACCTGGATCAGGCGGCGGACGATCACCTCCTCGATCTTCGGAACCCGGTAGGCCACCACCATCGGCACGCCCGCGAGCGCCAGTTCGAGGGTGACCGTGCCCGAGGCCGCCAGGGCCGCCCGCGCCCGGCGGAAGGTGGCGTGCTTGTCGGCCTCGCCCGCCACGAGGCGCGGCGTCACCGGCCAGGCGGCGGCCCGCGCCTCGATCAGGGCGCGGTGGCGCGCCACCGCCGGCAATTCGACCCGGAAGCGCGCCCCCTGCGCCCGCAGCCGCCCCAGGGTCGCCCCGAAGACCGGCATCAGCCGCTCGATCTCGGAGCGGCGCGACCCCGGCAGCACGGCGAGGACCGGCTCCTCGGCCCCGCGCGCGGCCGCCTCGGCCTCGTCCGGGCGCAGCTCCGCGAGGCGCTCGATCAGCGGGTGGCCCACATAGGTGCAGGCCGGGCCGCCGAGGCGGCGATGCGCCTCCGGCTCGAAGGGCAGCAGCGCCAGCACGTGATCGACGTAGGCGCGCATGGTCCTGGCCCGCCAGGGCCGCCACGCCCAGACGCTCGGGCTCACGTAATCGACGACGGCGAGCTCCGGCAGCCGGCGCCGCACCCGGCTCGCCACCGCGTGGGTGAAGCCCGGGCTGTCGATGATGACGAGCACGTCGGGCCGCGCCGCCACGCAGGCCCGCACCGTCTCGCGGATGCGCCGCATCAGCAGCCGGATCCGCGCCGCCACGGCGAGGTAGCCGATCACCGCGACGTCCTCCAGGGGGAAGAGGGAGGGCATGCCCTCCGCCGCCATGGCGTCGCCCCCGACCCCCGCGAGGGCGAGCGGCCCGGGCGCGGCCGCGCGCAGCGCCCGGATCAGCTTGGCGCCGAGCTGGTCGCCGGATTCCTCGCCCGCGACGAGCCAGATTCGCAGGGATCGCGTCACGCCGCCTCCAGGCCGATCAGGAACAGGCCGAGCGCGTCGGCGAGGGCGGCGGTCTCGCCGCGGTCGAGGATCAGCGTGTCGCCGGCGCCGACCGCGATCCCGGCGCAGCCGGCCGCCGCCGCCGCCCGCACCGTGCGCGGGCCCACCGCCGGCAAGTCGACCCGCAGGTCCTGCCCGCTCTTGGCGAGCTTGACCAGGACAAGGCCCGCGGGAGGGCGCCCGAGGCCGAGGGGGCGCCGCGCGAGGCCGCGGACGCGGGCGAGCATCCGGTCGGTGCCCTCCGGCCCCTCGACCGCCAGCACGCGCCGGCCCGCCACCGCGGCCGCCTGCCCGACATCGTGGGCGGCGAGGCTCGCGAGCAGCGCCCGGCCGGTCGCGACCGAGATCTCGGCGGCGGCGTCCGGCCGGCGCGCCCCGAGCGGGCCGGGCGGGGCCATCAACCCGGGGGCGAGTTCGTGCACGCCGAGGATGCGGTGCCCGTGCTCCTCCAGCAGCGCCAGCACGCCGCGCAGCAGGTGGTCGTCGCCCCCCTGCGCCAGGGAGCGCAGCTCGTCCCGGTTGCGCAGGGCCGCGAGCGTGTTGAGGAGGGCCGCCGGGCTCGGCCGGGACACCGCGCCCGCCAGGGTCACGCCCGAGGGCCGCCACGCGTCGAGGCGCGCCAGCGCGCCGCGCACGTCGAGGAGGTCGACGGTGGCGTGGGCGCGGCGCCGGGTCGCCGGGTCGGCGAAGCCGCGGATCGCCAGGATCCGGAAGGGGCGCCCCGCCGCGTCGAGGGCCGAGGCGACGAGGAGCGGGAGCCGTCCCGCGCCCGCCACGATCGCCACGGTGCCGCCCGCCATGGCGCGCCTCAGGCCGGTCCCGGCGTCTCGCGCGGCATGCAGACCGAGCGCTTGCCGCCCTCGCGCAGGAAGGCGAGGATCTCCTGCACGATCGGGTGCGTCTCGAACTCCGCCGCCACGTCCTCGACGCGCTCCATCAGCGTGCCCTCCTGCGCGAAGAGCAGCCGGTAGGCGCGCCGCAGCGCGTGGATGTCCTCCCGCGAGAAGCCCCGGCGCTGCAGGCCGATGATGTTGAGGCCCGAGAGGTAGGCCCGGTTGCCCAGCGCCATCCCGTAGGGGATGAGGTCGTTCTCCAGCCCCGAGAGGCCGCCCACGAAGGCGTGCGGGCCGACCCGCGCGAACTGGATCACCGCCGCCCCGCCGCCCAGGATGGCGAAATCCCCCACCGTGCAGTGGCCGGCGAGCATCACGTTGTTCGAGAACACGACGTTGTCGCCGATCCGGCAATCGTGCCCGACATGGCTGTTGGCCAGGAAGGCGCAGCGGTCGCCGACGACCGTCTCCAGGCCGCCGCCGGCCGTGCCGGGATTCATCGTCACGCCCTCGCGGATCAGGCAATCGGCCCCGATCGTGAGGCTCGAGGGCTCGCCGCGGTACTTCAGGTCCTGCGGCGGGTGGCCGATCGACGCGAAGGGGAAGATCCGCGTGCGGGCGCCCACGCTGGTGCGGCCCGCCACCACCGCGTGGCTCACGAGCTCGACCCCGTCGCCGAGCCGCACCTCCGGCCCGACATGGCAGAAGGGACCGACGCGCACGCCCTCGCCGAGCACCGCGCCGTCCTCGACCACGGCGCTCGGGTGGATGCGCGCCTCGCCCGGGGAGCCGCCGGCGCTCATTCGGTCACCAGCATGGCGCCGATCTCGGCCTCCGCCACCAGCGTGCCCGCGACCTTCGCCTCGCCCCGGAACCACCACATGGTGCGGCGGTTCGTCAGCTTCCTCATGTGGTACTCGACGGTGTCGCCGGGCACGACGGGCTTGCGGAACTTCACCTTGTCGATCGTCATCAGGTAGACCCGGCTCGGCCGCGTGTCCCGGGTGAGCGTGTGGGCGCAGCAGATGGCGCCCGCCGTCTGGGCCATGCCCTCGACCAGCAGCACGCCGGGGAAGACCGGGACCTTGGGAAAGTGGCCGGTGAATTGCGGCTCGTTGATGGTGACGTTCTTGATGCCGATGCAGCTGGAGTCGCCGTCGATCTCGACGATCCTGTCGACGAGCAGGAACGGGTAGCGGTGGGGCAGGAGCTCCATCACCCGCAGGATGTCGGCCGTTGCCAATTCGCGGGGCGTCTCGGTCGTGCCGGGTGTCGGGGACTTCGCGTCGGGCTCCATGCGCGGCCTCAAGGATGGTCGGGATCGGCCGGCGGGCCGAGGACGGGCCTCGTCAATGGCGAGGAAGCGACCGCCGATGCAAGGACTTTGCGGCCGTATGGGGGCGGAACTAGCCGTCCGTGTCCTCCGGCCCGCGCTCGCGCGCGGCGAGCCGCTTGAGCGTCGTCATCTCGCGGAACCACTCGCGCACCGGCTTGGCCGGGGTCCCGCCCCAGCGGGCGCCCGGCGGCACGTCCTTGTTGATGTTGCTGGAGCCGGCGATCTGCGCGCCCATGCCGATCCGCAGGTGCCCGACGACGCCGACCTGGCCGCCCAGCACCACGTAATCCTCGAGGGTGGTCGAGCCCGAGATGCCGACCTGGGCCACGATCACGCAGTGGCGGCCGATCACCACGTTGTGGGCGATCTGCACGAGGTTGTCGATCTTGGTGCCCTCGCCGACGATCGTGTCGCGGCTGGCGCCGCGGTCGATCGTGGTGTTGGCGCCGATCTCGACGTCGTCCTGGATGATGACCCGGCCGACCTGCGGCACCTTGAGGTGCCCGCCCGCCCCCATGGCGAAGCCGAACCCGTCCTGGCCGATGCGGGCGCCGCCGTGGACGATGACCCGGTTGCCGACCAGCGCGTGGAGCAGCGAGGCGCCCGGCCCGATGGCGCAGCCGCGCCCGATCCGGGTGCCCGGCCCGACCACCGCCCCGGCCGCCAGCACGGTCCCGCTGCCGATCTCCGCCCCGGGGCCGATCACCACCCCGGGATCGACGACCACGCCGGGTTCGAGCCGCGCCTCCGGATGCACGAAGGAGCCCGGCGAGACGCCGGTGGCGCCGAACAGCGAGCCCGGCCGCGCGGCGCTCGGGAAGAGCCGCGCCAGCACCTGGGCGAAGCCCCGGTAGGGCTGGGGCGTCACCAGCGCGGCCGTGCCCTCCGGCACCCGGGCGGCGAAGCGCGGCGAGACCAGGCAGGCCCGCGCCCGGGTGCGGCCGAGCGCCTCCGCGTACTTGGCATTGTCCATGTAGGCGAGGTCGTCCGGCCCGGCGCTCTCCAGGGGAGCGGCGCCCGCGACCGCGAGGGTGCCGTCGAGGCCGGCCGGCAGGGCGGCCCCGGCCAGCGCCGCGACCTCGCCCAGGGAGATCGGGCCGGCGAAGGGGAAGAAGACCGGGTCGGACATGCTCGGCGCTCGCGGCAGGACCGGCGGGCCGGACGGCACCGCGACGGAGGCCCGCCCTAGCGGGTCGCGCCGGGCGGCACAAACGAAAAAGGCCGGCTCCGCGCGGAGCCGGCCCGGGAGGATGCGGGGAGGCGGGCCCCGGGGCCGGGAGGCGGGCGACTCCCTCGTCCCGCCGGGGGCGTCGCGGGTCAGCGCGCGGCGAGCGCGTCGAGGACCAGCCTGGCGGTGAGCGCCGAGGAGGCCGGGTTCTGGCCCGTCACGAGCCGGCCGTCCGCCACCGCGAAGGGGTGGAAATCGGCCGCGCGCTCGTAGACCCCGCCGAGCTCGCGCAGCCGCGTTTCGACGAGGAACGGGACGGCCGCGTCGAGGCCCACGGCGCGCTCCTCGCTGTCGGTGAAGCCGGTCACGCGGCGGCCCTGCACCAGCGGCGCGCCGGTCTCGGCCTTGGCGTTCACCAGCCCCGCCGGCCCGTGGCAGACGGCGGCGACCACCTTGCCCTGCGCCCACGCCTTGCCGAGCAGCGCGGCCAGGGCCGCGCTCTCCGGCAGGTCGACCATGGTGCCGTGGCCGCCGGGCAGGAACACCGCGTCGTCGGCCTCGGCGTCGATCGCCGCGATGGCAGGCGTCTCGGCGAGCGCCTTCGAGGCCGCCGCATCGCCGAGGAAGCGCTCGACGGCGGCCTCGTTCTCGCCCTTCGGCTTGACCGAGCGCGGATCGATCGGGACCGGTCCGCCGGCGATCGACGCCAGCGTCACCGCCGCGCCCGCGTCCACGAACGCGCAATAGGGCGTCGCCAGTTCCTCGAACCAGACGCCGGTCGGCTTCGCCGGATCGCCCATCGTCGCGGCCGAGGTGGCGATCATCAGGATGCTGAAACGGGCCATGTGCGTGCTCCTTGCCAAGCCGGACCTTGCCAAGCCGGACCTTGCCGGACCGGACCTTGCCGGACCGGGCCTTGCCGCGCCGGACCTTGCCAAGCCGGACCTTGCCAAGCCGGACCTTGCCAAGCCGGACTCGGCGGCGGAAATCACTCCTCGTGGGAGGACCGATCAGAGATCCGATGGCTCCCCCAGCGCCGACCCGTCGCGCCGACCGCTTCGCGGCCATCCGGTCGCGCTCGTCGCGCCTATCGAGATGACCGCTCCGCGGGGTCACCCGCAGGCCGCTGCCGCGTGGCGGGCTGCCCACCTGGCGAGGCGGCGGGGCCATCCAGCGACCGGCCCCCGCCATGCTCGGGTCGGCCCCCGGGCCATGCCTGCCCGAGGGAGAGGACAGGCATCGCCCGTCGCGGTAGGGAACGGGGACATTCCCATGCCCGCTTCCGGCGATGAGCCACCTCGTCTCCTTGCGCACCTTCCTCTGCGCCGACCGCGCCGGCTCGATCACCCGCGCGGCGCGGCAACTCGGCATCACCCAGCCGGCGGCCTCGGCCCACGTCGCGGCGCTGGAGGGGCAGCTCGGAAGGCCGCTCTTCGTCCGGCAGGCGCGCGGCGTGAGCCCGACGCCGGCGGCCGACGATCTCGCCCGCTCGGTCGCGGCCGCCCTCGACCGCATCGACGCGGTGATGGCGGCGGCCCGCGCCCGCTCGAGCCAGCTCTCCGGCACCGTGCACCTGGTCGGTCCGGCCGAATACCTCTCCGCGCGCATCGGGCCGGCGCTGGCGCCGCTGGTGGCGCAGGGGCTGCGGCTGCGCATCGGGACGGGGGGCCGCGACCGCATCTACGCCGCCCTGGGGGAGGGCCACGCGGATCTGGCCGTCACCGCCTCGCTGCCGGAGGGCAGGGGCCTCGGCTTCGCCGAACTGGGCCGCGAGCGCTTGCTGCTGGTCGCGGCGCCGGCGCTCGCCGCGCGCGCGAAGGGCCGCATCGTCGCGGCCGACATCCTGCGCGGCCTGCCGTGCATCGCCTACGACGAGGGCCTGCCGCTGATCCGGCCCTTCTTCGCGCAGGTCTTCGACGGGCTCCCGGACCTGCAGGCCGTCGCGACGGCGCCCGACCTGCGCCGCCTGACCGGCATGGCGGTGGCGGGCGTGGGATGGACGGTGCTGCCGGACTACGTCTGCGCCGAGGCGCTGGCGCTGGGGCGGCTGACCGAGCTGCCGACCGCCCGCGAGGGGCTGGACAACGCCCTCTACCTGGCCTGGAACCCGGGCGCGCTTCGCCAGCCGCGCGTCGTGACGGTCAGGGATCACCTGCTGCGAGGCGGCCCGGCCCTGTGATCCCGACGACCCGGGATGCCGGCGCGGCGGGCCGTCGAGCCTCGCGAATTCTCGGCGCCACGCCGAAGGCGTGGCGAGACAGGCTTGGTGGAAAAAGGACTGGCGCAAAAAGGGCTTGGCGACACGTCGAGAACGGAACCAGCGGTCATGAGGAGGGATCCGGGATCCGCTTGATCGAAGCGGGTCCCGGATCCCAAGCCCGCGCGGCGCCTGAGCGCGGCGCCTGAGCGCGGACGACATCCGCATGGCCGAAATCGGAGATGGCGAAGCAATCCGTCGGATGTCGGATGACCGCTGGTCCGAGGCGGCGTGGGGCATTCAACGGAACGGCACCCGTTCCGGGGGGAACGGGTGCCGCATCGATCATCCCTGCCGAGGCGCGCCGCCGTGGCGGCGCCCTGCCGCGTCCGGGAGGGCTCAGAAGCGCGAGCCGCCCGAGAAGCGGAAGGCCTGAAGCTGGTCCTTGCCGACCTTGCCGCCCGCCGTCAGCACGCCCTCGTCCCGGGTGAGGGCGTAGGCGTAGTCGAAGCGGATCGGGCCCAGCGGCGAGTTCCAGAGGATCGAGGCACCGACCGAGGAGCGCAGAGTCGCCTGGTCGCGCACGTTCACGCATTCGGGCTCTACGCCGATCGTGAACGTGTTGAAGTTGCAGCCGCCGACCGGGCTGAAGCCGTTGATGATGCCGTCGCCGTTGACGTCGAAGGTGCGCTTGGACTTGTAGCCGAACAGCGTGCCCGCATCCGCGAAGATGGCGCCCTTCAGGCCGATATCCTTCGGGATGCCCCAGATCGGGAACTGCACCTCGACGGTGCCGCCGATATAGGTGGTGCCGCCGAGCGCGTTCGAGCGGGAATCGGTCGAGCCGATGTCGCGCGGGCCGATGCCGTTCGGCGCGAAGCCGCGCACCAGCGACGGGCCGAGGAAGAACTGGTCGGTGATCCGCAGCGTGTTGCCCTCGGTCGGCATGATGTGGCCGCCCTGGATCTTCACGAAGCCGACGACGTCCTCCCACAGCTCCTTGTAGTAGCGGGCCTCGCCGGTGACGCGGAAGAACTTCGAGTCGCCGCCGAGACCGGCGAATTCGGGCTTCAACTCGCCGTAGAAGCCGTTGCGCGGCAGCTGCAGGTTGTCGAGGGTCGAGTAGGCCAGGGTCACGCCCGCCAGCGAGGTGAGCGTGTCGCCGACCGATTCCTTGAGGGCGATCGAGGCCTCGCCGTCATAGGCGCAGTTCGGGTAGAGCGCCTGCCCGAGCGCGTTGACCGCCGTGTAGCCCGCGAGCGGGAACGAGCAATCGTTGTAGGGGCGCTTCAGGGTGTTCGGGATCTTGAGGGTCGTGTTGTAGAGCGAGTAGCGCAGCGTGATGCCGAACTCCTCGGTGATCGGCAGGCCGAGGCGCAGCTGGCCGCCGGTCACGTCGGTCACGTAGCGCGAGTAGCGGGTCAGGTCGCTGTACTTGCTGAACACGTCGAAGCCGGCGGCCAGCCGGTAGCCGAGGAAGTACGGCTCGGTGAAGGAGAAGTCGATGCCGCGGGTGTACTGGCCGGCGGAGACGCCGAGGCGCACGTACTGGCCGCGGCCGAGGAAGTTCGACTCCGAGACCGAGACCTCGCCGATGACGCCGTCGGCCGTGGAATAGCCGCCCGCCACCGAGAACGAGCCGGTGGGTTGATCCTCGACGTCGATGTTGACGACGACGCGGTCGGGCGACGAGCCCGGCTCGTTCGAGAAGCGGACCTTCTTGAAGAAGCCCAGCCCGTTCAGGCGCCGCTCGGCCCGGTCCACGAGGACGCGGTTGTAGGCGTCGCCCTCGCCGAAATCGAGCTCGCGCCGGACCACGTAGTCGCGGGTGCGGGTGTTGCCGCGGACGTTGATGCGCTCGACGTAGACGCGCGGGCCGTCCTCGACCACGAAGCCGAGGGCCACGGTGCCGGAGGCCCGGTCGCGCTCGCCGGTCGGGCGGACCTGCGCGAAGGGATAGCCGCGGCGCGCCACCTCGGTGGTGACGCCGGTCAGGGTGCGCTCCACGTCCTCGGCGTTGTAGACGTCGCCGACCTCGGTGCGGATCTCGTCGCGCAGGGTCGCGCCGTCGACGCCGCCGAGCCGCGAGTCGATCGCCACCGCGCCGACCCGGTACTGCCGACCCTCCTCCACCGTGACGGTGATGATCCAGCCGCCCGCGCCCTCGTCGAAGCGCGCATCCGCGGAGACGACCCGGAAATCGGCGTAGCCGTTCTTCAGGTAGTAGCGGCGCACGAGGTCGAGGTCGTTGGCGATCCGGTCGGGATCGTAGACGTCCGAGGTCTTGACGAAGCTGAGGAGGTTCATCTCCGTCGAGGTCATCAGGTCCTTGAGGCGACCCTCGGAATAGGCCTGATTGCCGACGAAGTGGATCTCCCTGATGCCGGTCTTGTCGCCCTCGTCGATAGTGTAGATCACGTCGATCGAGCCGTTCGGCAGGTCCACCGTCCGGTACGAGACCTTGGCGAGACCGCGGCCGGAGCGGCGGTAGACCTCGCGGATGCGCTCGACGTCGGACTGGACCACGGCGGGGTTGAAGCCCGCGCGGGACTTCGCCTCGACGATGCTCTCGAGAGTGCTCTTCTCGACCTTCTTGTTGCCCTCGAAGACGACGCGGTTGATCGTGTTGTTCTCCCGCACCGTCACCACGGTGCGGCCGCCGCTCTGGGAAACCCGGACGTCCGAGAACATCCCGCTCGCGATCAGATTGCGCCGGGCCTCCTCGGGCGACACGCCGGTCACGTAGGACCGCACCGTGTCGGCGTCGACGCGGCTGTTGCCCTGCACGACGACCTGCTGCGCCTGCGCGCCACCCGCGGCCAGTCCGGCTGCCATCATGATGGCGCCAGTGGCCGACACGCGCGCGCGCTTCCCTGTCATCGACATCATCAAATGGCCCGTCTCTTTTTTATCGGTCCGGGTTCGCACCCGCGGGTCGCCGACCCTCTGCGAGGAGGGCGGGGACCGTCTGGTCCTCGCCCGCTTCTACTGAGAATCCCCCGCGAAGCAAACGCCAAGCTCGCATCGGACCGGGATTTTGGGGGGACGTGGCCTTCCTGTCACGGGATCCCCGCCGGCTTTCGCGCGGCAGAGTCAGCAAGCCCTGAAGCACCGCCGTCGCGCGCCGGCCCAGATCGGGATTCGCGCAGATGAGCGCCCATGATCCCGACGAATTTATGTCGGGACCTGTGCGGAAAGGCTGAACGCGATCGCTCGAATTGCCAGCTTCTCCCGGCGCGGGCCTCAGGTTCCGCGGGTCCAGGAGGTGCCGATCTGCACGATATCGTTCCAGGTGGCGAACAGCATGAGCATGAGCACGAGGGCGAGGCCGATGCGGAAGCCGATTTCCTGGGCACGCTCGCTCAGGGGGCGGCCGCGCAGGACCTCGACGGCGTAGAACATCAGGTGGCCGCCATCGAGAAGCGGGACCGGGAACAGGTTGATGAGCCCGATCGAGACCGACAGGACCGCGATGAGGCCGATCACCGCCGAGAGGCCCCCGGCCTTGGCGGCCTGGCCCGAGACCCGGGCGATGCCCATCGGGCCGGAGAGCTGGTCGGCCGATTCGCGCCCGGTGATCAGCTTGCCCATGTAGTCGAAGGTGCGCTCGACCACGTAGTAGGTCTCGGAGACGCCGATCCTGAGGGAATCCACCAGGCCGTAGCGGGCGAGCTTGACGTCGGCGGCGTCGCGCGGGCCCTGGATCCCGAGCCGCCCGAGGCGGTGGGTGCCGAAGGGCGTCTTCTCCTGCACGGTGTCGGGCACGGCCTCCAGGGTGGTGCGCACGCCCCCGCGCTCGACCGTGACGCGGAGCGTCTCGCCGCCGCTGCCCGAGACGATCCGCTGCATGTCGGCGAAGTGCGTCACCGGCCGGCCGTTGATCGCCTGGACGACGTCGCCGACCTGGAAGCCGGCCCGCGCGGCGGCGCTGCCGGGCTGGATCCCGGAGACGAGCGGCGTCACCTCCATGCGCCCGAGGGCGTAGATCGAGCCGGCGAAGACCAGCACGGCGAGCAGGAAATTCGCCGCCGGACCGGCCGCCACGATGGCGATGCGCTTCCAGACCGGCTGGGTGTGGAAGCTGATCGCGCGCTCGTCCGCGCTCATCCGCGCGAGGCTGTCGGGGTCGGGCACGCTGGCGCCGTTCTGGTCGCCCACGAACTTGACGTAGCCGCCGAGCGGGATCGCCGAGAGCTTCCAGCGCGTGCCCCGCCGGTCGGTGAAGCCGGCGATCTCCGGCCCGAAGCCGATCGAGAAGCTCGTCACCCCGACGCCGCACCAGCGGCCGACCAGGAAGTGGCCGAGTTCGTGGATGAACACCACCACGGTCAGCACGAACAGGAACGACGGCACGATGTAGAGGAGGCTGCCGGTCGTCTCCGTCAGGGCGTTGAGAAAGGTCATGTCGGCCCGCCCGGCATCCGCCGGTTCCTCTCAGTGCACGTCCCGACCAAGCCGGGGGCCGGTCCGTCGGGACGTGCGGCAAAATCAAGACCCGGGGCGCGGTCCGGCCGCGACCGGCTTCCGCCCCGGGCGTCCGGGGCCGAGGGCCCGGGCGCGCATCCGCCTGTCATACCGCTTCCCGTGCGCCGAGGACAGGGCGCGGATGCGCCGCCCCCGCCCGGCTCCGGCCGCGGTTAACGGCGCGCTCGGGCGGCACGCCACCGTGCGCCTGAGGCGCGGCCGCTTCGGCGGCGACTTCGGCGGCGATTTCGGCGCCGGGCACGATGCGGGAGCGGGATTCTCGGCCGGATGGCGCGGTGCCGGTCAGCCGAGGGCCTGCGCGCTCCAGCGCCGCACCTCGTCGTCCATGGCGAGCGCCTCCCCGACGTCGGCCGGGGCGGCGGGGAAGCGGGCCGCGAAGGCCGCGCAGGCCCGCTCGACGAGGGCGGCGATGTCGTAGAAGCCGATGCGCCCGGCGATGAACGCCGCGACCGCGATCTCGTTGGCGGCGTTCATCACCGTCGGCTGCGCGCCGCCCGTGGCGAGCGCGGCCTTCGCGATGCGCAGGCAGGGGAAGCGCTCCTCGTCCGGTCGCTCGAAGGTGAGGCTGCCGGTGGCGGCGAGGTCGACGGGGCGCCCCCGCGCGACGGTCAGGCGCTCGCCGATGCCGAGGCAATGGGCGATCGGCACCCGCATGTCCGGCATCGCGAGCCCGGCCGTCACCGCCCCGTCCCGCCACGTCACCAGGCCGTGGACGATGGATTGGGGGTGGACCACGACGTCGAGCCGCTCGGCCTCGATGGCGAAGAGGTGGTGCGCCTCGACGAGTTCGAGGCCCTTGTTCATCAGGGTGGCGGAATCGATGTTGATCTTCATGCCCATCGACCAGGTCGGGTGGGCGGCGGCCTGGGCGGCGCTCGCCGCCGCGATGGTCTCGCGCGGGGCCGTGCGGAAGGGCCCGCCCGAGGCCGTGATGGTCATCCGGGTGATGTCCTCGACCTTGCCCTCGCCGATCGCCTGGGCGAGGGCGTTGTGCTCGGAATCCATCGGCAGGATGCGGGCCCCGTAGCGCCGCGCGTCGCGCATGAAGGCGTCGCCCGCGCAGACGAGGCTCTCCTTGTTGGCGAGGGCGACGGTGCGCCCGAGCCGGATCGCCGCGTGGGTCGGGCCGAGCCCCGCCGCGCCGCTCACCGCCGCCACGACGAGGTCGGCCTCGCGGCTCGCCGCCTCGACCACCGCCTCCGGCCCGGCCCCGCAGGCGATGCCGCTGCCCCCGAGGGCGTCCCGCAGGGCCGGCCCGCCCTCCGGATCGGCGAGGGCCGCGAACTCGGCCCCGAGCGCGCGGGCGACGCGGGCCAGGGAGGCGGCGTCCCTGCCCCCCGCCACCGCGGCGACCCGGAAGCGGTCGCGGTGCTGGTCGAGGAGGTCGGCGGTGGAGCGCCCGATGGAGCCGGTCGCCCCGAGCACGGTGACGGTGCGCGTCAAGGTCTGAGATCCTCACTGGTCCCGGAAGCCATATCGAAGCGGAGGGCCGATCGGCAATCCGTCCGGTTTCGCACCCGCCCGTGCGCCCGCGCCCGGGGCGCGGCGCCCGTCCGCCGGGAGCCGACGCCCGGCACCCGCATGGTGGCGCGTGATCAAGATTTCGATCCGGGCCACGCTGTAGAGAGCGTTTTGTTAACCGAACCGGACCTTCATGACCTTGCGGAAAAACGGCGAGGTGAAGAGGTTATGAGGCTGGGAATTCGGTGGCGACTCTACGCGGGCTTCGGCTTCCTGGTGCTGCTCACGGCCGCACTGGGTGTGTTCTCCGCGCGGCAGCAGCGCCTCACCATCGACAGTTACGAAACGCGCGAGGGGCTCGAGGCGCGGACCCGCCGGGCTTCGAACGCCACCGCGCTGGCGGCCCGCCTCACCGAGCAATCCGAGGTCTACCGGGCGACCTGGTCGCCCGAGATGATCACCCGGATGGAGGAGAGCCGCGGTGCCCTCGAGGAACTGAGCCTGCGGATGGTCGACCAGGCGCTCACCGCCGAGCGGCGGCAGATCTACCTGCGGATCAACGGGAACGCCCGGCAACTGAGGACGCAGATCGACCGCCTCGCCGAGGCCGGCCGGACGATCCTGCGCGAGAAGGACAGGCTCCTCAAGGGAGGCGACGAGCTGACGCGGCTCACCGGCGTGCTGACGGCGGAGATCTGGGAGCGGGACAGCGCCGCGCAGGTCGCGCAGGTGGGCGCGGTCGAGGCGGCCGTGCTCCTGACGCAGGTCGCGAACTGGCGCTTCCTCGCCACCCTGGATCCGAACGGGGCGATCACCTTCCGGACCCATGCCGGCAAGACGCGGGACGCGCTCGAACTGCTTCGGCGCACCGACTCCAAGAGCGTCTCCGCGGCGGCGATCCGCGCCGTCGAGGGCGCGCTCGCCGCCTACGCGGCGGCGTTCGGCTCCACCTTCGCCGCCATGGCCGAGGCCCGGACGGCCTACGAATCCGGCATCAAGCCGGCGGTCGCCGCGATCTCCGAGGACGCGAGCCACGTCCAGGGCAAGCTCCAGGAGGTCGTCACCACGTCGCGGGCCGAGGCCGCCGCCGCCGTGGAGGCCGCGCGCCTGACCCAGCTCGTCCTGGTCGGGCTGGTCCTCGTCCTCGGCGCCGCGCTCGCCGTCCTGATCGCGCGCAGCATCGTCCGGCCGATCATCGGGATGACCGAGACGATGCGGCGCCTCGCGGAGGGCGACATGGGTGTCGAGGTGCCGGCTCAGGGGACGTCCGACGAGATGGGCCGCATGGCCGCGGCCGTCGAGGTCTTCCGCCGCAACGCCCTTGACCGCATCGCCCTTGAGGCGGCCCAGGCCGAGGCGCAATCCGCCCGCCAGCGGCGGGCCGACCGGGTCGACGCACTCGTACGCGGCTTCCAGCAGCGCATCGCGGGGGCGCTCGAGATCGTGACCTCGGCCGCGACCGAGCTCGACGCCACCGCCCGCGGGATGACGCGGGTCGCCGACGGGACGAACCAGCAGGCCGCCGCGTCGAGCACCGCCGCCGAGCAGACCGCCGCGAATGTCCGCATGGTCGCGACCGCCGCCGAGGAGATGGTGGCCTCGCTCCAGGAGGTCGAGCGGCAGGTGCTGCGCTCCAGCGAGGTCGCCACCCTGGCGACGCGGGAGGCCGAGGCGACCAACGCCAGCATGGCCTCCCTGAGCGAGGCGGCCGAGCGCATCGGCGCGGCCGTGGCGATGATCTCCTCGATCGCCAGCCAGACCAACCTGCTGGCCCTGAACGCGACCATCGAGGCCGCCCGGGCCGGGGAGGCGGGGCGCGGCTTCGCGGTCGTCGCCGCCGAGGTCAAGGAGCTCGCCGGTCAGACCGCCCGGGCGACCGACGAGATCGGCGGGCAGATCGCGGCGATCCAGGCGGCCACGCAGCAGGCCGCCGCGGCGATCCGGCAGATCGGCGCCACCATCGCGTCGATCAACGAGATCACCGGCACCATCGCCTCGACCGTGGTGGAGCAGACCGCCGCCACGAACGAGATCTCGCGCAATGCCGGCGAGGCGGCCCGGGGCACGCAGGACGTCTCCGCCAGCGCGACCCGGGTGCTCAGCGCGGCGAGCGAGACGGGCGGCGCGGCCTCGCAGGTTCTCGCGGCGGCGGCCGAACTCGCCTCGCAATCCCTGACGGTGAAGCGGGAGGTCGACGACTTCCTCGACGCCATCCAGGCGGCGTAGCCGCCGCCGGCGTAGCCGCCGCCGGCGCAGCCGCCGGCCCTGCGGGCCCTCACCCGGCCTGCAGGGCCAGGATCAGCCCGGCGAGCAGCGCCACGGCGAAGAACCCGTCGAGCCGGTCCATGACGCCGCCGTGGCCCGGGATCAGGCGGCCGGAATCCTTGGCGCCGTAGGCCCGCTTGAGGGCGGATTCGGCGAGGTCGCCGCCCTGGCTCAGCACCGAGCCCAGCGCCGAGAGGAGCAGGGCGGAGGCCGCGGGCAGGCTCGCCGCCCCGCCCAGATGGGCGGCGTTCGCCGCGATGGCGCCGCCCACCAGGGTGGCGCCGAGGAGTCCCCCGCAGAAGCCCGACCAGGTCTTCTTCGGGCTCACCGCCGGCCAGAGCTTGGGGCCGCCCAGCGCCCGGCCGGTGAAGTAGGCGGCGATGTCGGTGGTCCAGACCGTGCCGAACAGCCAGAGCGGCCCGGCGAGCCCGATGCGGGGATCGTCGCGCAGCAGCACGGGCACGAGGGCGACGACGCCCGCGCAGGCGAGGCTCAAGGGGGCCCAGAGCCGGCCGGCAGGCGGCCGGGCCAGGAGCGCGAGCAGCGCGGCGCCCGCCCCGGCGCCGGCGGCGAGCCAGGGCGCGGGCGCCCCGAGCCGCGCCCCGGCGACGAGCCCGGCCAGCACCAGCCCGGCGAGGCCGAGCAGGGGCCGGTAGGGCCGCGTTCCCGTGATGGCGAGCCACTCGCCCACGATGGCGAGCCCGGCCGCGAGCCAGACCAGGGCGAAGAGCCAGCCGCCGGTGAGCGTGGCGGCCAGCACCGCGAGGCCCAGCACGGCGCCCGAGACGGCGCGCAGCCCGAGCTCGCTCGCCGGCCAGCCCGCGCGGCCGGCCGGGACCTTGCCGGGGGGCGCCATCAGCCCGCCTGCGCGGAGAGCCCGCCGAAGCGGCGCTCGCGGCCCTGATAGGCGTCGATCGCCGCCGCGAAGGCGGCGCGGTCGAAATCCGGCCACAGGTCCGGCAGGAACACGAATTCCGAGTAGGCGGTCTGCCACGTGAGGAAGTTCGACACCCGCTGCTCGCCCGAGGTGCGGATCACCAGGTCGGGGTCGGGGATCCCCCGCGTGTCGAGGGCGCCCGCCACGGCGTCGAGGTCGATCGCCTCGGGGGCGAGCCGCCCCTCCTGCACGGCCCGCGCAAGGGACTGCACCGCGCGGACGATCTCCTGGCGCCCGCCATAGTTGAAGGCGACCACCAGGGTGAGCCGGGTATTGGCGGCGGTGCGCTCCTCGGCCTCGCGCAGCAGGGCGGCGATGTCCGCGGGCAGGCCCTCGCGGGCGCCGATGATCCGCACCCGCACGCCGTTCGCGTGCAGGTCGGCGAGGTCGCGCCGCACGAACAGCTTGAGCAGCCCCATCAGGTCGGCGACCTCCGCCGCGGGCCGGCGCCAGTTCTCGGACGAGAAGCTGTAGACCGTGAGGTAGCCGATGCCGAATTCGAGCGCGGCGCGCACGGCCCGCCGCACCGCCTCGACGCCGCGGCGGTGGCCCTCCGCGCGCGGCAGGCCGCGGCGGGCGGCCCAGCGCCCGTTGCCGTCCATGATGATGGCGACGTGCGCCGGGATGTCGCGCGCCTTGCCGCCGTTCGACTGGCCACCGTTCGACTGGCCCGCGCTCGTCTGCGCGTCCGCGAGGAGTGCCGTCTTGCCGTCGCCCGCCATCCCCGCCCCGACCTGTCGGACGGGCCCTGCCGGCCCGTGCGCACCCGTTGTGGAAGATCCCTGCCGATCCCGATCAGACCTGCATGATCTCCTTTTCCTTCGCGGCCAAGGTCTGATCGACCTCGGCGATGTGCTGATCGGTGACCTTCTGCACCTGATCGGCCTGGCGCTTCTCGTCATCCTGGCTGATGGCGCCGTCCTTCTCCAGCTTCTTGAGCAGGTCGAGGCCGTCGCGGCGCACGTGGCGGACGGCGACGCGGGCCTCCTCGGCGTATTTGTGCGCGACCTTCACCATCTCCTTGCGGCGCTGCTCGTTCATCTCGGGGATGCGCAGCCGGATGGTCTGGCCCTCGGTCATCGGGTTGAGGCCGAGATCGGATTCGCGGATCGCCTTCTCGACCGCGCTCACCATGCCGCGGTCCCAGACCGCGACGCTGAGGAGGCGCGGCTCCGGCACGCTGATCGTCGCGACCTGGGCCATCGGCATCGCCGCGCCGTAGGCCTCGACCTGGATCGGATCGAGCAGGGTGGGGCTCGCCCGGCCCGTCCGCAGCGAGCCGAGGTCGTGCTTGAGCGAGTTCACGGCGCCCTGCATGCGGCGCTTGATGTCGGCGAGATCGAAGGTGGGGGTGGCCATTCCTGCTCTTCCCGAGACGGAGCCTGCGCGCGGAGCCGGCGCCCCGGGCGCCCGCCCCTCGTTCCGGCTTCAATGAACCAAAACCCGACCTGTCGCAAATGGCTCCGGCGCTGGTCGTTTCCGGGCCGCGCCGCGTCACGGCACCACGCGGGTGGCGGGGGCCCGGCCGGTCAGGATCGCCGTCACCGAACTCGGCGCGTGGACGGAGCCGACGACGAGGGCGAGCCGGCTCTCGCGGGCGAGCGCGAAGGCGGCGGTGTCCATCACCTTGAGGTCGCGGGCGATGGCCTCGTCGTGGGTGAGCCGGTCGTAGCGCACGGCCCTGGGATCCTGCTTGGGATCGGCCGAGTAGACGCCGTCGACCTGGGTCGCCTTCAGCACCGCGTCGCACTTGAGTTCGGCGGCGCGCAGCACCGCGGCGGTGTCGGTCGTGAAGTAGGGGTTGCCGGTGCCGCCCGCCAGGACCACGACCTGTCCCTTGTCGAGGTGGTGCAGGGCGGGCTGGCGCGCGTAGGTCTCGCAGATGGTCGGCATCGACACCGCCGACATGGTGCGGGCGGTGACGCCCGCGGCGTTGAGCGCCGTCTCCAGGGCCAGCGAGTTCATCACGGTGGCGATCATGCCGAGGGAATCGCCGGTGGCCCGGTCGATCCAGCCCGCCGCCGAGACCCGTGCGCCGCGGATCACGTTGCCGCCCCCGACCACCAGCGCCACCTGAATCCCGGCCTGCAGCGTCTGGGCGATGTCCTCGGCGAGGGCCGCGAGGGTCGGCGGGTGGAGCCAGTAGCCGTCCGGGGCCTGAAGGGCCTCGCCGGAGAGTTTCACGAGGACGCGGCGAAACGGCGTCGTCTCCGACATGGGGCCTCCTAGGGGAAATCGGGCGCGGGCGGGTTCTACCCCGGGGGGGCTGGTGCGTCGAGGCGGGATCGTCCCGCCCCGCGGGAGCCTCCCGGGGGCATCCTCACGGCGCGAGGGCGGGGCTGCCGGCCGGCCCTCCCGCCGCCTCGGCGGCCGACGGCCCGTGGGTCGCCCGCCCCAGCACCGCGAGCCAGCCCGGCACCTCGGCCCCGCGCTCGCGGCGGGTCGAGGCCGCCTCCAGCCGCAGGATCGCGAGCCCCGCTGCGGCCGCCTCCGCGCGCACCAGCGCCTCGCCGTGGGCGTAGCGCCCGTCGCTGCCGAGCACCGCACCCTCGCCCGCATGGGCCTGCAGCGTGAAGGCGAAGAGCCCGCCCGGGGCGAGGGCGCGCGCCACGCCCGCGAAGGCCGGCCCCAGCGCGCGCAGATACACGAAGACGTCCGCCGCCACGACGAGGTCGGCCCCTCCGGCGGGCTGGCCGGCCAGGAAGGCGGTGAGGTCGCCCTCGTGCAGGGCCGCGTAGCGCCCCAGGCGCCGCGCCTCGGCCAGCATGCCGGGCGAGAGGTCGACGCCCTCGATGGCGACGACGAGGTCGTCGAGGGCGCGGGCCGCGAGGCCGGTGCCGCAGCCGAGGTCGAGGGCGCGCCGGAAGGGAAGCGGGTGGCCCGTCGCCAGGAGCGCGTCCCGGAGCATCGCCGGGGCGCGGTAGCCGAGCCCCTCGACGAGGTGGCGCTCGAAGCGGCCCGCATAGCCGTCGAACAGCGCCCGCACGTAGGCGGGCGACAGGGCGGCCTCGCCCGCCTGCGCGCCGAGTTCGGCGAGGCGCAGCCGCGCGCCGAGCGCGTCGTCCGGGTCGAGGTCGAGGGCCGCCGCGAAGGCGTGCCGCGCCCGCTCCCGCGCCGCCGGGTCGTCCCCCGCCTGCGCCTCGCGGGCGCGCCCGAGCAGCAGCCAGGCCGGCACGTAGTCCGGCACCAGGGTCAGCACCTGCTCGGCGAGGTCGGCCGCGGCGGCCGCGTCGCCCTCCGCGAGGGCCGCCTCGGCCCAGACGTAGCGGCGGTCGGCGAGGAGGTCGCCGGAGGAGCGGAGCGGCACGGTCATGGCAGGGCAGGTCGGCAGGGCAGGTCGGCAGGGCAGGTCGGCAGGGCAGGTCGGCAGGGCAGGTCGGCAGGGCAGGTCGGCAGGGCAGGGGGCGGGGGCGCGGCACGGACGCCGGGAGGAGCGCCCCTATATACGGTGTCCCGCCGATCCCGGACCAGCATGGCCAGAAGCGACGACCTCCTCACCCTCACCCGCGAGGGCCTCTACTGCCCGCTCGGCGACTTCCACGTCGACCCGGTCCGCCCGGTGCCGCGGGCGCTCATCACCCACGGCCATTCCGACCACGCCCGCGCCGGCCACGGCCGCGTGCTCGCGACGCCCGAGACCCTGCGCATCATGGCGGTGCGCTACGGCGAGGACTTCTGCGGCGCCCGCCAGGAGGCGCGGCTCGGGGAGGTGCTCCGCCTCGGCGACGTCGCCGTCCGCTTCGCGCCCGCCGGCCACGTGCTGGGCTCGGCCCAGATCGTGATCGAGGCCGCCGCCCGCCGCATCGTCGTCTCGGGCGACTACAAGCGGGCCCCCGACCCGACCTGCCTGCCCTTCGAACTCGTCCCCTGCGACGTGTTCATCACCGAGGCGACCTTCGGCCTGCCGGTCTTCCGCCACCCGGACGCGGCCGACGAGGTGGGCAAGCTCCTCGATTCCGTGCGGCTCTTCCCCGAGCGCACCCACATCGTCGGCGCCTACAGCCTCGGCAAGGCGCAGCGCGTGATGGCGCTCCTGCGCGCCGCCGGCTACGACGCGCCGATCCACCTGCACGGGGCGCTGGAGAAGCTCACCGACCTCTACAAGCGCGAGCGGATCCCCCTCGGCGAGACCCCGAAGGTCGCGGCCGCCGACCGGCCGAAGCTCGGGGGCGCCGTCGTGCTCTGCCCGCCCTCCGCCATCCAGGATCTCTGGTCGCGCAAGTTCCCCGATCCGGTCACGGCCTTCGCGTCGGGCTGGATGCGGGTGCGCGCGCGGGCCCGCCAGAAGGGCGTCGAACTGCCCCTCGTCATCTCCGACCACTCGGATTGGGACGATCTCTGCCGGACCATCGCGGAGACCGGCGCGGGCGAGGTCTGGGTCACCCACGGCCAGGAGGACGCGCTCGTGCATTGGTGCGCGACGCGGGGCATCGCCGCCCGGCCCCTGCACATGCTCGGCTACGGCGACGAGGGCGAGGCGGAACCGGCCCCGGGCGACGCGGAGCCCACGCGGGGCGGGACGCAGCCCGCCCGCGGCGGGGCGGGCCCCGCCCAGGGGGGCGCCGCGTGAACGACTTCGCCCATCTCCTCGACCGCCTCGCCTACGAGCCCCGGCGCACCGCGAAGCTGCGGCTGCTCCAGGACTACTTTTCCCGCGCGCCCGATCCCGAGCGCGGCACCGCGCTCGCCGCCATGACCGGCGCCCTGACCTTCCGGGAGGCGAAGCCCACCCTGATCCGCGGCCTCGTCGAGGCGCGGGTCGACCCGGTGCTGTTCCGGATGTCGTACCACTACGTCGGCGACCTCGCGGAGACGACCGCCCTGATCTGGCCCGCGCCCGCGGCGCCGGAGCCCGGCGGGATCGGCCACAACGCCCCGCCGCCGCAGGTGCCGAGCCTGAGCGAGGTGGTCGAGGCGCTCGCCACCATCGGCAAGGCCGAGCTGCCCGCCCGCATCGCCGCCTGGCTCGACGTCCTCGACGAGACCGGCCGCTGGGCGCTCATCAAGCTCATCACGGGCGAGCTGCGGGTCGGCGTCTCGGCGCGCCTCGCCAAGACCGCGGTGGCGAGCCTCGGCGGCGTCGAGCCGGACGCGGTCGAGGAGGTCTGGCACGGGCTCAAGCCCCCCTACCTGCCCCTCTTCGCCTGGGTCGAGGGCCGGGCCGAGCGGCCCGAGAGCCTCGATCCCGCCCCGTTCCGGCCGCCGATGCTCTCGCACCCGGTCGACGAGGAGACCGACTTCGCCAGGCTCGACCCCGCCGCCTTCGCGGCCGAGTGGAAGTGGGACGGCATCCGGGTGCAGCTGGTCGGCGGGCGCGACCGCGCCGGGACCGCGGTCGCCCGCATCTATTCCCGCACCGGCGAGGACATCTCCGCCGCCTTCCCGGACCTCGCCGAGGCGATCCGCTTCGAGGGCGCCCTCGACGGAGAGCTCCTCATCCTGCGCGAGGGGCGGGTGCAGAGCTTCAACGTGCTGCAGCAGCGCCTCAACCGGAAGGCGGTGACGGGCCGGCTGCTCCAGGACTTCCCCGCCCATGTGCGGGCCTACGACCTGCTGGCGCTCGACGGCGAGGACCTGCGCCCGCTCCCCTTCGGGGCGCGCCGCGCCCGGCTCGAAGCCTTCGTGGCCGGCCTCGACCACGGGCGCATCGACCTCTCGCCGCTCGTGCCCTTCGCCGATTGGGAGGCGCTGGCGGCGGCGCGGGCCGACCCGGCCCAGGCGGGGGCCGGCGAGGATGCCGACGCGATCGAGGGCGTGATGCTCAAGCGCCGCGACAGCCTCTACGTGCCGGGCCGGCCCAAGGGGCCGTGGTGGAAGTGGAAGCGCGAACCCTACCTCGTCGACGCGGTGATGATGTACGCCCAGCGCGGGCACGGGAAGCGCTCCTCCTTCTACTCGGACTACACGTTCGGGGTCTGGCGGGACTCCCCCGAGGGCGGCGAGGAGCTGGTGCCGGTCGGCAAGGCCTATCACGGCTTCACCGACGAGGAGCTCGCCAAGCTCGACCGCTACGTCCGCAACCACACGGTCAAGCGGTTCGGGCCCGTGCGCGAGGTGGAGTATGGTCCGCGCCAGGGCTTGGTGCTGGAGATCGCCTTCGAGGGGCTCCAGCGCTCGACCCGGCACAAGTCGGGCGTCGCCATGCGGTTTCCCCGGGTGAACCGGATCCGCTGGGACAAGCCGCCCGCCGAGGCCGACCGGATCGAGACGCTGGAGCGCATCCTGGAGCGGGGCGAGCGCGAGGTGATGCCGGGACGGGAGATGGCGCGATGAAGCGGATCGAGACGATCGCCGGGGGCGCGGTGACGCGGCAGGTGACGGGCCGGCTCACGGTGAGCACGAACGGGCAGGGGTTCACGGAGATCACCCAGGAGGTGGCGGGCTTCGTGCGCGACAGCGGCATCGCCCAGGGCCTGCTCACGCTGTTCTGCCGCCACACCTCGGCCTCGCTCACGATCCAGGAGAATGCCGACCCGGACGTGCGCACGGACCTGCTGGCCGCCCTCGACCGGCTCGCCCCGCGCCAGGGCGCCACCCTGTACGACGCGGAACTGCCCGGGCGCGGGCAGGGGCGGATGTTCTACCTGCACCGGGACGAGGGCCCCGACGACATGCCCGGCCACATCCGCACGATGCTGACCGATTGCTGCCTGGCGATCCCGGTCGCCGAGCAGCAGCTCGCCCTCGGCACCTGGCAGGGCGTCTACCTGATCGAGCACCGGGACCAGCACCATCGGCGGGAGGTCGTGCTGCATCTCCTGGGGGCGTGACGGCCCGGCGGCGCGAGGGCGGCCCCCGGGAACTCGCCCGGGGCGGCGCGGTTCTTGCCGGATGCTGCATTCCCTGCTCGGAGACCTGTCCGGCCTGATCGCGCAGCACGGTCTGTGGATCGTGGCGCTGATCGTCGGCCTGGAGAGCCTGGGGCTCCCGCTTCCGGGCGAGACCTGCCTCGTCACCGCGGCGGTCTACGCGGGGGCCACCGGCGATCTCAGCCTGCCGGGGCTCGTCGCCTCGGCCGCCGGCGGGGCGGTGGTCGGCGACTCGATGGGCTTCTGGATCGGGCGCCGCCTCGGCCAGCCGGTGCTGATCCGCCACGGCCCGCGCATCGGCCTCACCCCGGACAAGATCAAGCTCGGGCAGTACCTGTTCCTGCGCCACGGCGGGAAGGTGGTGTTCTTCGGCCGCTTCGTCGCGGTGCTGCGGGTGCTGGCGGCCCTGCTCGCCGGGGCGAACCGCATGGCCTGGCCGCGCTTCCTCGTCTCCAACGCCACGGGCGGCCTGCTCTGGGCGACCGTGTTCGGCGGCGGCGCCTACCTGTTCGGCACCCGCATCGAGGCGGTGAGCGGTCCCCTCGGGATCGCCTTCCTGGCCGTCGCGGTGATCACCCTGGCTTGGCTGATCGTGACCGTGCGGCGCAACGAGGCGCGCCTGCTGCGGGAGGCCGAGCGGGCGCTCCCGGGCCCCGTGACGCCGCGCTGAGGCGCGTGACGCCGCGCTGACTGAGGCGCGCAGGCTCCGATTCCACCAGGTTTCGCCGGACGAGTGCCGGTCCGGCGGCCGTTTCGCGCGGTCGAGGGCGGGATAGCGGCGATTCCGCAGCCCGCCGAAATTGTCCGGCGCGCCGCAAAGGCTTAAGGTTCCGTTTCAAGAGGGCCGCCGGTCACCGGGTGCGAGGCTCCGTGGCGTGTGGGCGGGAGGCACCGCTTGAGTTCCGAGACCACCATCGTCGTCGCCGACGACCATCCGCTCTTCCGGGGCGCCCTGCGCGGGGCGGTCGGAGGCATCCTGCCGGAGGCCCGCATCGTCGAGGCCAGCGGCCTCGACGCGCTGACGGCGCTCCTCGAGCGCGAGGCGGAGGTGGATCTCATCCTCCTCGACCTCACCATGCCGGGGGTCCAGGGCTTCTCCGGCCTCATCTACCTGCGGGCGCAGCACCCGGCGATCCCCGTGGTGATCGTCTCGGCCAACGAGGATCCGGTGGTGATCCGCCGGGCGCTCGATTTCGGCGCCGCCGGCTTCATCCCGAAATCCCTCGACATCGACGAGATCGGCGGGGCGGTCCGGCAGGTGCTGGCGGGGGGCACCTGGGCGCCGCCCGACATCGCCCTCTCGGCCTCCGAGGACAAGGAGACGGCCGAGCTGATGCGCCGCCTCGCGACCCTCACGCCGCAGCAGGTGCGCGTGCTGATGATGCTGTCGGAGGGGCTGCTCAACAAGCAGATCGCCTACGAGCTCTCGGTCTCGGAGGCGACCGTGAAGGCGCACGTCTCGGCGATCCTGCAGAAGCTCGGCGTCGAGAGCCGCACCCAGGCGGTGATCGCCTCCTCGCGCATCGGCGCGACGCTCAAGCCCCCGGCCGGCGTCGCGTGAGGGCCGGGCCGCCGGGCCCGGCCCGACGGGGGCGCCGCTCAGTAGCCGAAGCGGGCGTGGCGCCAGCCGTGGCGATGCCAGCCGTAGTGGCGCCAGTGCGGCCGGTGATGCCAGCCGTAATGCCGCCAGTGACGGTGGCGCCAGCCGTAATGGCGCCAATAGGGCCGGTGGTGCCAGCCGTAGTGGCCGTGCCGCCAGTAATGGTGCCGGTAGCCGTAGCGCGCCGGATAATAGCCGACGGTGCGGTAGGCGTAGGGCCGGCCCCAGCCGTGCCGGTGCCAGCCGACGTGGCGGCCGTGCCAGCCGTGGTGGCGCCAGCCGCCGTGCCAGCCGGTCCAGGCGGTGGGTGCGGCCGCGCTCGCCGCCGCCGTCTCGGCCGCGGCCGGGGCGGGCCGCAGGGCGGGGGCGAGCCCGCAGATCAGCATCAGTGCGAGGAAGAATCGTCCAAGACGCATCAGGGCCTCCGAGGTGTGAGGTGGCCAGGAACGGGTGTGCGGGAGGTAAGTTCCACCCCCTCCTCCGACCCGCCGCGCCCGGCCGCCGAGGGCCCGTCGCCCGCTCCGGCCGCGTCGTATCCAGGTCCGCCGGGGCAGCGCGGTCACCCGTGAGCGGGATGGACCGCGTCCCGCCGCTGAGTTCGGCAGATCTGGCGGTCCATGACGGGCCTGATCCGCCTATGCCGGGCCGGCCGACAAAGAAACACCGGCGAACCGGGAACGGCGGGGGCGGCGCGGCATTCCTGCGCATCAGCTTGGCCGACCCATGCGCGGAGCAGAGCCGCTTGCGACCCGACCTTCTCGGCCCGCTCGCCGATGACGAGCCACCTGCCGCGGCCGCGGCCGCGTCCCTGTCCCTGCGGCTGCGGGCGGACGGCTCCCTGGACGGGCGTCCCGACCTCCCGCCCTTCCTGCGCGACCATCTCGGCCGGCACCTGCGGGCCTGCTACGCGGCGCTCCTGGCCGAGGCTCAGCCGGAACCGCTCCTGGCGCTGGTGGCGCGGCTCGACGCGGCCCTCGCGGCGGCGCGGCCGGCCTCTTCCTTCCGGGACGAACTCGTGGCGTCCCTGCCCTGCCTGCGGGGCTTCGCCGTGTCGCTGACGGCGAACGTGGTCCAGGCGGACGACCTCGTGCAGGAGACGCTGCTGCGGGCCTGGCAGAGCCAGGACCGCTTCGCGCCCGGCACCAACCTGAAGGCGTGGCTGTTCACGATCCTGCGCAACCAGTTCTACACTGTGGCGCGCAAGCGCCGGCGCGAGGTGGAGGACGCGGACGGCGAGCAGGCCGCCCGCATGGTCGCGCTGCCCGACCAGGAGGACGGCATCGAGCTGCGGGACGTCTGGATGCGGCTGAGCCAGCTGCCGACCCCGCAGCGCGAGGCCCTGCTGCTCGTGGCGGTGCAGGGGCTCAGCTACGAATCCGCCGCCCGGATCATGCAGTGCCAGGTCGGCACGGTGAAGAGCCGGGTCAGCCGCGCCCGCACCGCCCTGGCCCAGGCGCTCGAGGGCGGGGCGGCGCTCGGCGGCGCCTCGCCCTGAGGGCGGGTGCCGCCCCGGCTCAGCGGCCGGTGCCGCGCGAGGAGGCCGGGTCGTGGCCGGGCGCGTAGCCGGAGGCGCCGGAGGTGCCCTTGACGCTGCCGGTCGTCTTCATCTCGTGGCCGGGCGTGTAGCCGGAGGCGCCGGTCGTGCCCTTGGCGCTGCCGGATTCGTGCATCTTCTGGCCGGGCGGCTCGTTCTGCGGGTTGGTCGCCCGGGTCTGGGCCGACGCGGCGGTGGCGAGGAGGGCGAGGGCGGCGGCGGTGGCGATGACGCGCGTCATGATCCATCTCCATCTCGGGGACCGGCGGGCCCGGAGGCCGGGCCCGCTTCTGGTCGGGGCCCCCCTAACGGCCCGCCGCGCCGAACCGTTCCGCGGTGGCCAGCATCCGGCGCCAGCGCCCCGGCGAGAGGCCGTGGGCGCGGACGAAGAGGCGCGTTATGTGGCTCTGGTCGGAGAAGCCCGCCGCGGCCGCGGCCTCCGCGAGGCCGACGCCCGCCCGGATCAGCGCGCGGGCCTCGTCGAGCCGCCGCAGGGTGAGGTAGCGGTAGGGGCTGGTCCCGAAGCGGCGGCGGAACTGGCGGGCCAGGGTGAAGCGGTCGAGTCCGGTCAGCGCCTCGAGCTCCTCCGCGCGCACCCCCTCCCGATGCGCCTCGTCCAGGTAGGCGCGGGCGCGCTCGATGGCGGCCGCGGCGCCGGCCGGCTCGCGCCGCCGCCGGGCCGAGGGGTCGCCGGCGAGGAGGGCCTCGGCGATGTCCGCGACCGCCTGGTCGGCTTCGAGCGGTTCGAGGCCGCGGTCGAGGTCGGCGAGCAGGGGCACGAGGGCGGCCCGCAGCCGGCCGTCGTCGAGGACGGCGCGGCGCAGGAAGGGCAGGCTGCCGGCGCGGCCGTCGAGGGCCGCGCGCAGGCGGTGCGGCGGCAGGTAGGCCATGCGGTAGCGGAAGCCGGAGGCGGCGCCCGCGCGGCCGTTATGGACCTCGTCCGGGTGGATCACGATGAGGTTGCCCGCGAGGCTGTTCTGCTCCGCCCCGCGATAGTCGAAGCGCTGCACGCCCGGGAGGGTGAGGCCGAGCGCGTAGCAATCGTGCCGGTGCGGGTCGTAGGCGTGACCCGTGAAGAAGGCCTCGATGCGCGGGATGCCGCCCTGCTCGGGCGCGACGCGGATCCAGTCCGGGCGGCGCAGCCCGCACGATCCTTCAAGACGGTCGGCGCGACCGGGCGCTAGCTCCGGGTCCATGCGCTACGACACCAAGATCGCCATCGCGGTCCGGGATGACCTCGCATCCTGGCAGAAGCTCAACGTCACGGCCTTCCTCGCGGGGGGCCTGGTCGGGGCCCATCCCGACCTCCCCGGGGAACCCTACCGGGACGGGTCGGGCCGGGTCTACGGGCCGCTGGTGCGCCAGCCGATCCTGATCTTCGCCGGATCGGGCGAGGCGCTGGCCCGGGCCCTGGCCCGGGCGCGCGAGCGGGAGCTGCCCTGCTGCCTCTACACGCGCGACCTCTTCGCCACCGGCAACGACGCCGACAACCGGGCCGCGGTGGCGCGGGTGGCGACGGAGGATCTCGACCTCGTCGGCCTCGCCCTGCACGCGGACCGCAAGGCCGTCGACAAGGTGATGAGGGACATGGTCCTGCATCCCTGACGAGGCGCGGCCCCGCGCCCGGGCGCCGTCCCCGCCTCGCGGGGCGCGGGCCCGCTTCCGGTCGCGGCTCCCTCGCCCCCGGAACCTTCCGGGCCCGCGCCGGGCCCGACCGCGGCCCCGGAGCCCCGTCCCGGTCAGGCGGCCCTGACCTTCGCCAGGAACTCGGCGACCTCGCCGCGGAGGACCTCCGACTGGCGCGCCAGGTCGCGCGCCGCGCCCAGCACCTGCGTGGCGGCCGCGCTGGTCTGGCCCGCGCCGTCCCGCACCCCCGACATGGTCGTCGTGACCTGCTCGGTGCCGCGGGCGGCCTCCTGCACGTTGCGGGTGATTTCCTGGACGGCGCTGCCCTGCTCCTCGACGGCGGCCGAGATCCCGGCCGCGTAGGCCGAGATCTCCTCGATGACGCGGCCGATCTCCTGGATATCCGCGACCATGCCGCGGGTCGCGCCCTGGATGTCCCCGATCCGGGCGCCGATCTCGTCCGTCGCCTTCCCGGTCTGGTTGGCGAGTTCCTTGACCTCAGCGGCGACGACCGCGAATCCCCGGCCCGCCTCGCCGGCCCGCGCCGCCTCGATCGTGGCGTTGAGCGCGAGCAGGTTCGTCTGGCCGGCGATCCCGGAGATCAGCGACACGAAGGTTCCGATGCGCTCGGCGGTCTCGGTCAGGTGCTTGGCGGTGGCGTCCGCCCGCTTGGCATTCTCGACCGCCCGATCGGCGATCCGCGCGGATTGGGTGACCTGGTGGACGATCTCCTGGATCGAGACCGACATCTCCTCGCTCGCCGCCGCGACGGTCTGCACGTTCGTGGACGTCACGCCCGCGGCCCCCGCCACCGTCGCCGAGCGCCGGGTGGTGTCGTCCGCCACCGCCATCATGGATTGCGCCGTCGCCTCCATCTCGCTGGCCGCGCCGGCCAGCCCGGCCGTGAGGGTGGAGACGGCGCGATCGAAACTCTGGGTCAGCGCGTCGAGGGTGCGGGCCCGGCGCGTGCGCGCCTCGTCCTCGGCGGCCTGGGCGGCGGCGAGGCGCTCGGCCTCGATCGCGTTCCGCTTGAACACCTCGACGGCCGCCGCCATGGCGCCGACCTCGTCGCGCCGCGCGAGGCCGGGGACGGGCACCGTCCTGTCGCCCTCCGCCAGCCGCCGCATGGCCGCCGTCAGATCCTGGATCGGCCGCGCGAGCGTGCGGACGACGGCGAGCGACAGGAGGCCGGGAAGCACGAGGCCGAGGACGACCCCGCCGAGAGTGACGGCGTAGCCGAGACGGAAGCTGGTCTGCTGCTCGCCCGCGCGGACGCTCATCAGGTCCGTCTCGGCCCGCTCGATCTCGGCCACCTTGGCGCGGATCCGGTCCATCGCGGCCTTGCCCGCCCCGGAGCCGACCGAGGCCCGCGCCTCGTCGCGCGTGGACGGCTCCGACGTCAGGGCGATCTCGCGCTCGGCGATCTCGCGGCTCCAGGCCTGAACCAGCCGGTCGAGCTCCCCGAGCCGCGCCTGCTGGGCGGGATTGTCGGAGGTCAGGGACTTCGCCTTGTCGAAGGCCGCCCCGTAGGCCCTCCTGCCCGCCTGATAGGGTTCGAGGAACTTGGTGTCGGCCGTGATGATGTAGCCGCGAATGCCGGTTTCCTGGTCGACCATCGCGGCCGTCAGGTCGGTGGTGGCGCCGAGAACGTCGTAGGTGTGCTGGGTCCAGCCGACCTTCTGCTCGATCGACGAGAACTGAAGATAGCACGCCGCGCTGGCGGCCAGGGTGACGAGGGCCAGCAACGCGAAAGCGGCGGACAATTTTCCGCTCACGCCGAGGGACCGGGTCGTGCGCATCTGCGATCTCCTGTCGGTGCTCCGACATGGATCGGCCGCGCCGCGGGCGCCCTGCCGGGCGGCGGCTGCGGATCCGGTCTCGGAGCGTGGGCCCTACTCCTCCGTCAGAATCTTTAACAAAGGCCGAATTTGACCAGTCTATCGTCAGATTCAGTGATTAAGCCTTTCGGTTATATCGGCTCTCAGAGTGGGATGACAAATGTAACGCTGCAATCAGCGGATGGCCCCGCATGCGCGGGTCGGCTCGACTGATTCGACCGTGGGGCAGGCGGCCCATCCCGCATCCGCCGGGGGGCGGCCGCCGGACCTCAGCCCGCCCCCGCATCGTCGCCCGCGTCGAAGCGCGCGCGGGCGGCGCGGATCGCCGCGTGGCGCTCCTCGGCCCAGGCGACCAGCCCGGCGAGCGGCTCCAGCAGCGATTCCCCCAGCGGCGTGAGCCGGTACTCGACGCTCGGCGGCTTCGTCGGGAAGACGGTCCGCGTCGCGAGACCGTCCCGCTCCAGGTGGCGCAGGGTCTGGGTCAGCATGCGCTTGGAGATGTCCGGCACCGCGCGGCCGAGCGCGCCGAAGCGGCGCGGCCCTTCGGCGAGCGCGATCAGGATCAGGCTCGTCCACTTGTCGCCGACGCGGTCGAGCACGTCCCGCACCGGGCAGGAGGCGGGGTCCGGGGAAGCGGGATCTTGGGAGGCGGGATCTTGGGAGGCGGGATCTTGGGAGGCGGGATCTTGGGCGGCGCGCCGCCAGCCCGCGAAGGCCCGCGCGAGGTCGGCCCGGGCGCTCACGCGGTTCCCTCGCGGTCACCCGGTCCCATGAAAGTGCCTCCTTCCGCGCGTCAACGGTCTCGCATAGGTACCATGGACCACAGCGAGACCATAGGCGGGACGACCTCATGTCGGCGCACGCGACCCATCGCCTCTTCGTCACCGGCGCCAGCGGCCAGCTCGGCACCCTGGTGATCGACGCCCTGCTGGCGCGGCTCGCGCCGGAGCGCGTCGTCGCCGGGATGCGCCGGCCCGACGGCGAGGCCGGCGCGCGGCTGTCGGCCCGCGGCGTCGCCGTGCGGGAGGCCGATTACGACCGGCCCGAGACCCTGGCGGCGGCCTTCGCGGGGATCGACCGGCTGCTCCTGATCTCGTCGAGCGAGATCGGCAGGCGGGAGGCGCAGCACCGGGCGGTGATCGCGGCCGCGCGGGCGGCGGGGATCGGCCTCGTCGCCTACACGAGCGTGCTGCGGGCCGACACCTCCCCGCTCGCCCTCGCCGGGGAGCACCGGCGGACCGAGGCGGCCCTCGCCGAATCCGGCCTGCCCTGCGTGATCCTGCGCAATGGCTGGTACACGGAGAACTACGCGGCCTCGATCCCCGCGGCCCTCGCCGAGGGCGCGCTGCTGGGGGCGGCCGGGGAGGGGCCCATCGCCTCGGCGGCGCGGGCGGATTACGCCGAGGCCGCCGCCGCGGTGCTGAGCGCCGCGGACCCGGCCGGCGGCGCCGACGCGCCCCGCATCCACGAACTCGCCGGCGACGGCGCCTACACGCTCGCGGAGTTCGCCGCCGAGATCGCCCGGCAGGCGCGGCGTCCCGTCGCCTACCGGGACCTGACGGAGGCCGCGTTCAAGGACGCCCTGCTCGGGGCCGGGCTGCCGGAGCCGGTCGCGGCGCTGCTGGCCCAGTCGGACGCGGCGGCCGCGCGGGGCGCGCTCTTCGACGACGGACGGGCGCTCAGCCGGCTCATCGGCCGGCCGACGACGCCCGCCGCCGTCACGGTCGCCGCAGCGCTGCGGCGTTGACGGACGCGGCCTCCGGCAGCTCGGGATCCGGCCCCCGGGCGGCGGTGAGCGCCTCGGCGACGTTGGCGCGGAACCGCACCGCGGGCGGCCGCACCCCGTGGCTGAGCAGCATCCGCCGGATCGGCGGGCTCGCCCCCGCGACGAGGACGCTCGCCCCGTGCCGCTCGGCCTTGCGGGCGAAGGCCTCGATCGTGGCGGCGGCCGTCGAGTCGAGCAGCGGCACCTCCGAGAGGTCGATCACGGTGGCGCGCGGCCGCTCGCCGAGGCGGTCGAGGGCGGCGCCCACCGCGGCCGCGGAGCCGAAGAAGAAGGCGCCGGAGATCCGGTAGACGATCACGTCCGGATCGCTGGCGAGCCCGGCATCGTAGGGGGTGCGGGGCACCGCGGAATCGGCCGCGTCCTCGGCCACCAGGGGCAGGCGGCGCTCCACGTCCACGGCCTGCGCCATCCGGTGCAGGAACAGCAGCGCCCCGAGGCCGAAGCCGACCAGGATGCCCTCGGTCAGGTCGCGGAACACCACCAGCCCGAAGGTGGCGGCGAGCACCAGCGCGTCGCCCCGCGAGGCGCGCAGGAGCGCCGCGACCGCGTGCTTCTCGGCCATGTTCCAGGCGACCACCGCCAGCACGGCGGCGAGGGCCGGCAGCGGGATGAAGCGGGCGAGCGGCGCGGCCACCAGCATGAAGAGCAGCAGGAACACCGCGTGCAGCATGCCCGAGACCGGGCCGCGCGCCCCCGCGCGCACGTTGGTGGCGGTGCGCGCGATGGTGCCGGTGACGCAGAGGCCGCCGAACAGGGCCGAGGCGACGTTGGCCGCCCCCTGCGCGACGAGTTCGCAATTCGAGCGGTGGCGCCGTCCGCTCATCGAATCCGCCACCACCGCCGAGAGCAGGCTCTCGATCCCGCCCAGCAGCGCGAAGGAGAGGGCGGAGGGCAGCATCTCGGCGACCTTCGCGGGCGAGAGGTCGGGGAGGGCGGGGGCCGGCAGCATCTGCGGGATGCCGCCGAAGCGGCTGCCGATCGTCTCCACCGGCAGGCCGGCGAGCCAGGCGAGCAGGGAGGCGGCGCAGGCCGCGATCAGGAAGCCCGGCCAGTGCGGGCGCAGGCGGCGCAGGCCCAGGATGATCGCGACGCTGAGCCCCGCGACGGCGAGCGCCGCGCCGTTGACGGTCGGCAGCGCGGCGGCGAGCGCGGCCA
Source organism: Methylobacterium sp. CB376 (assembly GCF_029714205.1). Lineage (NCBI taxonomy): Bacteria > Pseudomonadati > Pseudomonadota > Alphaproteobacteria > Hyphomicrobiales > Methylobacteriaceae > Methylobacterium > Methylobacterium sp. CB376. Next base: position 719,057 of record NZ_CP121648.1, on the reverse strand, counting down.
GTTTGGGGAGGATCGGCCCGGGCTCCCGGCCGGGCAGCGTCAGCCCGAGCAGGTCCTTGACCTGGGCGGCGAAGATGATGACCGCGATGCCCGCCGTGAACCCGACCGTGACCGGGTAGGGGATGTACTTGATGAAGGTGCCGAGCCGCAGGAAGCCGATGGCGAGCAGGATCAGCCCGGAGAGCAGGGTGGCGGTGAGGAGCCCGTCGACCCCGTGCGCCTCGACGGTGGCGGCGACCAGCACGATGAAGGCCCCGGCCGGCCCGCCGATCTGGAAGCGGCTGCCGCCCAGCGCCGAGACCGCGAAGCCGCCGACGATCGCGGCGATCAGGCCCCGGTCCGGCGTGACGCCCGACGCGATCGCGATCGCCATCGAGAGCGGCAGCGCCACGATCGCCACCGTGAGCCCCGCGAGCGCGTCCGCCCGCAGGTCGGCGAGGCCGTAGCGCTCGCGCAGCACCGTCACCAGCTTGGGCGTGTAGAGGTCGGCGAAGCTCGCCGCACTGCGCTCGGCACTCATGATGCTGGCCCCGTCCCCCGTCCCGGCGGCGCTCAGCGCGGGGCCGGCCGGGCGAGGCGCACGCCGCGCCCTCCCTCCCGGCTCACCGCGTTGTCGCCGATCAGCTCGACGCCGGCTTGATTGAGCGCCTCGACCACCTTGGTGAGGGTGTCGACGACGCCCCGCACGTTGCCCTCGCTCGCCTCCATCCGCTGGATCGTCGGCAGCGACACGCCCGCCAGCTCGGCGAGCTGGCGCTGGTCGATGCCGAGCAGGGCCCGGGCGGCGCGCATCTGTGCGGCGGTGATCATGCCGGCTCCTTCGTGGCACAGCGGTATCATACCGGATGATTGATGTACAGAACATCAATCATCACGGTTCAGGGATAAGTCCCGGCGGCTGCCGGGCTCCACCCCGGCATCGCGCCGCAGCTCGTCGGGAACGAGCGTGGCGGCGCGCTGGCGGGCGACCAGGGCGGCGATGCCGACCGGGCGGTCGTCCCAGGCGTCGACGCCCACGTCGCAGGAGCGGGTCGTGTCGGGGATCGTCCCATGGGTGTGGCCGTAGAGGTGGCGGGTGCCGCGCCAGAGGCCGGGCCAGGCCCGGTGGGCGTAGTGGGCGAGGAAGAGCCGGCAGGCGCTCCCGTCCGCCGCGGGGAGGTTCAGCCGGTAGCTCTCGGTCGGCGGCTCGGCCCAGGGCAGGGTGAGCACGCGGTTGGTGTCGTGGTTGCCGCGCACCAGCCGCTTGACGCCGTTGAGCCGGGCGAAGATCTCGCGGCAGCGGGCGCGGCTCGCCCCGGCCGCGAAGTCGCCAAGGTGCCAGACCGCGTCCCCGGGCCCGATCACGGTATTCCAGTGCCGGATCAGGGTCTCGTCGTGCTCCTCGACGCTGGCGAAGCGGCGTCGCTGGCGCAGGATGCGGGCGTCGCCGAAATGGGTGTTGGCGGTGAAGTAGGTGGCCATGCGGGTCCGGGCGGCGGGCGGCTGCGATCTCAGATAGGCGCGGCCGGCCCGCCTTGAATCGGCCACCCGTCGGCGCAGATCCCCCGCCTCATCCCGCACGCGAAGGAGCCTCGTCCATGAAGATGCGCAAGCTCGGGGCCGCCGGCCCGGAGGTCTCCGCCCTCGGCCTCGGCTGCATGGGCATGTCGGATTTCTACGCTGGCCGCGACGAGGCGGAGGCGGTGGCGACCCTGCACCGGGCGGTCGATCTCGGGGTCAATTTCCTCGACACGGCCGACATGTACGGGGTCGGGCGGAACGAGGAGCTGGTCGGGCGCGTGGTGCGCGAGCGCTCGGAATGGATCGTGGTCGCCACCAAGTTCGGCAATGTCCGCGGGGCGGATGGCAGCTTCCGGGGTATCTGCGGGCGGCCCGACTACGTGCGGCAGGCCTGCGAGGCGAGCCTGCGCCGCCTCGGCGTCGAGGTGATCGACCTCTACTACCAGCACCGGGTCGACCCGGACACGCCGATCGAGGACACGGTCGGGGCGATGGCGGCGCTGGTGCGGGAGGGCAAGGTGCGGCATCTCGGCCTGTCCGAGGCGGCGCCCGACACGATCCGGCGCGCCCACGCCGTGCACCCGATCACGGCGCTGCAGACCGAGTATTCCCTGTGGAGCCGCGAGCCGGAGGAGGCGCTGCTGCCGCTCTGCCGGGAGCTCGGCATCGCCTTCGTGCCCTACAGCCCCCTCGGGCGCGGCTTCCTCACCGGGCGGATCCGCTCCCCGGACGACCTCGCGCCGGACGACCTGCGCCGCAACGCGCCGCGCTTCCAGGGCGAGAACTTCTCCAGGAACCTCGCCCTCGTCGGCGCGATCGAGGCGCTGGCGCGGGAGAAGGGCTGCACGCCCGCCCAGGTCGCCCTGGCCTGGGTGCTGGCGCAGGGCGAGGACATCGTGCCGATCCCCGGCACCAAGCGGCGGCGCTACCTGGAGGAGAATCTGGGCGCCCTCGACGTGGCGCTCGCGCCCGACGACCTCGCCCGCCTCGCCGCGGCGCTCCCGCCCGGCGCGGCCGCCGGGACGCGCTACCCGGCGGCGGGGATGCAGTCCGTCAACCGGTGAGCGGATCCGGGTCGGCGGGCCGATCCGGCTTCGGGACCGCGCCTTCGCGCGCCGGATCACCCCCCGAGGAGCGGTCCGGCCGCTCCGTCTCCGGGGTGTAGTCCATCGCCGCGAAGCTCCCGCCCTGGAACCGGCGCGCCACCGGGTCGCGCGGGTCGGCGCCGGCCAGGATCTCGCGCGCGAAGGCGTCCGCCGATTGCCGCGGCCGGTAGCCGATCGCCGCCGCGCCGGAATTGTCCCAGTAGCTGGCGCCGTTGTCCGACACCCCCCAGACCGCGAGGTAGCCCGGCACGGCCGCCGTGACCGCGCGAAGCACGAGCTCCGCGAGGTCGTCGAGGCCGAGCCAGGTCGCGAGGTGGCGCGGCTCGGTCGGGCGGGGCTGCGCCGTGCCGATGCGCAGCGCCACCCCCTCGATGCCGTGCTTGTCCCAGTACATCCGGCCCATCGCCTCGCCCCAGGCCTTGCTGAGCCCGTAGAACCCGTCCGGCCGGAACGGGGCCTCGGCCCCCAGCCGCGCCTCGACCGGGTGCATCCCGAAGGCGTGGTTCGAACTCGCGAACACCACCCTGCGCAGCCCGTGGCGGCGCGCGCCCTCGTAGACCGCGTGGAGCGCCACGAGGTTGTTCTCGATCACCTCCGGCAGCGGCCTCTCGACGCTGGTGCCCGCCATGTGGACCAGCACCTCGCTGCCCGACAGGAGACGGTCCACCGCCTCCGGGTCGCGCAGGTCGCCCGCCGCGATCGTCTCCTCCGCCGACAGGGGCTCCAGCGCGTCGAAGCCCGCACCCGAGCGCAGCCGGTGCCCCGCCGCGAGGAGCCGCGGGCGCAGGGACCGCCCGATCTGCCCGCCCGCTCCCGAGAGCGCGATCCTCACCATGCATCCCCCTCCGCGCCGGCGCGCCCGCGCCGCCGGCCCTCTCGGCCTCGTCGAGGAGCGAGGGGCCGTCATCCAGGATCGTGGCGACGTGGTGGGCCAGCGCCGCCGCGAGCGCCGTCCCGTCCCGCCGCTCCACCGCCGCCAGGATGCCGAGATGCCGCCGCGCCGTGTGCGCCAGGTCGGGCGGCACCGGGCCGCGCAGCATCTTGAAGCGGTGGTTGTGGGTCAGGCAGCGCAGCAGCAGCGGCTCCAGGCTCGGCAGCCGCGCCGCCGCGAACAGGCGCCGGTGGAAGGCGCGGTCCGCCTGCGCCAGGGCGTAGGCGTCGCCCGCCGCGGCGGCCGCCTCCATGGCGGCGAGCCGGCCGCGAAGGTCGGGCAGCAGGTCCGGGTCGGGCGGCCCCGCGAAGGCCCGCCGCGCCGCCCGGCACTCCATGTCCCGGCGCAGGCGCAGCATCTCCAGCGCCTCGTCCGGGCTCGTCTCCGACACCCGGGTGCCGCGGTGGCCGAAACGCTGCACCAGCCCCTCCTCCTGCAGCAGCAGCAGCGCCTCGCGGACCGGGCCCTGGCTGCAGCCGAAGCGGGAGGCGAGCTCGAGTTCGAGCAGCGCCGCGCCGGGCGCCACCTCGCCCAGCATGATCGCCCGCCGCAGGGCGTCCGCCACCTGGACGTGGCGCCGCCCCCGCGGGAGGGCGTGGATCGTGGTCGGCGCGGCCTCGGGCACGGGCCCTCTCTTGTCAGCCAATATCATTATCGATAACGAGCGCAGTAACGAAGCGCGCGCCCCGTGGCAAGGGAGGGGCGCGCCGCGCGGGAGGGGAACGGATGGGCAAGGTCGGCAGGCTCCGCTGGGGCATCCTCGTCCTCGTGGCGCTCGGCACGGTGGTCAACTACATCGACCGGAACGCGCTGGGCGTGCTCGCCCCCGTCCTGAAGGAGCAGCTGAGCTTCACCACCGAGCAGTATTCCTACGTGGTGGCGGCGTTCCAGGTGACCTATGGGCTGATGCAGCCGCTCGCGGGCTACCTCACCGACCTGATCGGCCTGCGCACCGGCTACGTGGTCTTCGCCCTGATCTGGGGCACGGCCTGCGCGCTGCACGGGCTGGCGACCGGCTGGCTGTCGATGGCGGGGTTCCGCGCCCTGCTGGCGGTGGGGGAGGGGGCGGCGATCCCGGCCGCCGTGAAGACCTCGACCCTGTGGTTCCCGCCCCAGGAGCGCTCGATCGCCACCGGCTGGTTCAACACCGGTTCCTCGGTCGGGGCGATGATCGCGCCGCCGCTGGTGATCTGGCTCTCGCTCAGCCTCGGCTGGCAGGCCGCCTTCGTGATCACCGGCCTGATGTCGGTGGGCGTCGCCCTGCTGTGGTGGCTCCTCTACCGCGACCCCGACCGCCACCCGGCGCTCGGCGCGGCGGAGCGCGCCCATATCGGCACGCGGCCGGCCCTGCCCAGGCCCTCGGTGCGCGCGGTCCTCACCGCGCGGCCGTTCTGGGGCATCGCGGCGGCCCGCTTCCTGACCGAGCCGGCCTGGCAGACCTTCAACTACTGGATCCCCCTCTACATGGTCACGGCCCGGGGGATGGACATCAGGCAATTCGCCCTGTTCGCGTGGATGCCCTTCCTGGCGGCGGATCTCGGCTGCGTGGCGAGCGGCTACCTCTCCCCCTTTCTCGCCCGGCGCTTCCGGATCTCGCTGCGCAACTCGCGGGTCGCCGGCATCGGGGTGGGGGCGGTCTGCATGATCGGTCCGGGGCTGATCGGCCTCGTGGCGAGCCCCTTCACGGTGATCGCGCTGTTCTCGCTCGGGGCCTTCGCGCACCAGATGCTGTCGAGCCTGCTCTACGCGGTCGTCACCGACCGCTTCGCCCCGCAGGAGGTCGCCACCGCGACCGGGTTCGGCGGCATGGCGGGCTATCTCGGCGCCACGCTGTTCTCGCTGCTGATCGGCCAGGCGGCCGCGCGCATCGGCTACGAGCCGCTCTTCGCCTGCCTCTCGGTCTTCGATCTCGCGGCGCTGCTGGTGGTCTGGCTCCTGCTCGGCGAGCGGGGCCGCGCGGCGGCCGTGCCGCCCGCCTTGCCCCTGGGCGCCGGCCCCGCGACGATGAAGGCCGAGTGAGGAGACAGGCCCCGTGTGGACACCGAGCCCGCGCTACCCCGACCCGGCGGTCGAGATCATCGACGCCTCCTTCGCCCGCTACCGGGTCTTCAGCGCCGCCGTCGAGCGCCTCGCCACCGGCTGCCGCTGGGCCGAGGGGCCGGTCTGGTTCGGGGACGGGCGCTGCCTGCTGTGGAGCGACATTCCCAACGACCGCATCCTGCGCTGGGACGAGGAGAGCGGGGTAGTCGGGACCTTCCGCAAGCCCTCGCGCTTCGCGAACGGCAACACCCGCGACCGGCAGGGGCGCCTCGTCACCTGCGAGCATGGCGGGCGGCGGGTGACCCGCACCGAGTACGACGGCGCCGTCACGGTCCTGGCCGAGTCCTTCGAGGGGCGGCGCCTCAACTCGCCGAACGACGTCGTGGTGGCCTCGGACGGGGCGGTCTGGTTCACCGACCCGCCCTTCGGCATCCTGGGCCACTACGAGGGCGAGCGGGCCGAGCCGGAACTGGCCCAGAACGTCTACCGGCTCGACCCCGCGACCGGGACGCTGGAGGCGGCGGCGCGGGAGATCGCCGGCCCGAACGGCCTCTGCTTCTCCCCGGACGAATCCGTGCTCTACCTCGTGGAATCCCGCGGGCAGCCGACCCGGCGCATCGCGGCCTTCGACGTGACGGGCGGGCGCGGGCTCGCCAACCGGCGCGTCCTGATCGATGCCGGGCCGGGCACGCCGGACGGGATCCGCTGCGACGTCGACGGCAATCTCTGGTGCGGCTGGGGCATGGGCGACGACGCCCTCGACGGGGTGATGGTGTTCAACCCCGACGGCCGCCTGATCGGCCGCATCCGCCTGCCGGAGCGCTGCGCCAACCTCTGCTTCGGCGGCCGGCACCGCAACCGCCTGTTCATGGCCGCGAGCCAGTCGGTCTACGCCCTGTACGTGGACGCGCAGGGCTGCCCCGGCGGCTAGAGCAATTCTCGGCGACGTGGATGCCGGTTCGTCGAGGACGATGCGGCACCATCCACGACCGGGAGCAGCGTCCGCGTGCAGCGTGATCGGGCGCTGCTCCAGGGTCCCGGCGCCGGGCCGCGACCGCGGCGCGCCGGCCCCCGGTGGCGGGCGCGCGTCGGTCGCGGCCTCCCGGGAAGCCGCCGCCCTCCGCCCGGAGGGGCGCGCCGGCTGCATGCCGGTCGGGGCTGACCGCGAGACCCGCGCATCTCGGGCCGCAACCGGGCCGCGATTCATGCCCAAACCGCATGGCTTCCCTCGGGTTCGCGGCAGCGCGACCCTGGCGGCGCGCCCCCGAAGCCTCCGGGTTTCTGCACGCAGGCGGTGGATTGGCAAAGATATCAGCAACCGTAAGTCACTTGCCGACATTCCCACAAAGTGCGCAGCGGTGATTATTTGCGAACAAGCAGCCTGGATCGATTGACGAAGGATCGCGCTCGGGGAAAATTGTGGCGTCATTCAAAAGGACGTAGCCATGAGTGCCGTCGTAGAGGAATCCTCCATCAATCTGACGGAGCTCGCGAGCGACATCGTTGCCGCGTATGTCTCCAACAACCGGATCTCCGGCGCCGAGCTGCCGGCCGTGCTGCGCAGCGTGTACGAGACGCTGCACGCATTGATCGCGCCGCCGCCGGCGGCCCCGGAGAAGCCGGTGCCGCCGATCCCGATCAAGAAGACGGTGACGCCGGACGCGATCATCTCGCTCGAGGATGGCAAGCCCTACAAGTCGCTGAAGCGGCACCTGTCCGGGCGCGGGCTCACCCCCGAGCAGTACCGGGAGAAGTGGGGCCTGCCGCCGGACTACCCGATGGTGGCGGCGACCTACGCGGCCCAGCGCTCCGAACTCGCCAAGAGCCTCGGCCTCGGCCAGCTGCGCCGCGAGCGCGCGATGCAGAAGCGGGCGGCGGCCGACGCGGTGGTGAGCGCGAAGACGCCGGCGCGGCGCGGCCGGCCGCCGAGGACGGCGGCCGAGTGATGCGACATCCGACGGACGGAGTCGCCATGCGGATGTCGGCTTCGCTCACGCGCCGCGCGGGCTTGGCATCCGCCGTCCGGACGATCACGTCCGGACGGCGGATGAGCGGGCCTGCCGGCGCCGGTCAGGCGCGGGCCGCCCCCGACATCAGCCCCGCGACGAGGCCGTAGGTGGCGGTCCAGGCCTCGCGCAGCTCCGGAGTGAAGGCCGGGCCCAGGCCCTGCTGCAGGGTCCAGAGCAGCGCCTCCCCGACGGGCGCGAAGTGCGCCTCGCCGACGCCGTAGGCGACGTGCCGCCGCCCGAGCTCCTGGATGGCCGGCACCACCGTGTCGGGCCGGCCGAGCTGCGCCACGGCGAGCCCCAGCATCGCCATCAGCTTCTGCTTCTGCTCGCTCATGTCGTCGGGGAAGAGCGGGCGCAGGTCTGGGGCGATCGTGAACAGGCGGTCGTAGAACAGATCGGCGGCCGTCGCGGCGATCGGACTGACTGACTCGAAACTGTCCTGGACGAGGCGGATCTGATCAGGAGACATCGGCATCACCGAGATAGACCGGGGACGGCCGAGCTTACACCAGATATCGTCCGCCGTCGCGCCGCGATCAGGCCGACGGCCGGGCCGGCAGGTCGAACAGCAGGCAGGTCGAGGTGGCGGTGGCGCAGAGGCGCCCCTCCTCGTCCGTCAGCCGCGCCTCGGCGACGGCCTGCTGGCGCCCGGCATGCAGCACCTCGCCGACGGCCGTGACCACGCCCGTCTCCCGGGTGAGGGCGCGCAGGTAGTTCACCTTCATCTCGAGCGTGGTGTAGCCGCGTCCCTCCGGCAGCAGCGAGTGCACGGCGCAGCCCATCGCGCTGTCGAGCAGGGTCGCGATCGCTCCCCCGTGCACGCAGCCGATCGGGTTGTAGAGGTGTTCCCCGGGAGCCATGCGCATGATGACCTGGCCGCTCTCGGCCGAGACCATCTCCATTCCGACGAGCGCGCTGATCGGCGGGCGCGGCACCTCCTCGGACATCAGCGCGCGCAGGAAGTCCAGCCCCGCGCGCCCGAGCCCCGCCCGGGCGGTGAGCCGCGGATCCGCCCACTCGACGAGGCGGCGCCGCGCGGGGGAGGGCTCGGGCGTGTCGCTCGTCATCTGTCGTCCCGTCGGGAGGCCTGCCGCGGCAGCCTAGCCAAGCGCGGCCGGGCGGGCAACGCGACGGGCCGGCCGCGATGTTGACCGCGGCGCCGGGCGGGCCGCTTATGCCGTCTGTCGCCTTCCCCGACGCAGCCGGGCCGGTCCGCCGGCAACCCTGCGGCCCCCCGCGAGCCGCGATGCCCTTCAACGCGCTCACCTTCCTGCTCGTCGCCCTGCCGCTCGCGCTCGCCCTGCAGGCGCTCTGCCTCGCGTGGCGGCCCGCCTGGCACGCTCGGCTCCTCGCCGGCCTGTCGCTCGCCTATTACGGGTGGTGGGACCTGCGCGCCCTGCCGCTGCTCCTCGGCGCGATCGCCGGAACCTGGCTCGCCGGCGAGGCGTATCGGCGCTCCGGCGACGGGCGGGTGATCACCCTGGCCCTCGTCCTCGACGTCGCGCTCCTCGGACTCTTCAAGTATCTGGGCTTCTTCGCCGGGCTCGGCGCGGCCCTGACCGGCGCCGCCGTCCCGGTGCCGCTCCTCCTCGCGCCGCTCGGCCTCTCCTTCCTGACCTTCCAGCACGTGGCCTACCTGGTCGACCTGCGCCGGGGCACCGGACCCGCCCTCGGCCCGACCGACTACGTCCTGTACGCGGCCTTCTTCCCGCGGGTGATCGCCGGGCCGCTGGTGCGGCCGGCCGCCTTCGCCGCGGCGCCGCCGCGGCCCGGGGCCGAGAGCGCCGCGCGCGGCCTCCTGCTCCTCGCGGCGGGCCTCGCCAAGAAGGCGGCGCTCGGCGATCCCCTCGCCGCCGCCATCGACCCGCTCTGGGCCGCGGCGGGGGCGGGCCTCGGCCCGGAAGCCGCCGCGCAGGCGGTGCTCGGCTACGCCCTGCAGCTCTACGTCGACTTCTCGGGCTACACCGACATGGCGCTCGGCCTCGCGCTCCTGTTCGGGATCGTCCTGCCGGAGAACTTCCGGGCGCCTTACCGGGCGACCTCGATCCAGGATTTCTGGCGGCGCTGGCACATCACCCTGTCGCAGTTCCTGCGCGACTACCTCTACATCCCGTTCGGGGGCAGCCGGCACGGCCTGCCGCGGCAGGCGGCGGCGCTCCTCGCCACGATGACGCTCGGCGGGCTCTGGCACGGGGCGGGGCTCACCTTCGTGGCCTGGGGAGCGGCGCACGGGGCGGCGCTCGCGCTCCACGTCCTGTGGCGCCGGGCCGGGCTGGCCCTGCCCCCGCTCGCCGGCTGGGCGGCGACCTTCGCCTTCGTGGCGCTGGCCTGGGTGCCTTTCCGGGCCCCCGACTTCGCGACCGCGCTCGCAGTCTATCGCGGGCTCGCCGGGCTCGCGGAGCCCGCAGCCGGGCTCGCGGCGCCCGCGGCCGGGCTCGCGGCGCCCGCGGCCGGGCCGGTCCCGGAGGCGTGGCCGCTCGCGGCCCTGGCCTTCGCCCTCGCGGTGATCGGGCCGACCGCCCACGACCTCGCCCACCGGCTGCCCCTCTCGGGCCGGGTGGCGGCCGCAACGGCGCTGCTCCTCGCCGCGCTCCTCGTCCAGGTCGGCAACGACGCCAACCAGGCCTTCATCTATGCCCAGTTCTGAGCCGGCGCGGCGCTTCCTCGGCCTCACGGCCCTGCTGCTGGCCGGGCTCCTCCTCCTCGTCGCCGCGCGGGTCGTCTGGTTCGACGCCTACTGGATCTTCCGCGCCGATCCGCCCTGGCGGGCGGCGACGGGGGGCGGGAACCGCCTGCTCGATCGCCAGACCCGGCGCGCCAAGGTGCTGCAGGCCCTCACCCGCCCCTGCGCGACCGTGCTGGTGGGAAGCTCCACCGTCTATCACGGGCTCGACCCGCGCGACCTCGACGCCGCGCCCCTGCCGGTCTTCAACGCCGGCATCTCGGCCATCCTCGCCGAGGAATTGCCGCTCGTGGCGAGCGTGGTCGCCTCCCGGCCGGGCGTGTCCCGGGTGGTGATCGGCCTCGACTACTCCATGTTCTCGCGCCCGAGCGTGCCGGTGCGCCTCGATCCCTCCCTCGCCTCCGCCACCGGCCGGCTGACCGCGCTCATGGGCAGCGTGCTCGGCCGCTACGCCCTGATGGACAGCCGGATCGAGGCCGTGTCGGGCGCGGAGGATCCGGGCGCCTGGACCCGCGACGGCTTCCGGGAGACGCCGCCGCTCCCCCCCGCCCTGACCCGGGAGAACGACGCGGCGCGGCGGCGCAGCACCGCGCCGTTCCGCCCGGAGACCCTGGAGGCTCTCGGTCTCGTCCTCGACCGGCTCGCGGGGCTGCGCGTCGAGGCCTACCTGTCGCCGGTGAGCGACGCGCAGCGCCGCGTCCTCGCCGATCTCGGCCTCCTCGACGATTTCGCGCGCTGGCGCGAGGCGGTCCTGCGCGTCGGCGCTGCGCGCGGGGTCGCGATCCGCGACCTCACCGCGCTCGGCGCCTCCTTTCCCTTCGACCCCGCCGCCGGCTCGACGGAGGCGTGGCTCGACAACCTGCACTACACGCCGCGGATCGGCCGGCTCGTGCTCGCCGCGCTCGGCCTGCGCCGGGCGCCGCCGTGACCCGCCCCCTCGGCCTCGCCCCGCCGGTCAAGCCCTCGGCCCTGCGCCGGCACGCGCGCCTGGCCGTCCGCGTGCCGGCCGCCGCCGACCTCGTGCTCCTGGGAGATTCGCAGGCGGCCGGCTGGCCCGAGGCGGCCCTGCCGCCGCGCAGCTTCAATTTCGGCCTGCCGGGCGACCGGGTCGAGACCACGCGCTGGCGGCTGCGGGCGGTCGACCTCTCCGGCCTGCGCCCGCGCCGCGCCCTGCTCTGGGTCGGCACCAACAACCTCGCGGACGGCGACCCCGTCGCGGAGATCGTGGCGGGGCTCGGCCTGCTCGCGGCCGAGCTCCTCGCCCTGTGGCCGGGCGCCCGGCCGATCCTGGTCACGCTGCCCTGGCGGGCGCCGCGGGCGGGCCGCCCCGACGCGGACCGGCGCGCCCTCAATCGCGGGATCGTGGGCCTCGCGCGGGGCTGCGGGGCCGATCTGCTCGACGCGGCCGCCCTGCTCGGCGGCGAGGCGGAGGCCGCGCACACCCTCGCGGCGGACCGCCTGCACGTGGCCCCGGAGGGCTATCGCCGGCTCGGGGCGCGGCTCGTCGGGCCGGGGCCGTCGTAGGAGGCGCCCGCCGCGCGCATCGGTCGGTCGCGGGCGCCCTTCGCGGGGTGCGATGCTGGTGTCCAGCACGTCCGCCAGCACGGGCGCGGCTGCCAAACCCGCGAGGTCTCACGCCCCCTCCATCGAGACTGCGCCAGGCCGGACGGACGCCGGGAAGCGATCGCTGTTCAGCCTCTCAGGCCCGGGTGCGGGCCGCGAGACCGACCAGCGCCCCGGCGAGGCGCTCCGGCCCCGCCACGGCGACGCAGCGCCCGGGCGTGAAGGCCCGCACCAGCGCCGGGGGCGGCGCCGGCGCCAGCGCGAGGGCGAAGGCGCCGACGCCGCGCGCCGCGAGCGCCCGGCAGGCCATCCGCGCATCCTCGGCGAGGAAGGCCGGATCGTGCACGTCGATGTCGGAGGGCTCGCCGTCGGTGAGCAGGATCACCGCCCCGCGTCCCGGCGGCAGGCTGCGGCCGGCATGGCGCAGGGCCGCGCCGAGCCGGGTCGATCCGGCGGGCGCGAGCCCGGCGAGGCGCGGCCAGGCGGCGGCGGGCGGCTCGTCCCAGCGCTTGATCCAGGCCACCCGCACGTCGTGGCGCCCCGCCGAGCGGAAGGCCTGGATCGCCACCGGCCCGCCCGACGCGGCGAGCGCCCCGAGCAGGGCCGCGGCCGCGCCCCGGGCCGCGTCGATCACCCGCCCGCCCCGGGGCAGCGGGTCCCCCATCGAGCGCGAGGCGTCGACCAGCAGGAGGAGCGGCACGCCCTCGGCCCGGCGCAGGACGCGGGAATAGACCCGCGGATCGGGCGCCCGGCCGGCCCGCAGGTCGGCGAGCGCGTCGGTCGCCGCCGCGAGGTCGAGCTCGTCGCCGTCGATCCGGCGCCGCATCCGCCGCGGCCGGCGCGGGCGCATCGCCGCCAGGGCCGCGGCGAGGCGCGGCTCGGACGGCGTCGGGCGGCCGAGGGCCGGCGCGGCCGACTCCTCCCGCAGGCTGACCCAGCCCGGCCGGGCGCGGCGGATGCGGCGGTCCCATTCGGGATAGCGCCAGACCCGGCCGCCCGGACGCGGCGGCAGGGCGTCGGCGGCGGGCGCGTCGGCCCCGTCGCCCGGCCCCGGCACCCGCTCCGGGCGGGCAGCGGCCTCGATCTCCCGCCGCTCCCACATTCCCGCGTGGTCGTCCCGGTAGGCGGGCTCGCTCCACCCCGCCCGCGGGCCGAAGGGGAGCCGCATCTGGCCGAGGTCGTTGCCGAGCCGGTCGCCGAGGCTGCGGCTGAGGCCGGGATCGGCCCAGGCCCGGGGATCCGCGTAGAACAGGGCCCGGCCCCGCGCCACGAAGGCGTCGGGATCGGGGTGGTCCGGATCGAGGAGGGCCCGGGCAAGGCGCGCCATCAGCCCGGCCGCCGTGCCGGCCTCCTCCGCCGCGCCCGCGTGGAAGGGGCGCCAGAGACGGACCAGCCCCGGCCGCTCGCGCAGGGCCAGGGCCTCGACCCGCGCATCCTCGATCAGCGAGACGAGGGCGATCTGGGTCGGGCGCAGCCGGCCGATCGGGAAGCGCCCGCCCCCGAAGGCGAGGTGGGCGCCGAGATGGGCGAGGCTCGCCTCCGCGAGCCGGTCCTCGCGGGCCGCCGCGGGCGCGGCGCCGTGCGGCAGGCGCAGGGCCGCCTCGTCGAAGGTCGGGCGCTGGGGCGGCGCGTCGGGGGCCGGGGCGGGCAGGGACAGGATCGGGTGGCCGCGCCCCCAGAGCGCCCGCAGCAGGGCGGCGCGGCGGCGCTCCCCGCCGGGGCGGCCGCCGTCACGGCACCTGCGCGGCGATGCAGGAGGCGAGCGCGTCCCGCAGGGCCGGGTCGTCCGTGAGGGGCGTGGCGACCGCGAGCGCGCAGGCGGGCGCGAAGCCGATCCCGCCCGCGATCAGCCGCCCGGCATGGATCAGCATCCGGGTCGAGGCGCCCTCCGCCAGACCCTCGGCGACCAGCGCCCGCGAGGCCGCGCCGACCCGCACGAGGCGCTCCGCCACGGCCGGGCCGATCCCGGCCTCGCGCCCGACGATCTCGGCCTCGACGGGGGCCTCCGGATACGCGAAGGCGAGGGCGCCGAAGCGCTGCTTGGTGGATTCCTTGAGGTCCTTCTGCGCCGCCTGGTAGCCCGGATTGTAGGAGAGGCAGAGCAGGAAGTCGGGATGGGCCGGCACCACCTCGCCGCTGCGCTCCAGCGGCAGGATGCGCCGCGCATCCGCCAGCGGGTGGATGGCCACGATCGTGTCCGCCCGGGCCTCCACTACCTCGTCGAGGTAGCAGATCGCGCCCTGGCGCACCGCGCGGGTGAGCGGCCCGTCGTGCCAGACCGTGCCCCCGGCCTCCAGGAGCCAGCGGCCGACGAGGTCGGCGGCGCACATGTCCTCGTGGCACGCGACGGTGACGAGGGGCCGCCCGAGGCGCCAGGCCATGTGCTCCAGGAAGCGGGTCTTGCCGCACCCGGTCGGGCCCTTGAGGATCATCGGCAGCCGCGCCGCGTAGGCGGCCTCGAACAGCGCGACCTCGTCGCCGACCGGGCGATAATAGGGCTCGCTGCGCAGGAGGGGATCGGTGAGCAAGGACGGGCCCGTGCGGGAGGAGGGGGGAGAGGACCGGGGCGCCCCGGCGCCTCAGCGGTGCGGCGCCTCGCCCTCGCCCACGAGCGGGATCCCCTCGATCGGGCATTCGGGCGTGCCGACGCTCGCCCGGGTGATCGCCCGCACGGCGTCCCGGGTGGCGTCCGGATCCTCGATCCAGCGCCGGTAGAAGTCGTAGGGGCAGGCCGCCATCCCGTGCCGCGCCTCGCCGGAATTGATCATCCCGGTGTAGCCCCGGTGCAGCAGCTTGAAGAGGTGGTTCTCCGACTGCCAGTTGGCGCGCGCGTCGCGGATCAGGAACTTCGACAAGGCCGCGTACTGGATGCCGTTCTCCTCCTCGCCGCACTCGCCCAGGGTCCGCCCGTCGAAGCCGACCAGGGCCGAGTGGCCGAAATAGGTGTAGACCCCGTCGAAGCCCGAGGCGTTCGCCACCGCCACGTAGACGTTGTTGGCGAAGGCCATCGCCTTCGACATCAGGATCTGCTGCTCCTTGGCAGGGTACATGTAGCCCTGGCAGCGGATGATCAGCTCCGCCCCGCGCATCGCGCAGTCGCGCCAGATCTCCGGGTAGTTGCCGTCGTCGCAGATGATCAGGCTGACCTTCAGCCCCTTCGGCCCCTCCGAGACATAGGTGCAGTGGCCCGGGTACCAGCCCTCGATCGGCACCCAGGGCATGATCTTGCGGTACTTCTGGACGATCTCGCCCCGGTCGTTCATCAGGATGAGGGTGTTGTAGGGCGCCTTGTGCGGGTGCTCCTCGTGGCGCTCGCCGGTGAGCGAGAACACGCCCCAGACCTTCGCCTTGCGGCAGGCCTCGGCGAAGATCGCCGTCTCCTCGCCGGGAATGCACGACGCGGTCTCGTACATCTCGGCGGCGTCGTACATGATCCCGTGCGTCGAGTATTCCGGGAACACGATCAGGTCCAGGCCCGGCAGGCCGGCCTTCACGCCCACCACCATGTCGGCGATCTTGCGGCAATTCTCCAGGACCTCGGCCTTGGTGTGCAGCCGCGGCATCTTGTAGTTGACGACCGCGACGCCGACGCTGTCGTGGCTGCTGGAAATGTCCCCGTGATGCATGGCGTGTCTCCCGATCGAACGCGCGTGCGGACGAGGCGCGGCCCCTTCCCGGGCGGGAGAGGGGCCGCGCCCGGATCGTCAGTGGCTGATCATCCACGGCCGTGCGGCCGGGAAGCTCTTGGCCGGGCTGCCGTTGGCCGAGCCGCCGGCCGCCTTCCCGGGCGCGCAGCAGCCGCAGCCGGCGCCGTGGCTGCGCCGGGGGGCGTGGCGGCTGCGCTCGTTGGCGGCGTGCGCCGCCCTCACCCCCGCCTCCATGCCGGACAGCCGCGGCGCCGTCAGGAAGGCCCGCTCGCACGATTGCCCGCAATCCGGGCAATCGTGCGGGTCGCGGAACTGCGCCATCGGCCGCAGCACCGTGAAGGGGCCGCAGCTCTCGCAGGAATAGTCGTAGACCGGCATCTCACGTGTCCGGCGAGAGCGGCATCTGGACCGAGCCGTCGAGGAACTTCTGGGGCCCGGCCGCGCTCGGGTTGATGTCGAACTCGAAGATGCCGGTCGGCAGCCAGAGGGTGGCGCAGGCGTTCGGCACGTCGACGACGCCCGAGACGTGGCCCTGCACCGGCGCCGTGCCGAGGATCGAGTAGGCCTGCGCGCCCGAATAGCCGAACTTCTTCAGGTACTCGATCGCGTTGAGGCAGGCCTGCCGGTACGCGACGGTCACGTCGAGGTAGTGCTGGCCGCCGCTCTCGTCGACCGAGATGCCCTCGAAGATCAGGTAGTCGTCGTAGCGCGGGGTGATCGGCGAGGGCTTGAAGATCGGGTTCTTGATCCCGTACTTGGCCATGCCGTCCTTGATGACGTCGACCCGGAGGTGAACCCAGCCCGCCATCTCGATGGCGCCGCAGAAGGTGATCTCGCCGTCGCCCTGGCTGAAGTGGAGGTCGCCCATCGAGAGGCCGCCCCCGGGGACGTAGACCGGGAAGTAGATCTTCGAGCCGCGCGACAGGTCCTTGATGTCGCAATTGCCGCCGTGCTCGCGGGGCGGGACGGTGCGGGCGCCCTCGGCCGCCGCCTTGTCCTTCGCCTCGCCCTTGAGCCGGCCCATGTGGGCGGTCGGGCCGAAGGGCGGGTTGGCGAGGCCCGGCACCCGGGTCGGGTTGGTGGCGATCAGCGCGGTCTCGCGCGCGTTCCAGGTCGCGAGCAGCTTCGGGTCGGGCAGGCAGCCGATCAGGCCGGGATGGATCAGGCCCGGGAAGCGCACGCCCGGCACGTGGCGCGACCTGGTGAACAGGCCCTCGATGTCCCAGATCGACTTCTGGGCCAGCGGGAAGTGGTCGGTGAGGAAGCCGCCGCCGTTCTTCTTGGAGAAGAAGCCGTTGAAGCCCCACAGCGAATCCGGCTTGGCGCCGATGTCGAGCAGGTCGACGACCAGGAGGTCGCCCGGCTCCGCCCCCTCGACGCCGACCGGGCCGGACAGGAAGTGCACGATCGACAGGTCGATGTCGCGCACGTCGTCGGCCGAATCGTCGTTCTTGATGAAGCCGCCGGTCCAGTCATAGGTCTCGATGATGAAGTCGTCGCCCGGCTTCACCATGGCGACCATCGGGATGTCCGGGTGCCAGCGGTTGTGCACCATGTCGTTTTCGTAGGGCGACTGGGTGAGATCGACCTTGATCAGGGTCTCGGGCATTTCCTGCGAGGCTCCTCAGTGGGGTTGGATCGAGGGCAGGCGCTCTCCCTCCGGCGCCGGGTTCGCCCCGGGCCGGCCCGTCCTGCCGTCTCTCGGTCATCCGGCCGGGGCCGGATCCTTGCGCCGGCCCGGGGCCGTGCGTGCCGCCGGGCCTCCGTCAGACGGAGAGGAAGCGGGCGACCTTGGCCTCATCGACGTCGGCGCGCCGGTCCTCATGCACGATCGCGCCGTTCTCGATCACCAGCACCCGGTCGGCGACGTCGAGGGCGAAGCTGAGCACCTGCTCGGAGACGACGATCGCGAGGCCGCGCTCGTCGCGGATGCGCTTCAGCGTCCGGCCCATCTCGCGGATGATCGAGGGCTGGATGCCCTCGGTCGGCTCGTCGAGCAGCAGCACCTTCGGCCGGCTCGCCAGCGCCCGCGCGATGGCGAGCTGCTGCTGCTGGCCGCCCGAGAGGTTGCCGCCGCGCCGGCCCTTCATCTCCAGCAGCACCGGGAACATCTCGTAGAGGTCGCCCGGGACCCGGCTGCTGCCGGTCACGGTGAGCCCGGTCTCGATGTTCTCCTGCACGGTCATGGCCGAGAAGATCATGCGCCCCTGCGGCACGTAGGCGAGGCCGGCGGCGACCCGCTGGAAGGTCTTGAGGCCGGTGACGTCGCGCTCCCCGATCCGGATCGTGCCCGATCGCGCCGGCAGGATGCCCATCAGGGTCTTCATGAAGCTGGTCTTGCCCATGCCGTTGCGGCCCATGAGCGCGACGATCTCGCCCGGCGCGACCGCGAGGTCGATGCCGTGCAGCACCTCGCTCTGGCCGTAGGCCGCGTGCAGGCCGGTCACCGCGAGGAGGGGGGCCGGGCCGACCTGCGGGCCGGCCGGCGGCGCGGCGGGCGGGGTGGCGATGGCGGTCTCAAGCATGCGCGGCCTCCCTCAATGCCCGAGATAGACTTCGACCACCTTGGGGTCGTTCTTCACCCGCTCCATCGAGCCCTCGGACAGGACCCGGCCCTGGTGCAGCACGGTGACCCGGTGGGCGATGTCCTCGACGAACTTCATGTCGTGCTCGATCACCAGCACCGACCGGCCCTTGATGATCTGGTGCAGCAAGTCCGCGGTCTTCTTGCGCTCGGCGACGCTCATGCCGGCGACCGGTTCATCGAGCATCAGCAGCTCCGGGTCCTGGATCAGCAGCATGCCGATCTCCAGCCACTGCTTCTGGCCGTGGCTGAGGTATTCCGCGCGGGCGTCGAGGTGATCCTTGAGGAAGATCATCTCGGCGATCTCGTGGACGCGGTCGCGCACCGCGGCGTCGCGCTTGAAGGTCAGCGCTCCGAACACCGTGCGGCCGCGCGGATAGGAGATCTCCAGGTTCTCGAACACCGTGAGGTCGTCGTAGATCGAGGGCGTCTGGAACTTGCGGCCGACGCCGGCCAGCACGATCGCGCTCTCCGACATGCGGGTGAGTTCCTGGCCGCGATACTTGATCGAGCCGGAGGTCGCCTTGGTGCGCCCGCAGATCAGGTCGAGGACGGTGGTCTTGCCGGCCCCGTTCGGGCCGATGATCACCCGGATCTCGTTCGGGTCGACGTAGAACGAGACGTCGTTGACCGCCTTGAACCCGTCGAAGGAGACGGTGAGGGCCTCGACCGCGAGGAGGAAATCCTGCTGGCCGGGGGCGGCGGGGACGTGAGCGGCGTTCATCCTGCGATCTCCTATTCGGCCGGGGCGCCGTGCGGCAGCGCGGCCGGGAGGACGGGGGCGCCGGGTTTGGCGGGATCGGGTGTGGCGGAGAGGCGCGGCGCCACGAACTGGCGCCAGATCCCGGCGAGCCCGTTCGGGAAGGCCAGCACCACCCCGATGAACAGCGCGCCGAGGCCGAACAGCCAGAGTTCGGGAAAGCTCTCCGAGAAGCTGGTCTTGGCCCAGTTGACGAGCAGCGTGCCGTAGACCGCGCCGAACAGCGACAGGCGCCCGCCGACCGCGGTGTAGATCACCATCTCGATCGACGGCACGATGCCGACGAAGGACGGCGACATGAAGCCGACCTGCAGGGTGAACATCGCCCCGCCGATCGCCGCGAAGGCCGCCGCGAGGCAGAATGCGAAGATCTTGAAGCTCGCCACCGAGTAGCCCGAGAAGCGGACCCGGTCCTCCTTGTCGCGCATGGCGACCAGGATGCGGCCGAGCTTCGAGCGCTTGACGTATTGCGCGGCCAGGATGCAGGCGATCAGGAGCCCGCCGTTGACGAAGTAGAGCACGGTTTTGGCGTGGTCGGTGCGGATGTCCCAGCCGTGGAGCGTGCGCAGGTCGGTGATGCCGTTGATGCCGCCCGTGTAGCCCTGCTGGCCGACGATCAGGATGGTGAGGATCGCGGCGATCGCCTGGGTGATGATCGCGAAGTAGGTGCCGCCGACCCGCCGCTTGAACATCGCCGCGCTGATGACGAGGGCGAACAGGGTCGGCACCGCCACCACGGCGAGCAGCGTGAGCGGCAGGGAGTGGAACGGCTTCCAGAACCAGGGCAGGGCCGTGACCTGGTTCCAGTCCATGAAGTCGGGGATGCCCGGCGTCGACTGGATCTTGGTGTTCTCGACCGAGGAGGCTTCGAGCTTCAGGTACATGGCCATGCAGTAGCCGCCGAGCCCGAAGAACACCCCCTGGCCGAGGGACAGGATGCCGCAATAGCCCCAGCAGATGACGAGGCCGAGCGCGACGAAGGCGTAGGTGAGGTACTTGCCGACGAGGTTGAGCCGGAAGATGTCGAGGGCGAGCGGCAGCACCACCAGGATCAGGGCGGCGAGGACGGCGAGGCTCGCCCACTCCATCGGCTTCATGAAGGCGTTGTCGTTGAGGGTCGGGGATGTCATGTCGTCGGGACTCCTCAGCGCCGGACCTTGAGGGTGAACAGCCCCTGCGGCCGCATCATCAGGATCGCCACGACGCCGAGCAGCGTGAGGACCTTGGCGGTCGAGCCGGAGAGGAAGAATTCGAGGGTCGACTGGGTCTGCGAGATCGAGAAGGCCGACGCGATGGTGCCGGCGAGGCTGGCGGCGCCCCCGAAGACCACGATCAGGAAGGTGTCGACGATGTAGAGCTGGCCGGAGGTCGGCCCCGTCGAGCCGATCATCGTGAAGGCCGCGCCCGCGATGCCGGCGATGCCGCAGCCGAGGCCGAAGGTGAGGCGGTCGACCTTGTCGGTGTCGATGCCGACCGCGCCCGCCATGACGCGGTTCTGCATCACCGCGCGCACCCGCTTGCCGTAGCCGGAGCGGAACAGCAGCAGCGCCACCGCGAGCGTGATCAGGGCGGTGACGCCCATCACGACCATGCCGTTGATCTGGATCTCGATGGTCTCGGTCGCCTGGACCGAGCCCATCATCCAGGAGGGCAGCTCCACGCCGACCTCGCGGGCGCCGAAGATCGAGCGGTAGGCCTGCTGCAGGATCAGCGACAGGCCCCAGGTGGCCAGCAGCGTGTCGAGCGGGCGCTTGTAGAGGTGCCGGATCAGCGCCCACTCGACCAGCATCCCGAGCGCCCCGGAGGCCAGGAAGGCCAGCCCCATCGCCACGAAGAACGAGACCGGGAACAGGCTCGGCAGGTGCGACTGGAAGACATTCGAGCACAAATAGGTCATGTAGGCGCCCAGGATCATGAATTCCCCGTGCGCCATGTTGATCACGCCCATCTGCCCGAAGATGATGGCGAGGCCGAGGGCCATCAGGACGTAGACCGAAAACAGGATGAGGCCGGCGAAGCCCTGCATCGCGAAGATCGAGCCGAGATCGCCGAGCGAGTAGTCACCGAACATGGGCGGGCTCCGGGACGGAGGGGGGCGCTGGGGGAGGGCGCGGGCGGCGCGGCCCCCGCTCCGGGGCTGGAGGAGGGGCTCGCGGGGCGGGCGGCGCGCCTACTGGTAGCCGACCGGGAACGGGTTCGGCTCGATCAGGTCGGCACTCTCGTAGACCACCTCGAACTGCCCGTCCGCCTTGGCGAGGCCGACGCGCGTCTTCGACCACAGGTGGTGGTTCGGGTGGATGCGCACGTAGCCCTCGGGGGCGCCCTTGAACTCGACGCCGGCCGAGCCCGCCGCGATCTTGTCGACGTCGAACGAACCGACCTTCTCGGCGGTCAGCTTCCACAGGTACGGGCCCAGGTAGGCCGCCTGGGTGACGTCGCCGATCACCGTCTTCTCGCCCCACATCTTCTTGAAGGCGGGCACGAACTTCTCGTTGTTCGGGTTCTTCAGGGATTGGAAGTACTTCATGCAGGCGTAGGCGCCGGCGATGTTCTCGCCGCCGATGCCGTCGATCTCGTCCTCGGTCACCGAGATCGTCATCAGCACCTGCTTCGACAGGTCGATGCCGGCCGCCTTGAGCTGCTTGTAGAAGGCCACGTTCGAGCCGCCGACCACGTCGGCGAAAATCACGTTCGGCTTCGTCAGCTTGATCTTGTTGATTACCGAGTTGAACTGGGTGTGGCCGAGCGGGAAATACTCCTCACCGACGACCTTGCCCTTGATCACGTTCTCGACGTGCTTGCGGGCGATCTTGTTCGAGGTGCGCGGCCAGATGTAGTCCGAGCCGATGAAGAAGAAGGTCTTGCCGCCCTTCTCCTTGGCGACCCAGTCGAGGCCCGCCAGGATCTGCTGCGTCGCCTCCTGGCCCGTATAGATGACGTTCTTCGATTCTTCCAGTCCTTCGTAGAAGGTCGGATAGTAGAGCATGCCGTTGTACTGCTCGAACACCGGCAGCACCGCCTTGCGGGAGGCCGAGGTACAGCAGCCGAACACCGCCGCGCACTTGTCGTTGACGAGCAGCTTCTTGGCCTTCTCGGCGAAGGTCGGCCAGTCGGAGGCGCCGTCCTCCTGGATGATCTTGATCTTGCGGCCGAGCACGCCGCCCTCGGCGTTGATCTGCTCGATGGCGAGCTTCTCGGCCTGCTGCGCGCCGGTCTCGGAGATCGCCATCGTGCCGGTGACCGAGTGCAGGATGCCGACCGTCACCTCGGTGTCGGTGACGGCGAGCCCGGTCGTGTTCACCGCGGAGGTCGGGGGGGCGGCCAGCGCGAGGCGGGGCAGGGCCGCCACCGCCGGCACCGCGGCCAGCCCCATCAGCAGCCGGCGCCGCAGCGCGGATTCCAGGCCCCGGTCGTTCTCGTCTGCCATCGCTCGTCCTCTCCTGAAGGCTCGCGGGGCCGGCCCGTCCCGGGCGGTCCGCGCCGCGACCGGAGCGGAGGCTAGGCGGCATTGTGCGACGCAGCATATACGCTGTTTTGCGTATACCGCTGCGCCATGACCCTGCGCAGGATTGCGCGCTGCCCCCGTCGCGCGCGGACGCCAAGTCCCGATCGGGGTGGGGAGCGGCGCGCCGCAGGCGTGCATTTGCGGAAGCGTGTCGTAGATTGCGCTGCAGCAAGCGCGGCCTGGAGGCACATGCAGGGACGACAGCGCATCATCCCGGTCCGGCGCGATTACAACCGGTGGGTCGCGAACGAGACGCTCGAGGATTTCGCGCTGCGCTTCACCGCCAAGCGCGCCCGGCGCTGGTCGGTCCTGCGCGTCGCCCAGACGGCGCTCGGCTCGGTCGCCTTCCTGGCGCTGGAGGCGATCGGCGGCACGCTGATCCTGGCCTACGGCTTCACCAACACGATGGCGGCCATCCTGGCGGTCGGTCTCGTGATCTTCCTCGCGGGCGTGCCGGTGGGCGCCACCGCGGCCCGCCACGGGCTCGACGTCGACCTTCTCACCCGCGGGGCGGGCTTCGGCTATATCGGCTCGACCCTGACCTCGCTGATCTACGCGAGCTTCACCTACCTGTTCTTCGCCATCGAGGCCGCCATCATGGCGCTGGCGCTGGAACTCTGCCTCGGCCTGCCGCTGCCGGTCGGCTACCTGGTGAGCGCGCTCGCGGTGATCCCCCTCGTCACCTACGGCATCGCGCTGATCAGCCGGTTCCAGCTCGTCACGCAGCCGGTCTGGCTCCTGCTGAACCTGCTGCCGCTCGCCTTCATCGCGGTCGCGGCGGACCGCCCCGTCGAGGCCTGGATGGCGCATGCGGGCCTCGCGGGGGCGCGGGGCGAGGGCTTCGACCCGCTGCTCTTCGGCGCCGCCTGCGGGATCCTGTTCTCGCTCCTCGCCCAGGTCGGCGAGCAGGTCGACTTCCTGCGCTTCGTGCCGCCGCCGCAGCCGAACCGGGAGCTGCGCTGGTGGGCGGCGGTGCTGGGGGCGGGGGCCGGCTGGGTCGTGCCGGGCATGCTCAAGATCCTGCTCGGCTCCTTCCTGGCGGTGCTGGCGCTCGGCCAGGGCGTGCCGGCCGAGCGGGCGAGCGAGCCGACCCAGATGTACGCCGCGGCCTTCGGGTACGGCCTGCCGGCCGGCGGCGCGATCCTGGTCACCGGCCTGTTCGTGGTGATCTCGCAGCTCAAGATCAACGTGACCAACGCCTATGCGGGCTCGATCGCGTGGTCGAACTTCTTCTCGCGGCTCACCCACAGCCATCCGGGCCGGGTGGTGTGGCTGGTCTTCAACGTCGCGATCGCGCTCCTGCTGATGGAGCTCGGCATCTACAAGACGCTGGAGCGCACGCTCGGGCTCTACGCCCTGGTGGCGGCGGCCTGGATGGGGGCCCTGATGGCCGACCTCGCGGTCAACAAGCCGCTCGGCCTCTCGCCGCCCGGCATCGAGTTCAAGCGCGCCCACCTCTACGACGTGAACCCGGTCGGCACCGGGGCGATGGCGCTCGCCTGCCTCGTCGCCTTCCTGGCCTATGCGGGGCTGCTCGGGGCGGGGCCGCAGGCCTTCGCGGCCTTCATCGCCCTCGGCACCGCCTTCGCGGCGGCGCCGCTCATCGCCTGGGCGACGGACGGCCGCTACTACTTCGCGCGCCGGCCGCGGCGGCACTGGCAGCGGCGCGGCGAGATCACCTGCGGCGTCTGCGAGCACAGCTTCGAGCCCGAGGACATGGCCTATTGCCCGGCCTACGCGGTGCCGATCTGCTCGCTGTGCTGCTCCCTCGACGTGCGCTGCGGCGACCTGTGCAAGCCGCACGCCCGGCTCTCCGCCCAGGTGAGCCACGTCGCGGCGCGGCTCTCGCCCCGCGTCGCCGCGGTGGTCGAGTCCCGGCTCGGGCGCTACGCCGGCATCATGCTGGCGCTCTGCGCCGCCGCCGGGCTGATCCTCGGAGTCGTCTACGCGGAGGCGGCGCACCGCGCCCCCGCGCACGGCGCCGTCCTCGCCCAGGCGCTGGAGGCGGTGTTCTTCGTGATGGCGGTGATCTTCGGCGTGGTGGCGTGGCTCTTCGTGCTGGCGCAGGAGAGCCGCCGCGTCGCCCAGGAGGAGACCGCCCGCCAGACCGCCCTGCACCGGGCCGAGATCGCCGCCCACAAGATCACCGACGCCAAGCTCCAGAAGGCCAAGGAGGCGGCGGAGGCCGCCAACCTCGCCAAGAGCCGCTACGTGGTGGGCATCAGCCACGAGCTGCGCACGCCCCTCAACGCCGTGCTCGGCTACGCGCAGCTCCTGGAGAACGACCCGGCGATCCCGCCCCAGCGGCAATCGGGCATCCGGGTGATCCGGCGCAGCGCCGAGCACCTGTCGGGCCTGATCGACGGCCTGCTCGACATCTCGCGCATGGAGGCCGGCCGGCTCCAGCTCCACCGCAACGCGGTGCGCCTGCCCGACTTCCTCGACCAGATCGTCGACATGTGCCGGCCGCAGGCGGAGGCGGCGGGGCTCGAGTTCCGCTTCACCCGGCCGGCGATCCTGCCCGCCCTCGTCGCCACCGACGAGAAGCGCCTGCGCCAGATCCTGCTCAACCTGATCTCGAACGCCATCAAGTTCACGGCCCGGGGCCATGTCGGCCTCGACCTGACCTACCGCAACCAGATCGCCGAATTCGCCGTGACCGACACCGGCTCCGGCATCCCGGAGGCCGACCTGCCGCGCATCTTCGAGCCCTTCGTGCGCGGCACGCTGCCGGCGGCGACCAGCACGCCCGGCACCGGCCTCGGGCTCACCATCGCCCATCTCCTGGCGCAGGTGATGGGCGGCGAGATCACGGTGGCGAGCGCGCTCGGCCGCGGCAGCACCTTCCGGCTGCGCCTGATGCTGTCCTCGCTCGCGGAGAGCGGCCGCGCGGCCCCCGCCGAGGCGCCGGTGCGGGGCTACGCGGGGCGCCGCCGCACCATCTTCGTCGTGGACGACGATCCCGCGCACCGCGACCTGATGCGCGAGATCCTGACGCCCCTCGGCTTCACCCTGCTCTCGGCCGCGGACGGGCCGTCCTGCCTCGACCTCGCGGCGGGCTGCCGGCCGGACCTCTTCCTCCTCGACATCGCCATGCCGGGCATGAACGGCTGGGAGCTCGCCCGGCGCCTGCGCGCGGAGGGTCACGGCCCCGCCCGCATCGCCATGATGTCGGCCAACGTCCACGAGATCAGCCCGGTGCGGGGCGAGGACGCGCCGCACGACGCGATCATCGCCAAGCCCTTCGACCTGCGCGACTTCCTCTCCCGGATCCAGGCCCTGCTCGGCCTCGACTGGATCACCGCCGAGGCGCCCCCCGTGCGGACCGGCCCCCGGCGCGCCACGCCCGAGCAGGTGGCCGAGCTGATCCGGCTCGGGCGCATCGGCCATGTCCGGGGCATCGAGGCGAAGCTCGCCGAGATCGAGGCCGAGACGCCCGCGCCCTTCGTGGCGGAGCTGCGGGGCCTCGTCCAGGCCTACGACCTGCCCCGCTACATGGCGGTGCTGGAGGGGATGAGCGGCGATGCCTGAGCCCGGCCGCGACGTCATCCTCGTCGTCGACGACTCGCCCGAGACCCTGAGCTTCCTCACCTCCGCCATCGAGGCGACGGGCGCCACCGTGCTGGTCGCGGTCTCGGGGGAGGCGGCCCTGACCCTGGTGCAGGAGATCACCCCCGACATCATCCTGCTCGACGCGGTGATGCCGGGCCTCGACGGGTTCGAGACCTGCCGCCGCCTCAAGGCCAACGCCGCCCTGGCCCACGTGCCGGTGATCTTCATGACCGGCCTGTCGGAGACCGAGCACATCGTGCGGGGGCTGGAGGCGGGCGGCGTCGACTACGTCGCCAAGCCGATCTCGGCGACCGAGATCCTGGCGCGCATCCGCGTCCACCTCGCCAATGCGCGGGCGGCGCAGAGCGCGCGGCTCGCCCTCGACAGCGCCGGGCGCTACCTCTTCGCGGTCGACGGGGCGGGTTCGGTGCGCTGGTGCACGCCCCAGGCGGCGCGGCTCCTGCGCGACCTCGCGGAATCCTCCGCGGCGGGCGACCCGGCGCTGCCGCCGGCCGCCCGGGCCTGGCTGCGGGCCGCGGCGCCCGGGCCCGTGGCGCTCGCCACCCCGGACGGGCGGCGCCTGCAGCTGAGCCGCATCGGCCAGGTCGGGGGCGACGAGATCCTGCTGCGGCTCGCCCTCGACGGGGGCGGCGAGATCGAGCGCCTGCGCCGGGCCCTCGGCCTGACCCAGCGCGAGGCCGAGGTGCTGCTCTGGGTCTCCCGCGGCAAGGCGAGCCGCGACATCGGCGAGATTCTGTCCCTGAGCCCCCGCACGGTCACCAAGCACCTGGAGCAGGTCTACGCCAAGCTCGGCGTCGAGAACCGCACCTCGGCCTCGGCCCTGGTCGTGCGGGCGCTGCAGGAGCAGGGAGGCTGAGCCCGGCCCGAAATCGGACGATCGCGCGGGCTGCCCCTGCCGCGCGCGACCCCCGACACCGTATCCCCGGCGCGGTGGCCGGTCGGGCGCGGCGCCCTCACATGACATCCGGTTGATTGCTTCGCCATCTCCCATTTCGGCAAAGCGGATGTCGGCGTCGCTCGGGCGCCGCGCAGGCTTGGGATACGGGACCCGCGTCGATCAAGCGGATCCCGGATCAATCCTCCGGCTCGACGCAGGTCTTCATGAAGAGCTGGCGCGCCTCGCCGCGCAGCCGCTTGGCCTCGGCCTCGCCGCGGCACTGGGCGAGCACCGCCGGGTCGACGCCCGGAAAGCTCTCCTCGCCGGCGGGTTCGGGGCGGCCGGCCGGCTTGGCCGGTGCGTTCCTGGCCGGGGCGTCCTTGGCGAGGGTGTCCTTGGCGAGGGCGTCCTTGGCCGGGGCGGCGGACAGGCCGGCCAGGAGGGCGGCGGCGGCGAGCGCCGAGCGGGAGTGCGTCATCGACCATGCTCCGAGCGTCCGGGGGCCGGCGGCGGATTCCCGCGCCGGCCCCGCCAGGCGGGCGCATGCTCGGAGGCGTCTGTGGCGAAGGTTCGGCGCGGGCGCCGCGCGGCGCGTGCGCCGCGGCACGGCCGTCCGGCCCGGCGCGCGGGAGAGTATCCCGGTCAGCCACCGGGGCGTCGGGCCCCGGGACAGCCGCCGCGCGAGGCTCCGATGCGACACGGATTGCATTCCGCCCCGGTTCTTCCGCCCGCCGCCGAGCCGCCCGCCCCGGCGGCCCGCCCGGCCAGCCCGCTTCCCGCCTTCCTGACGCCCCGCCCGCCGCTGCGCCGCTTCGGGAGCGCGTGGGACGCCGTCCTGTCGGGGATCGCCGACGGTCTGGCCGAGCGGCTGCGGCCCGAGCCGCTCGCCGAGGCGCCCGCCCTCGTCCGCGAGGCGCACCGCCTCGTCCGCGAGCCGCCCGCCCCTGCGGCGGGGCCGGCGGGGCGCACCGAGCCGGCGTGAGGTCAGGGCCGGGCCGGCCAGCCGAGGTCGGCCCCCGCCATCATGCTGACGGGCACGCCCGGCCGGCCCCGCGCCGGGTTCGGGCCGCTGGGCGCCGGGGGAGTGACGGCCAGCAGCAGCAGGCAGAGCAGCCCCACCGCGGTGAGGCCGAGGATCCCGCCGACGAGGTCGGCCCATTTCTCGAGCCGGGTGATGACGAACAGCCCCGCCGCGAACACGGCGGTGACGATCAGTGGGAGCAGCGGCGACGGCGACACCTGACGAGATCCTCGGCACGAGCGGGGAGAGGCGTGGGAACGCCCCTGACGGCTCCGGGATCCCGCCGGGCGACGATCGGGCGCCGCCGCGCCTACTCGGCCGCCGCGGCCGCGCGCCGCTCCGCGGCCTTCCGGCTGCGGATCTGGCCGAGGCCGAGCACCCGGGCGAGGTCCGAGCGGCGCTGGGCGTAGACCTCGGCCACCATCGGGTAGTCGGGGGGCAGGTTCCACTTCCGCCGATACTCTTCGGGGCTGAGGCCGCGCGCCGTGAG
This sequence comes from Methylobacterium sp. CB376, assembly GCF_029714205.1. Lineage (NCBI taxonomy): Bacteria > Pseudomonadati > Pseudomonadota > Alphaproteobacteria > Hyphomicrobiales > Methylobacteriaceae > Methylobacterium > Methylobacterium sp. CB376. The sequence goes on along the minus strand of NZ_CP121648.1, from coordinate 690,768 downwards.
GTGGCGCTTCAGCGACTTGTAGGGCTTGCCGTCCTCCAGCGAGATGATCGCATCCCGCGTCACGGTCTTCTTGATCGGGATCGGCGGCACCGGCGCCTCCGCGACCGCGGGCTTGGCCGGGCCGCCGAGCGTCGCCAGGGTGCTGTAGACGCTGCGCACGAGGTGGGGCATGTCGGACGCGCGCAGCGCGTTCCCCGTCACGTAGGCGGTGACGATGCCGGCGGTCAGCCCAGCCAGCGCGCCGCTGTCCGGCGCCGTCGATTCCGCTTTGATCTCGCTCATTCGGTCACCCATTTCCGGTCGACTCCATTCGGGGATGACAGGAAAATCGACCTCGGTGCCAATAATTATCAGAATTCTTGTGAAATCATAATCTATCGCAGGATTTAATCCGTTCGAATTAGATCGAAGGAAGCGCCGCCCGGAGAGGACATGACCTTGGGGAGGCCGGAGGCGCTGGTGTGCCTGGCGGGCGAGCGGGCGGCACGGATCCTTTGGCCAAGGATCCTTTGGTCAAGGATCCCTGGGCCAAGGATCCCCGGGCCAAGGATCCCTCGGCCAAGGATCCTTGGGCGATGGGCAGGTCTTCTCGCGCCCGGGGCCGCCGCCGGCGCCCGCCAGGAGCGCGGCGCCCGCCAGGAGCGCGGCGCGGGTCGGGAGCGGAGGCGCCGGGCGCCCCGCCGCTCCGTGCCGGAGGGCGGCGCGCCCGGCCTCGCGTCCGGCGGGCCGGATCAGCAATCGTCCTTCTGTCCGAGCTTCTGGTCGGCCCCGGCATTGTTCATCGCGCCGACCGTGCCGGGCGAGGCGGGCTGCTGGCCGCCCGCGAGGTTCTTGCTCGCCGGGTCGGTCTGGTTGCCCCTGGCATCGGCGCTGGAGCCGCCCTTGTCGCCGGTCGCCTGACCGGCGCCGACATTGTTCATCGCCCCGACCGTCCCCGGGGAAGCGGGCTGCTGGCCGCCGGCCAGGTTCTTGCTGCCCTTGTCCACGTCGGAGCTCGACGCGTTCGTCGCGTGTTGCTCGGGCGACTTGCCCTTGGTCGTTCCCGTATTGCACGGGCCGGCCAGAACCGAACCGGCGCTCAGCGTGAGAATGGCTGCGGCCGTCAGCAGAGTCGGTACCTTCATGACGTCTTCCTCCTGCCGTCGATGGCGAGGAAGAAGCGGGTGAATGGCGGTCCGGTTCCTTGCCGCGCCCCGGACTTATGGGGGCGGGGTGCCCTTCCCAGGCCGCCGGCCGGTTGGTATGTGGTATTCCAACGCGGCCCGCAGGAGCCCCCGCATGACGCTCGCCGTCCCGCTCGCCGAGGCCGCGCTGTTCACCCTCGGCTGCGCGGTCATCCACGCGCAGCGCGACCGACCCGAGCGGCTGACCCGCACACTCGCCGTCCTGGCCTGCCTCGCCTTCCTGGCCGTGGTGGCGCTCGCGACCCCGGGGCCGAACCTCCGGGCGGGGGCGGTCGCCGAGATGGGAGGCGTGCTGCCTCTCTCGGGCGAGCCCGCGCAGGACCCGCCCTGACCGGCGCGATCAGCGCGCGCGCCGCCGCCGGCGGGGCCGCCGGGGCTCGTCGGGCACGATGGCGGCGCGGCAGGCCGGGGTCAGCCTCTGCCGGTTGTGCAGCAGGCAGGCCTTCACCCGCACCGCGTCCGGGATGAAGGGGCCGCACAGGCTCATCGCGTCCGGCGTGCAGGCCTGCCGCTGCTCCGGGGTGCCTTGCGCCAGGGCGGGGGCCTGCAGGGCGAGGAGGCCCAGGACGGCGGCGGTGATGCGTGGAGTCATGGGGCTCCTCTCGGGGCGCGGGTCGCGGCCAGGGGCCGCGGGCGACCGCGATCATAGGGGCCCCGGGCCGGAAAGCGAGGCCGTCGGCTGCGGCGCCCGGGAGGTGCACTGCCCCGGCGGTGCGGCCCGTTCCGGCGCGGGTTCAGGCGGGTTCCGGAACGCCGCCCGCCGGCCCGGCGCGGCGGCGCGGCGCGGCGGTCCGGGCGGGGTGCGGGCGGGCGGGCACCGGTGCGTCCCGGGCGAGGAGCGCCCGGATCTCGCCGCGGGGGAGGGGTGGGCTGATCAGGTAGCCCTGGACCTCGGCGCAGCCCGCCTCCCGCAACAGCTCCAGCTGACCCCGCGTCTCCACTCCCTCGGCCGTCGTGGTGATGCCGAGGCCGGCGCCGAGGCTCGTGACGGCCCGCACGATCGCCAGCGCGTCGGGGCGGACCGCGAGGTCCGCCACGAAGGCGCGGTCGATCTTGATCCTGTCGAACGGGAAGGCGCGCAGGTAGCTCAGCGAGGAGTAGCCGGTGCCGAAATCGTCCATGGCGATGCGCACGCCGCGCTGCTTGAGCCGGTGCAGGACCGCGAGCGTCGCCTCGCTGTCCTGCAGGAGCACGCCCTCGGTGATCTCGGGTTCGAGGCGGGAGGCCGCGAGCCCCGCCTCGTCGAGGGCGGCGAGGACCGATGCCGCCAGGGCGGGGTGGCGGAACTGCACCGGCGAGAGGTTGACCGCGATGCGCAGCGTCTCCGGCCAGCGCGCCGCCTCGCGGCAGGCCGCCCGCAGCACCCACTCGCCGAGCGGCACGATCATCCCGGTCTCCTCGGCGACCGGGATGAAGTCGGAGGGCGGGACGAGGCCGCGCACGGGGTGGCGCCAGCGCACCAGCGCCTCGAACCCCGCGATCCGGTCGCTCGCCAGCGTCAGGAAGGGCTGGAAGTGCAGCTCGAATTGCGGCGAGGCCAGGGCCGCGCGCAGGTCGAGCTCGACGGCGCGCCGGGCCTGGACCGCGACGTCCATCTCGGGCTCGAAGAAGCGGTAGGCGCCCCGCCCCTCGCCCTTGGCACCGTAGAGGGCCATGTCGGCGGCCCGCATCAGGTCGGCGGGGAGCGCGCCCGGGCTCGGCGCGAGGGCGATGCCGATGCTCAAGCCCACGTTCACGCGCTTGCCGTCGATGGCGAAGTCGCGCCCGACCGCCTCGATCAGGCGCCCGGCGAGTGCGCCCGCCCGCTCGCGGCTGGCCGGCTGCAGGACGACGGCGAACTCGTCCCCGCCGAGGCGGGCCAGGAGGGCGGTGCCGGCGGAGGCCGCGCGGCCGATCTCGTCGCCGAGCCGCGCGGTCACCTGCTTCAGGAGCAGGTCCCCGACCGCGTGGCCGAGCGTGTCGTTGACCGCCTTGAAGCGGTCGAGGTCGAGGCAGAGCACGGCGGCCGGGCCGGCGGCCGGGATCCGCGCCAGGGCCTCGGTCAGGCCCTCGTGCAGCACGGTGCGGTTCGGCAGGCCGGTCAGCGCGTCGTGGCGGGCCATGTGGACGATCTGGGCCTCGGCCCGCTTGTGGGCGGACACGTCCTCGTGGACCGTGACGAAGCCGCCGTCGGGGGTCGGCGCGCAGGTGACCGCGATGGTGCGGCCGTCGATGAGCTGCTCGTCGCGGCGGTAGCGGGACCGGCTGGCGAGCCGCCGGGCCACCTCCGCCCAGACCTCGTCCGCGTCGAGGCCGGGGAAGTTGCCCACCGCCACCCGTTCCCGGATCAGCTGCTCGGCCGTGAGGCCCGGGCGGACCCGCTCCGGCCGCAGCCCGTAGAGGTCGAGGAATTGCCGGTTGAGGAGCGTGATCCGGTGCGCGGCGTCGAACAGGACGAGCCCGTGCGACATGTGGGTGAGGGCGGTGTCGAGCCAGCGGTTCTGCTCCGCCATCCGGGCATCCGCGCGCTTGCGGTCGGTCGCGTCCTCGTGGACCATGACGAAGCCGCCGTCGGGGGTGGGCGTCACGGTGAGCGCCACCGTGCGCCCGTCGGCCAGCCTGCGCTCGGCCCGGCGCGGGACCCGCCGGGCAAGGTCCGCCGCCACGGCGGCCCAGGCCTTGTCCGGGGTCTTGCCCGGAAACAGCCCCCGGGCCGCGCAGGCGCGCACCAGCGTCTCCAGCGGCTGCCCGACCCGAAGGTCCCCGGCCGAGAGGCCGTAGAGGTCGAGGAACCGCCGGTTGAAGGCGGTGATCGCCAGCGTCTCGTCCAGCATGAGGACGCCGTCGGCGATGTGGGCGAGCAGGGTCTCGGAGCGCCGCCGCTCCGCGGCGAGCCGCGCCTCCGCCCGGGCCTCCCGCGCGTCGCGCGCCTCGATCTCCGCGGTGACGTCGCAACCGACGCCGCGATAGCCCTGGAAGGCGCCCTCCGCGGACAGGACCGGCGCGCCCGCGAGCCGGAACCAGCGGGTGCGCCCGTCCGGGTGCTGGTGGGCCAGGACCGCGTCGCGGAACGGCCGGCGGGCGGCGAGCGGCGCGAGATCGCCGACCGGATCGCCCGGCCCGTCGAGGCCCGGCCAGGGACGCCCGAGGCATTCCCCTGCGGAGCGGCCCGTCAGCTCTTCGAAGCGGCCGTCGAGCGACGACATCCGCAGGTCGGCATCGGCCTGCCAGAACCAACTTGGGTTCAAGCGGTCGTCGCAACACCATCTTGCACGGCAGCCAGCACAGCGTCGAGCGCCTCTGCCGGCGTCTTCCAGTTCAGCGTCTTGCGCGGTCTGCTGTTGAGGGCTGCGGCCACAGCAGCAAGATCGTTCGCGCTGTGGGCGCTCAGATCCGTTCCTTTCGGGAAGTACTGTCGCAGTAACCCGTTCGTATTCTCGTTCGTCCCCCGCTGCCAGGGTGAGCGTGGATCGCAGAAGTAGACCTGCAGACCCGCGTCGATCCGCAAGCGCGCGTGCTCGGCCATCTCGGTACCCTGGTCCCAGGTCAACGAGCGCCGCAGCTGCTCGGGCAAGCGCGCGATCGTGCCGGCGATCGCCTCGCGCACCGCCTGGGCCCCGTGCCCCGCCAGCGCCGGGCCGTTCTTCGCACGCGGTGTCACCCCATGGCCGTCCATCGGCGGAAGATGCAGCAGCATCGTAAAGCGCGTCGTGCGCTCGACCAGGGTCCCGATCGCCGAACTCTTCAGACCCAGGATCAGATCTCCTTCCCAGTGCCCCGGCACCGCGCGGTCCTCCACCTCGGGCGGACGCTCGCTGATGAGCACCTCGGGGGTGACGAACGACCTGCCTCGGCCCAGGCTGCGGGCCCGCGGCACACGCAAAGCCCGTCCTGTGCGAAGACACGCGGTCAGCTCACGCTTCAGCGCGCCCCGGCCCTGGATGTAGAGCGCCTGATAGATCGCCTCGTGACTGATGCGCATCGTCGTATCGCCCGGAAAGTCGAGCCGTAGGCGCTCGGCGATCTGCTGCGGACTCCAGGATCGACCCCATCGCCGGCTCTGGCGTCGCCCGTGCCGCCGTCCCTTCCAGGCAACGCTAGGGCCAGGCAGAGCGCTCCCGCCCGGTGTCGCGACAGTTCCGGCGAGCCGCTCCTGCACGTACGTCCGCAGCGCTGCGTTCCCCGCCAGTTTTGCTGGCTTGGGCCGGCGTGCCGCGCGTTCAGCGTGCCACTGCGCGGTCGTGGCGCGATAGTCCAGGCCGCCACTGCGGGTCGCCGCATTGCGGCGCAATTCCCGCGAGATGGTCGACGCCGCCCGTCCCAGACGCCGAGCGACGTCCCGGACCCCGTGACCTTGCGCTTGTAGGATCGCGATCTCCTCCCGCTCAGCCAACGACAGGTAGCGCGCAGAAGGCGACTTGGATGATGGTGACAGGTGGGAAGGTGCCATTCCGCCTGCTGTCCGGAACCACCGCGAGCCGACCGGTGGCGAGATCCCGAGCTTCATCGCTGCGACCTCGCTGGAGAGACCCTGCGCGAGGAACGCCCAGAACCCCCGCCGCGTCTCGCGCAGACCGACCCCGGGACGACCCGGTGACCGCAGCTTCTCGCGAAGTGCCCGATCCGAACGCCGCCGACCTGCCATCACAACCGCCCTCCGCCAAGCCGTTGCGACGACCACTTGAATCCACCCAATCCGCACCGATCGTTGCGATGACATCGAGAAGCATGAAGCGATCGTGATCCCGCCGCCCTAGCGTTCCACCGGCTTGCTGAAAACTTTCTTAGTCTGTTGCGTGATTCGGAGCGTAAATCCACCCGGACGGAGGCGCGGCACGACGAAAAACCGGGACGGCGCGATCGGGCGGCCGGGATTCAGGCGGCGCGGGCGATCAGGCGCCGCAGCAGGGCGCGGACCCGCCGCGCCGTCGCGGCGGCCATGCCCCACGCCCGCGTCGCCCGCGCATAGGCGAGCAGCGCCCCGCGCACCCGCGCCGCGAAGCCGATCGCGACCGCGAACCAGCCGATGGTGAGGAGCTTGGCCCTTCCCGCGTGGTAGATGCGCTCGACCAGCACGAAGCTCACCAGGTAGGCCCCCGCCAGGAGCGCGAGGCCGCGGCCGGGACGGCCCTCGGCGATCCAGACCACGCCGACCAGCTTCAGGGGCTCGACGCCCAGGAACGGGACCGCCAGGAGCGCCAGGATCGCGAAGCGGGGCAGGCGCGCGACGCCGGCCTCCAGGCGCCGCACCAGGGCGAGGCGCGACAGCGCCTCGTAGAGCGGGCGGTAGAGCGGCCGCAGCAGCTCGATGCCGATGACGAAGGCCGCGACCGCGACGTCGGCGAGGGCGATCAGGGCGCGCAGGGGAAGCGATCGTGAGGGGGGCATGTCCGCTCCGAGGGGACGGCGAGGCCGCGGCCGCAGGCCACCACGCCATCGCGGCATCCCTGCGGCAGAGCCGAGCGGCCGGCGATGCGCCGCGTCCCGCGCGGGGCCGGGCGCCTCCACGACGCGACGCGGCCGGCCCCAGCCCCCGACGGGGCCCGGACCGGCCGATGCGACGTGTGCGTCGGGACGAAGGCGGCCCGCCCCGGCGGACCGCGTCCCGGACGCGGCGGCGCCGGGCGCAGCCGCCGGGGGCTCGGCTCAGAACCGATAGGTCACGCCGGCGCCCACGATCCACGGGTCGAGGTCCACCCGGCCGCGGATCAGGCCCGGGCTCAGCTTGACGTGGGTGTCGAGAAACACCTTCTTCACGTCGACGTTGATGCCCCAATGCGCGTCCAGCATGTAGTCGAAGCCGAACTGGACGGCGGGCGCCACGCTGTTCGAGAGCTTGAAGCTGGTGAAGCCGAGGCGCTCCTGCTCGCCGAAGAACACCGAGTAGTTCACACCGGCGCCGATATAGGGCTTGAACGGCCCGAAATCGGTGAAGTGGTACTGCAGCGTGAGGGTCGGCGGCAGGATCCAGGTGCTGCCGATGCGCGTCCCGGCGAGGGCGCCGGTGCCGCGGACGCCGTGACGGGTCACGCCCAGGATCAGCTCGGTGGCGATGTTCTTGGTGAAGAAGTAGGAGATGTCGAGTTCGGGGATCACCGAATCCGTGACCGCGACGCCGGCGCCCACGATCGGCGCGCCGCGCGCCGAGAGGCGCGCGCCCGGATCCGGCACCACCGCCAGGGCCCGCAGGCGCAGCATCCAGGGCGACCAGAGCGCGAGGTCGGGAACGGGGGGCGGGGCGGCCGTGGAGGGAAGGTCCGCCGCCTGGGCCGTGGTCGCGGCGAGGACGGCCGCTACGGCGGCGAGGATCCGCTTGGACATGGTGTGCCTGTTCTTGCTCAAGTGAGATCGGCCGGCGCAGGCGCGTCGGATGGCGCAACCTGACGCAGGTGGAGCGGAGCATTCTTTGATCCTGATCAAACGGTCAAGCTTGCGGTGACCATTGTGGCTCGTCGGCAACAATGGGGGCGGGCTGCTTCGGCCGGTGTGCCTCCTCGGCAACAATTCGGGCGGGCCGCGCCGGCTCAGGATGCCGGGGCGCCGCCCGCGTCCCGCGCCCGACCGGCCGGCGCCTGCGGCGAATCGGGCGGGCACCGGTGCGACTCGCCAGAGCGTTGATTTATTGCTAAGCCTTCCCTCGCTTCACCCCTGGAAGCGGCCGCACTCAAGCACCCGGAGAGTGTCGCATATGTTGGTTCGACGCGTTGCGGTTCTCGGAGCTGTGTCATTGCAGCTGTGCGGCTGCTCAAACCTTACGGCATTGAGGTTCAATTCCGCAGATGTCCAGGGATATCGGACCGTCGAGGAAGCGCAAGCCGGTGATGCCGACGAGACGCAGCCGCGGGAGCCGTCCCCTCGCCGGTCGAGGTCCGCTGGTGCGAGGCAGGTCATGGCGAACGCCGTCGACCCGTTCGCGGCGCTGCGCCGCTCCGAGGCCGACCGCGCGCGCTGGTCGAAGGAGCGGCCGACCGACTTCGCCAAGCTGATGTGGCGGTCGGACATCGCGCAAGCCGGCCGGGCCGGCGGCCGCGTCCCGGAGGACGTGCCTCAAACCTCAAACATCCCGAAGGACAAGAGCGGCAGGACGGTGCGCGATCTCGCGGAGGACCGCTACAGCGGCGAGGTCAGGCTGGACCAGCTTGAGAAGACGTCCCAGAAGACCATGAAGCCGATCTGCAACGGGTGCTGACGCGGCGGGCCGAACCTCCCCGGCCCGCCATGGGCGCACCGGCCGCGCTTCCTCCATCGTTCGGATGACGCAGCGGGCGCCAGGCGCGGCTAAAGTCGTACGACTTTGGTTGTAGGACGGAGGATCCGATGCTGGCGATCTCGCGCCTCATCTTCAATCAGAACACCGTCGTGATGCTGTGCGCCCTCGCGGTCGCGCTGGCCGTCTTCGGCGCGCTGAGGGCCGCGGTCCCGGCGCGGGCCTTCGCCGGCGAGGGCCTGCACGAGGTCGCGCGGAGCGACGGCACCTGCGGGATCACCGCCATGGGCGACGTCGCCTTCTGCGGGCCCTGACCGCTCCTCCGGAAGCCGGCCCCCTCCGGACCCTGACGGACCCGGTCGGCCGCGGCGTCGCGGGCCTGCGCTCAGGCCGGCTCCGTCCGGGCCGGGCCCTCGGCGATTCGGATCTCCGCCTCGCTGGCCCCGACCTTGTCCGTGACGACCTGCGGGCAGCGCAGGCAGGCCGCGTCGCCGTGCTCGTGGTGCCAGCGGCAGGTCGGCCGGATCTGGCACGGCGGCGGGCCGCTCACGACCGGCGGCAGCGAGGTCACGATGCGCTGCCCGAGGGTGCAGGCGCCGTTGTAGTGCCGGCAGGCCGCCTTGGCGCAGGGCGCGGCGATCCGGAACAGCTCGGTCGGCTTCGCGTCCCCGGCCTTCGCCAGCACCTCCGGCGCCGCCTCGACCGGCGCCGTGAGGTAGCCGATCCTGCGCTCGGCGAGGGGCCCGGTCGCGACCCCGAAGATCCGGCTCGCGCGGGAGCCCGGCTGAGCACTGGGGCAATCGATGCGGGTGGTCATGGTCCGGGCTCCTGCTGGCGGGCTCTCGGCGGATCTCGGTCCGGTCGCCCTCAGCGCGCCTGCAGGCCGCCGAGCGCCCCGAGCGGTCCGAGGGGGCCGATGATCACCCCCATCGTGCTCGTCGGGTTGCGGAGCCCGCTGAGCGTGTTCGACAGGCCGCCCGTGGCGAGCACGCCGCCCACGGCGGCGTCGAGTTCCTCCGGGGTCAGGACGACGGGGGCGGGGAGGGAATCCTGCTCGGGCGCGGCGCTCCGCGCCTCCTGCCGGGCCGTCTTGGTCTCGAAGCTGTGCGTCATGGTTGGTCTCCTGTGCGAGAAACGGACCGGGTCGGTCCCGCCCGTCACACAAGAAATGTAATACTGATAATGGAGACGGCATGTGCATCAGAGCACGTGCGCGACTAAATCAGCCATGATACTGGATTTAGATCAATCTTGACGGGAGCAGGATCGGCGCATGGCGCCGATCAATACCGCTTGCCGCCCGTGAACAGGATTGGTGATGCGTGCGCCATCACCGGCGCGAAGACGTCGTGAGTGCCGTCAGCGTTGTGCCGGAGTGGTGGCGCCTCACGGCGCGAGTCCGCACGGGAGAGGATGGCGGATCTGAAACCGCGGGCAGCCGCAATCTCCGGCGATGTCTCGTGTGAGACGGTGAAGATCTCTCGGATTCAGGCGCAGCTGTCCGGCTTGGCCCTGCCGCGAGGGGGCGTGAGGGAGGGGCGATGAGGCGGGCCGGTGATGGCACCCGCGCCGTTCGTCAAGATGAGGAGGGGGATGCCACGGGCCGCGCATCGGTCCCGGGGGCCGGGGGCGACCCGCCCGTGCGGGACCGGGCGCCCGGGCGATGAGGGTCCCCGGCGCTCCCCGTCATCCGACATCCGACGGATTGCGTCGCCATCTCCCATTTCGGCCATGCGGATGTCGGCTTCGCTCACGCGCCGCGCGGGCTGGTCATCCGCTGTCCGGACGTGATCGTCCGGACAGCGCATCAGAGCTCCAGCCGCTCGAAGGCGGCGCGGCCGGCGGCGTTGATCCGGATCGAGCCGGTCACGCGATCGTGCGTCACCCATCCCCGGGCGACCAGGCCCGGCACGAACAGGTCGTCGTCGGGCAGCAGGTAGGGATCGCCGTCCAGTTCGGACAGCGAGATCCAATCGCCGACATGGTCGAGCAGGTTCAGCAGGCGACGTAGCTCCACCCTCATGCCTCAGGCTCCCTCCTGCGGGTCGTCATCCTGCAGTCCAACGCCGAGCTTGGGCCGAGAGATCCTTATCGGTGCGGGGCCGACGCGAAGAAAAGCGAAGCCGGCCCGGCGCCCGTGGGCGGAGCAAGGCTCCGCCGGGAGCAAGGCTCCGCCGGGAGCAAGGCTCCGCCGGGAGCGACGCTGCGGGTTCGGAGCCCGGATCACTCGTCGTCGGGATCGGGGCGGTAGGGACGCCCCTCCCGGGACCCGTAGCCGCCGGGGGACGGAGCGTAGCGGCCGTAGCCGCGGTCGCGGGGCGGTCCGAGATACTCGTCGTCGCTCTCGCGCTCGCGGCGGAAGCGGGGGGACATCTCCTCGCCGGGGATGCGGCGGTCGTAACCGCGCTCCCAGCGCTCGGGGGCACCCCGCCGCCCGTAGCCGGGATCCTCGTCGCCCCCGCGGGCGCGCCCCTCGCCGCGGCCGCGCTCGCCCACCCGCGGGGCGTACCAGCACATCTTCCTCTGGCCCGGCACCGGGTCGCCGAAGCTCTGGTTGGTGCAGGCGATGCTGCCGCCCTGGGGAAAGGGTCGTCCGACCGTCTTGCCGGGAATGCCGTAATAGACGTTGGTGGGATGCGGCATCCGGCACACGCCCCCCTCCTGGGCGCAGGGGACGAGGTTCTGGATGTCGAGCTGCTGCGCCCCCGCGCTCCCCGGAACCAGGGGGGTCGAACCCACGATGATGGCCGCGCCCGCGACCCGTCGCCACCTCACGTCCGAATCCTCCCGCCGTGCTCGCGGCTCCTGCATAGCTGCTTCGCCGCCGGCCTCCAACCCGGTCGGCCGCGAGCGCTGCCGCAGAGACCCCGAGCAGGATCCCCGCCGATGTGCAATCTCTATAGCCTGACCCGCTCGCCCGACGAGATCCGCCGCATCTTCGGGGTGAGCCGCGACGAGACCGGCAACCTGCCGGCGCTGCCCGCGATCTTCCCCGACCAGATGGCGCCCGTGGTGCGCGCGGTGGACGGCGCGCGCGTCCTCACGATGATGCGCTGGGGCTTCCCGCCGCCGCCCAAGGCCGGCTCCCAGCCGGTCACCAACCTGCGCAACCCGGCCTCGCCCTACTGGCGCCCCTGGCTGAAGCCCGCCCAGCGCTGCCTCGTGCCGGTCTCCTCCTTCAGCGAGTACGCCGATACCAAGCCGCGCAAGACCCCGGTCTGGTTCGCCCTGTCCGAGGCGCGGCCGCTCTTCGCCTTCGCGGGGATCTGGCGGCCCTGGACGGGCCCGCGCGGGCCCCGGCGCGAGGAGCCGGCCGAGGAGGAGCACCGGCTCTACGCCTTCCTCACCACCGAGGCCAACGGCGTGGTCGGCCCGGTGCATCCGAAGGCGATGCCGGTCCTGCTCACCGACGAGGCCGCGTGGCGCACCTGGCTCGAAGCGCCCGCCGAGGAGGCGCTGCGCCTGCAGCGCCCCCTGCCGGACGAGGCGATGCGGGAGGTCGCGCGCGGGGAGCGGCAGGACGGCGCCTGAGCCGGCCCGGCCGGTCCCGCGGCGGACCGGTCGCCGCCCGCGGCCGGGATCAGTGGAGCGCCGCGTTCCCTCTCCGGGCCGGGGCCTCCTCGGCATAGATCGCCTGCGTGGCGGAGCGCTCCAGCTCGCGGCGCAGATCGTCGCGATCGACCGCGACTCCATTCGCTTCCAGGTCAGCCGCGACGCGCTCGATCAGCGCCGACTTGTCCAACCCATAGACCAAGCAGCTCAGCAGCTCGTGAGCGTAGGGGCCGGCGCTATAGCGATCGAGGCCGATCTTCTCCATTACATAGACCGCGAGCGATCTAACAGCCTGACAGTACGACAGGAACCGAGCCTCCTCGGCTCGAACGAACAACAGTTCGGCCGCCTTCTCGCGTTCCTCAAACAACCTCGTCATCAGCATCCTCCGTCGGATAGCCGATTGTCGAGCGCGGGCTATCCTTGTTAAATGAATGCTACCCGCTTCCGGCACGAATGCAAAACCCGTTCAAACTTGACAATATAAGGATATGATGGCCGCCTAGGTGCCGAGATTGGGCGCGGGCGCCCCGGATGGTCCGCCGCAATCGGCCTAGGCCAAAAGGTATGAGACCAAACTGTGAGTGCAAAAACTCTTAGTGCGCTATATTTGTGGTCCGCCGATGCAACCGATGGGGGTAACGGATGGCACCATCCTCACATTGCCAGGCCGTGCTGGTGAACACCGCCGGCCCCGACCATCAGGGTTGCCTGCTGTTCGTGGACCGGCGCCTCGTCGCGGTCCTGGTCCGCCTGGAGCAGGACGCGTTCCTCGATCCGGAATTCTGGGGCCACTGGTTCCTGGAGGCCGGCTTCGGCCCGTGCCAGCCCCGCGGCAGGGCACCGAGCTTCGCGACGACGGACGAGGCGCTGGGCTGGGCGCGGCAACAGGTCGAGCAATACGTCCGCGAGGCGGTGTGCCTGCACTGAGGACCCCGCCCGGGCGGCGCGGGGTCCGAACGCGCCGTCGCTCGGACGCGCGCCCGCGCATCGCTCCGGCCGCCGGATCGGCGGCCCCGTCCGGCCCGTGAGGCTCAGAGCGAGGGGCTCTTGTAGCTCTGGCCGATGGTCTTGGGCGGGAAGTTGACCATGCCCCACATCCGGATGATCACCCAGGGGTCGGCCCCGCCCACGACCGCGTCGAGGTCGGCGTCGGCGATCTCGGCGGGTGCGGCGCGCGCCGGCGCGTCGGCGCGCGGGTCGGCCTGGTCGGACGGGAGAGAGTGAAGCGGGGTCATGTGCGGCTCCCGAGGGTGCGTGCCTCGAGGCCAAGCTCTAGCGGGGCCGCGGGGGGAGCGGCGTGCGCCCCGGCACGTGCCGCCGCTCAGGCGCCGTCGGCGGACCCGTCGCCGGGATCGCCGTCGCGGCGCCCGTAGAACGGCGTCGCCGAGTGGGCCTTGAGGCTGAAATAGTCCGGCTCCCGCGTCACCGTGAAGGCGAACTCGTCGATGTTCTCGATCAGCGTCCGGTAGATGCCGCGCATCACGGAGCGGCGCGGCAGCAGGTGCATGCTGCCGGTCAGCGCCTCGCGCAGCACCCGGGCGGCCCGGATGGCGGGCAGGTGCTCGGGCGGGATGTGCGGGCTCTCTGGCGTCACGGCCGCCTCCGATTCGTTTTAGAACGAAAAGGGAACAACGCATGCCGGCGCCCGTCGCGCAAGCCCCGGCCGCGGACCGAGGGGCCGCGCGGGGTCGGTCAGCGGCTGGCGAGGCCGAACTGGATCGGCTCGGCCTCCGGGCCGGCCGGGATCTCCGCCCGCTCCGCCTCGGCCGGCTCCGCGACCGCCCGCGCTCGGCCGGGCAGGGCGGCGTGGGCGACCGGGACCGCCCGGCGCGGGACGGTGGCGCGGCGCGCCGCGAGCTGGTGGACCCGCGTGCCGCGCGCGGCGCGGGGCCGGGCGGCCCCCTCGGCCGGGGCGCGCGGCCTCGCGGCCGCGAGCGAGCCGGTGGCCGCGACGCTCGGCGCGACCGCGTCCGGCGGGGCGGGCCTCGCGGGCGCGTCCCCCGCCTCGTCCGCGACGGGATCGCGCGTCGGCGGGGTGACCCACGGGACCGCGGAGGCGGCGACCGCGGGCGGTGGCGGGGGGACCTGCGGGGAGCGCGTCGCCGCCCAGGCGCCGATGGCGGCGCCCGCCAGAGCGATGCTGACCAGGGCGGAGGTGGCTCTCATACCCCTGGAATGGCCGAGCCCGCCGGATGGTTCCGCGCTCCGCCGCCGCGCGGATCTCAGGCGGTCAGGGCGAAGAACACGTAGTAGCCGACATGGGAGGTCGCCTGCCGCGCCGCCGCGACCTTGAACCCGGCCGGCGCGGTCCCCGCATCGACCGTGCCAGCGTATTCCCAAACGTCTCCGCGCACGAAATCGGGCACCGGCCGGTCCTGCCGCACGGCGCAGCGCAGCGCCGGCGTCTCTTTGCGGAGAAAGACGTTGTAGGCGTCGAGCGCCGACATCGAAAACCCCCCAAGATGATGGTGGGTAAGAGGTAGAAGCGACGCTACATCGAGACATTAACCCGAAGCAAGTTCAACCTGAATCGGGCCGAAACTGTCAGGTACCGCACAGAATGTCTGCTGCGCCGCATCATCAGGACCGCGGTCGACGCGGGGCGAGCGGTGGAGCAGGGGCCCGATCGGGCCGCGGCGGGATCCCGCGCCAAGAAGTCCCGCGCCAAGGGATCCGGCGCCAAGGGATCCGGCGCCAAGGGATCCGGTGCCAAGGGATCCGGTGCCAGGGGATGCCGCGGCAAGGCTTCGAGCGACGCTCGGATCCGCGCGACGCGGCGGGAGCGCCATCCGACCCGCGTCCGAGGCGCCTCGGACCGGGAGCGTCCGAGACGGACCTCGCGGTCAGCTCAGGTACCAGATGAGCCCGGCCATGCCGGTCCCGGCCGCCGCGATGAAGCCGCCGAAATACGCGATGGTCACGGGGGAGCGTCGATGGGCGTAGCCGGGCTTGCGCCCGGACCACCGCCAGCGCTCCCGGGTCTCCGCCCGGCGCGCCCGGGCGATGTCGACGGGCGACAGCGCGTTTCCGCCGGCCTCCTCGCAGGTGCCCAGCATCGCCATTCCGGGATCGAACACCTCGACCTTGTCGCCCGCGCGGCCGGCGTCGATGTCGCCCTTGAGCATCGCCGGATTGGGGCGCGCCTCATCGACCGGCGCCGGATCGTCGCCGCGCTGCGCGGAGAGGTGGGGAGGGACGTCGTTCCTGAAGGCCATGAGCTGGTCTCCGCTCAGCGAGGGAAGGGGCCGAGGGCGGGGGCGCCGACGAGCGCGGTGGCGATGACCGCGAGGTCGAGGGGCCGGGATTCCATCGGTCGCGAGCAAAGCCGCGCGCGCTTTCTTGTTCCCCGCCTGCGTCAACGGCGGCCGTCGTCCCGTCCGGTGCGCGGCGCGGCACGGCCGCGCTCGGCCGGTTCCGGCACCGTCACGCTCGGCCAAGCGCCCTGATCGACGGGAGACGACGATGCGCAAGACCTCGAAGCCGCGGACCAAGGCGCGGACTGAGCCGCAGCCCAACACGCAGCTCAAGACGAAGCTCGACCCGAAGGCGGTTCTGTCCGACGCGGATCTCGACGCCGCCTCGGGCGGGCTCAATCCCCACCCCAGCCGCTGCCGCCGCGGTGGCGCTGAGCCGTTCGGCCCTCCTGCGCGCGTCCGCCCGGGCCGAGGCGCGCGGCGGGCGCCGCGATCCCGGCCCGCCCGGTCCCGCCGCGGCGGGCCGTCCTCCGGTCCGTGCAGCCCGGACCGCGTCCGAGACGGCCCCGTCGCCGGGATCGGCGGGATGCCGCGGCCGGAGCGCGGCTCTGATCAGGCCTGATCCGACAGGCCGTTCCGGCGCCGGATCTCGCGGATCACCGCGCTGTGGTCGAGATCGCCATCCCCGTGCGCGACGAGCCCCGCGAACAGGCGGTCCACCAGCGACAGCACCGGCAGATCCAGGCCCAGGGAGGCGGCGTGCGCGAGGGCCGTGCCCGTGTCCTTGAGCTGGTACTTGGCCGGGCCTCCGGGCGCGAAGGTCCGCTCGATCATCCGCAGCGCGTGCTGCTTCAGGATGGTCGAGTCGGCGAAGCCCCCGAGCAGGGCCTCGCGCACCTTGGCCGGATCGGCCCCGCCGCGCTCCACGAAGGTGATCGCCTCGGCCACGGTCACGATCGTCGAGGCGACGATCGCCTGGTTGGCGAGCTTGGCCAATTGCCCGCTGCCGGCCGGCCCGACATGGGTCGGCCGCCCCATCGCGGCGAGGATCGGGCGGATCCGGGCGAAGGCGTCCGGGCTGCCGCCGGCCATGATGGCGAGCGTCCCGGCGACCGCGCCGGCCTCGCCGCCCGAGACCGGGGCGTCGACGTAGAGGAGGCCGGCCGCGGCGGCGATCCCGGCCTGCCGGCGGGCCGTCTCGACCGGGATCGAGCTCATCACGGCGAGCACGCTGCCCGGCCGCATCGCCGCGAGCGCGCCCTCCGGCCCGAGCAGGACCTCGTCGCTGACCGGGCCGGAACTCACCATGCAGATCACCGCGTCGGCCTCGCGCGCGGCGTCCCGCGGATCCTGCGCGACCCGCGCGCCCTCCGCGACGAGCGCGGCGGCCTTGTCGGGGGTGCGGTTCCAGACCCGCACCGCGTGGCCGGCCGCGCAGAGGCGGCGCGCCATGGGCGCGCCCATCAGGCCGGTGCCGAGGAAGCCGATCGTGGCGGCGGACGTCATCGGGACACCTGCGCGCCGGCGCAGGCCAGGGCGAGGAACCGCACCGGGCGCTCCTCCGCCACGAGGGCCGGGAACCCGGCCCGGAACCGCGCGAGGTGCGGGGTCTCGAGATGCGCGGCGAAGGCGGCGCGGTCGTCGTAGACCTCGTAGAACAGCACGGTCTGCGGGTCGCTCTCGCCGACCGCGACGTCGAAGCTGCGGCAGCCGGGCTCGCGCGCGACCGAGGCGCGGGCATCCTCGCGGGCGAGGTCCAGGAACGCGTCCAGGCAGCCTGGCCTGACCTTGAACTCGGCGATCACCACGAAGGGGCGGGGAGGGGACTCGGTCATCGGCAGCTCGCGCGGGTCCGGCGCCTCTGCGGCGCGGACGGGTGGGACGGGGTCGGCCGAGGCCGGGGGCGCCGGCCGGCCCGGCCCGGGCCGGCCTGGGCGCGGGACCCCCTCGCGCGCCGGACCGCGGGGCGATCCGGCCGGAGGGTCCTGCCCCGCGCCGCCGTCGCAGGGGCGGGCGACCGCCCCGAGGCGGGAGGCTCAGGCGGCCTTCGGGGGAGCCTGCCGGGCGGCGTCCTCCATCTGCCGCCGCAGCGCCACCACGTCGAGGTCGTTCACGAGCTCGACGTCGTCGAAGCGCACCACCTGGTCCTTGCCGACCGGGCGCTTGAGGGCGACGTTGTGGGCGAGCCCGATCGGCAGGGCGCCGAGGGCGAGGCTCTTCGCGGCCGGGATGGCGTTCGCCCACACGGCGTAGCCGCCCTCGCCGTCGAGCATCTCGCCCGCCTTGAGGTCGCGCTTGGCGGTCGCCACCGCGTCCCCGCGGAACTCCTTCGAGCAGCCGGTCGGCTCCTGGCGGAGCACCGCCGAGAGCACGCTCACGCTCGTCTCCAGCCCGATCATGTGGAAGGGCCGCCACATCGAGCCGTACCAGCCGGACGGGTCGGTCAGGAGGCCGTACTGGCGGAAGCAGGCCCGCGTGTACTCGCTCGTCGCCTTGAAGGTGACGAAGACGCCGTACCGGATGTTGTTGAACACCTCGCGCCCGTCCGGCTCCTGGCTCGCCGCGATGTCGACGAGGCCGCTGCGGGGCAGGCGCCCGCCATCCGCCACCGGGCGGAAGACCCGGGCGAGGTCGTGCAGGCCGGTCGGCGGGAAGGCGAGGCCGTCGTCCGGGCAATCGAGTCCGGTCCCGTTGGCGACGGCCGCCATCTCGATCGCCGCCTTGGTGCCGTCCGTGAACGAGTTGTACATCTTGGGGTTGAAGTCGCCCTTGCGCACCTCCTCCTCGGACCAGCCGAAGAAGCCCCAGACGGTGTCGGGCGTGGAGTAGCGGTAGCGCGGCTCGAAATTCATGCCCTTGCCGGCCGAGGTCAGTTCGAAGCCGCAGGAGCGGGCCCAATCCACCAGCTCGCAGATGATGGCGGGCTGGTCGCCGTAGGCCATGCTGTAGACGACGCCCTTGCGGCGCGCCCGCTCGGCGAGCAGCGGCCCGCAGAGCACGTCCGCCTCGACATTGACCATGACCACGTGCTTGCCCGCGTCGATGGCCTGGAGCGCGTGCCGGATGCCGGCGATCGGGTGCCCGGTCGCCTCGATGATGCACTCGATCTCGTCGCAGGCGCTGAGCGCCGCCGCGTCGTCGAGCACGCAGGTGCGGCCGCTGCGCACCGCGTCGCCGAGCGTCGGGGCGGCGTAGCGCTCCTCCGGCCAGCCGACGCGGGCGAGGGAGTCGCGGGCGCGGCCGACATTGAGGTCGGCGACGCCGACCACGTGCAGGCCGGCGATGCGCTGGGCCTGGGCCAGCACCATCGAGCCGAACTTGCCGGCGCCGATCAGGCCGACGCGGACCGGCCGGCCGGCCGAGGCGCGGGCGAGCAGCAGGGTGGACAGGTTCATGCGCTTCCTCCTCCGCGGGACCGGTGCCGGGTCGCCGCGGCGCCCCGCGGGCCGGGACGGCGTCGGCGCGGCGGTCCACGCTCTTGCAACCTCGGCGGGTCTCGGGGCCGCGCGGCGAGGTCGTGACGGTCGGACGCTAAGCGGAGTTGCGCGGGGCAACTCTGCTTAGCTCTTGTTCTTGCATCATTTTCGCCGCCGAACCGGTGACCACTTCGGCGAATGATGCTTAGAAGCGCGCTTCGTGTAGGACAATCCAGATTTCCGAGCCCACCGTGAAGCCCGGCTAAAGAGTCTCCGCCCGCGCCCGCGCCCACTCGTCCCGCTCCCGGCGGATCCAGTCGAGGAAGGCCTGGACCTTGCGCAGGCGCAGGTGATCGGGCGGGCAGGTGACCCACTGCGTCACCAGGGCGGTGCGCGGCGGGTCGCGCACCGGGCAGGCGAGGCGCCCCGATCGCAGGTCGTCCCACAGCATCAGGTCGCTCTCGAGCGCGATGCCGAGCCCGCCCGCCGCGGCGTCGATCGCCATGTGGGTGCGGTCGAAGAGCAGCCGGCGCCAGCGCGCCGCCGGGGCGGTGCCGGCGAGCTTGAACCAGTGCGCCCACTGCATCTGCGACTTCACCGAGTGGATGAGCCGGTGCCGGTGAAGCTCCCCGGGCGCGAGGCTGCCGGGTGCGGCGAGGGCGGGCGCGCAGACGGGCCGGAAGCACTCCTCTACCAGCCCCTCCGCGTAGAGGCCGGGCCAGCCCCCGGTGCCGTGGCGGATCTCGATGTCCACGCTCTCCTTCTGGAAGGCGGTCGGCTCGTTGGTCCCGTCGAGGCGCAGTTCGAGGTCGGGATGCGCGTCGAGGAAGCGGGCGAGCCGCGGCAGCAGCCACTTCGTCGAGAGGCTCGGCGTCGCCCGCACCGTGAGGGTGGTGACCGACCGGAATCCCTGGATGCGCTGCGTCGCCTCCATGATCCGGTCGATCTCGCCGCCGATCATCTCGAAGTAGCGCTCGCCCGCCTCGGTCAGGACGACGTTGCGGCCCGCCTTGCCGATCAGCGCCGTGCCGAGGCCGACCTCCAGGGTCTGGATCTGCTGGCTCACCGCGGAGGGCGTCACCCCGAGCTCCTCCGCCGCCCGGGTGATGCTCCCGGAGCGGGCGACCGCGTGGAAGACCGTAATGGCGCGAAGCGGAACCGGCATGCCGACAGTTTAGCCGCGCTACATGAACGCGCAAACAATCTGGATTGTCCTACATGAACGCCCTTCCTAGTGTCGGGCAGGACACCAGAAGAGCCGCCCCGGAGCGGGGCGCCGACAGGAGCGACAGGGAGGAGGAGCGCGGGACGCGCGCCCGGGGCGCCCCGCCCCCCGATCCCGCACCGCCCGACCCGCGGCGCAACCCAGACAGAAACGATGCCGCACCGCGACCGAGCGGATGACGGCGCGCTGGAGGAAACACCATGACCGAGACGGATTCCAAGCCGAAGGGCGGCCTCTCGCGCCGCAGCCTGCTGACCGCGGCCGCCGCCGTCCCGCTGGTCGCGATCCGCACCCGGCCGGCGCGCGCGGCCGAGTTCACCTACAAGCTCGCGACCGGCCAATCCCTCACCCAGCCGATCAACGCCCGCCTCGACCAGGCGACGCAGCGGATCCGCGAGGCCTCCGGCGGGCGCCTGGAACTGAAGTTCTTCCCCGCGAGCCAGCTCGGCTCCGACACCGACCTGATCACGCAGGTGCGCTCGGGCGGGATCGAGTTCCTCAACATCGCCGGCTCGGTGATCTCGACCGTCGCGGCGGGGGCGGCGATCACCAACGTGGGCTTCGCCTTCGCGGATTACGACCAGGCGTGGCGCGGGGCGGACGGTCCGATCGGCCAGTACGTCCGCACCCAGATCGAGAAGGCCGGTCTCCTCGTCGCCGCCAAGGCCGCGGACAACAGCTTCCGGCAGATCACCTCGGCCTCGAAGCCGATCAGGACGCCCGACGACCTCAAGGGCTACCGCATCCGCGTGCCGGTCTCGCCGATCTTCACCTCGCTGTTCTCGGCGCTCGGGGCGAGCCCGACCTCGATCAACTTCAACGAGCTCTACACCGCGCTGCAGACCCGGCTCGTCGACGGTCAGGAGAACGGGCTGGTGGCGATCGACGCCGGCAAGCTCTACGAGGTCCAGAAATACGTCTCCGAGACCAACCACATCTGGGACCCGTTCTGGATCGTGGCGAACCGGCGGGCCTTCGGCCGGCTGCCGGAGCCGCTGCAGGAGATCGTGCGGCGCGAGCTCGACCGGGCCGCGCAGGAGCAGCGCGAGGACGTGGCGCGGCTGAACGGCACGCTCAAGACCCAGCTCGTCGCCAAGGGCCTGGTCTTCGAGGCCGCCGACAAGGACGCGTTCCGCCGCAGCCTCACCCAGGCCGGCTTCTACCGCGACTGGAAGGAGAAGTTCGGCCCCGAGGCCTGGAAGGCGCTCGAATCCGTGACGGGGGCGCTCGCATGAGCGCGGCGGCCGACATGCCGGGCCGCGCCGACGCGCTCCCCGTCCCCCATTCCGACTGGCTCTCCCTCGCCGACCGCGTCCTGCGCGCGGCCGTCGAGGGACCGGCCGCCCTCCTGGTGGCCGCCGAGGTGGCGATCCTGTTCGCCGGCATCGTCGCGCGGGCGCTCGGGCACCCGATCATCTGGAGCGACGAACTCGCCTCGATCCTGTTCCTCTGGCTCGCCATGCTGGGCAGCGTCGTGGCGATCCAGCGCGGCGAGCACATGCGGCTCACCTTCGTGGTCGGCAAGCTCCCGCCGCGGGCGCAGGCCTGGTGCGAGGCGCTGGCGGTCGGGACGGTCTTCGTCTTCCTGGTCCTCCTGCTCCGCGCCGCCTCCGACTACACGGAGGACCAGTCCTTCGTGGAGACGCCGGCCCTCGGCTGGCCCGGGACGGTGCGGGCGCTCGCGGTGCCGGTCGGCTTCGTGGCCGCGCTGCTCGGCTGCTCGCTGCGCCTCGCCCGCCACGGGATCGCCGACCTCCTCGGGGTCGGGCTCGTCCTCGCGGGGCTGGCCGGGCTCCTCGCCCTCGGCGCCCCGCTCCTGACGGATCTCGGCAACTGGGCCCTCGTGGTGTTCTTCATCGGGCTCCTCGGCCTCGGCATCCTGGCGGGCGTGCCGATCGCGTTCTCGTTCGCGCTCGCGACCTCGGCCTACCTGCTGACCGTCACCTCGACGCCGCTCACCATCGTGGTCGGGCGGATGGACGAGGGCATGAGCGGCCTGATCCTGCTCGCCATCCCGCTCTTCGTGCTGCTCGGGCAGCTCGTCGAGGCGACCGGGATGGCGCGGGTGATGGTGGCCTTCCTGGCCTCGCTGCTCGGCCACGTGCGGGCGGGCATGTCCTACGTGCTCCTCGGCGCGATGCTGCTCGTCTCCGGCATCTCCGGCTCGAAGACGGCCGACATGGCGGCGGTCGCCCCGGTGCTGTTTCCCGAGATGCGCCGGCGCGGCATGAAGGACGGCGAGCTGCTCTCGCTGCTCGCGGCCTCCGGCGCGATGAGCGAGACGATCCCGCCCTCGATCGTGCTCATCGCCATCGCCTCGGTCACCGGCGTGTCGATCGCCGCCCTGTTCACGGCCGGCATCCTGCCCGCCCTGGTCCTCGCCCTCGTGCTGGCGGCCGTCGCCCGCTACCGGGCGGGCCGGGAGGAGGACGCGGTCCGGGTGGCGCGCGCGCCCGCCTCGGTGGTGGGCCGCACCCTGCTGGCGGCGCTGCCGGCCCTCCTGCTGCCGTTCCTGATCCGCACCGCCGTGGTGGAGGGGATCGCGACGGCCACCGAGGTCTCGACCATCGGCATCGCCTACTCGCTGGTGCTCGGCCTCCTCGTCTACCGGGGCGGCCTGCGCTGGCGGGCGGTGCTGCCGATGCTGGCCCGCACGGCCTCGCTCTCGGGCGCGATCCTGTTCATCGTCGGGGCGGCGAGCGCGATGGCCTGGGCGCTCACGCAATCGGGCTTCTCGCACGACCTCGCCCGGGCGATGGCCGCGGTCCCCGGCGGGCAGGTCGGCTTCCTGCTGATCTCGGTCGTGGCCTTCATGGTGCTCGGAAGCCTGCTGGAGGGCATCCCGGCCATCGTGCTGTTCGGGCCGCTCCTCTTCCCGATCGCGCACCAGTTCGGGATCCACGAGGTGCACTACGCCATGGTGGTCATCCTCGCCATGGGCCTGGGGCTGTTCGCGCCGCCCTTCGGCCTCTGCTACTACGCGGCCTGCATCATCGGGCAGGTCTCGCCGGAATCCGGGATGCGCCGGATCTGGATCTATCTCGGGGCCCTGTTCCTCGGCCTGCTCGTGCTCACCTTCGTGCCCTGGTTCTCGACCGGGTTCCTCTGAGGGCTGGCGCGCCCTTGCCGGGCGCGACCACCCCGCCGGAATGCCGGGACTGGAACGGGGCCGCGGACCTGTCCGGGCCGGATCCGCCCCGACGACCGGGCGGGGGCGGACGCGCTCCGCCGCGGTTGGGCGGTGACGGGGGGAGCGGGCTTTCGGCCGGGCCGCCCCGGTGCCCGCACCGTTCCGGCGCGGCTCAGCTCCGGCCGGTCACGGCCCCCCGCCGGAAGCGGGCCCGCCCTGGACGGCGTGAGCGACGCCGCGGCTGAAATAGCTCAGCGGCTTGGGCGTCCCCGGCAGGTAGTACTCCTCCAGTTCGGTCAGCGCGAAGCCGGCCGCTCGGAACGAGGCGGCCACCGGCCGGATGAGATTGCAGCCGACCGCCACCGCTCGCCAGAGCGGGTTCAGCCTGGACTGCCAGCGGGCGACCTTCGGGTCGCGCGACAGCCCGTGCTCCAGGAACAGGGCTCGGCCGCCGGGACGGAGGACGCGGCGCACTTCCGACAGGCTCCTCATCGGATCATGCACGGAACAGAGCGTGTAGGTGATCACGGCCGTGTCAACGCAAGCGTCCTCCAGCGGCAGGCTCTCCGCCGGCGCGGTCCGGATCTCGACCGGGATCTTGGCCGCCCGCCGCCGCGCCGCGCCGAGCTTCAGGAACGCCTCGTTCGGATCGACGCCGATCACGCGCGAGACACGCGCAGGGTCGTAGAAGGGAAGGTTCAGGCCCGGGCCGAACCCGACCTCCAGCACCGTGCCGGCGGCACGCGGCACGATCTTCTCGCGCTCGGCACTCACATTGGCCATCGCGCACGCACACCGCACGAGGCGGGGACCGACATGCCGCTCGTAGAAGCCCATCCGTTCCTCCTGCCGCGCGTGGCCGCGCCCGATGGTCGTGTCGGGGCATGCGAGGGACGTCCGTCGGACATAGCACGGATCGCGCCGAATGCCGATGATCCGCCCCGAGGCCGGGAGGGGCGGCGGTGGCGGGGCGGCTGGCCCGCGCAGCGCCGCGTTCTCCCGCCCTGCCGGCAGGCCGCCCCCGATCCGCGCGGGATCGAGGGTGAGCGCGCCGCGGCCCACCCGCGGAGGCGGTCGGTTCGTCCGGCGCCCCGGTGGGGAAGTCCCCTTCAGGTAGTCGAGGAGTGGGCAGACGCGGGCGCTGAGCCGCCGCGAGGGGTGGAGCGTCCACAGGGCGATGGCCCACCCCTCCCCACACCCGGTCGTCCCGCGCGCGGGCGTTCCGCGCTAGCGCACGGCGAAGGGCGCCTGGAACGGTCGCCCGAACACCACGCCGGTGTTCACCGTCTGCACCGGCTTGAGGAAGGCGGTCCCGCCGCGGGTGTTGCCGCGGGTGTCGACGAACGTCACGGGCCCCTCCACCCACTCCATCACCGACACGTCGCCGGGCGCGCCGACCTGGAGGGTGCCGAGCTTGGGGCCGCGATCGATCACCCGGGCGGGGGCGGAGGTCGCCATCGCGACGACCTGCTCCGGGCTGAAGCCGAGCGGCAGGAACTTGCTCATCACCCAGGGCAGGAACGGCATGCCCGGCGTGTTGCCCGAGACCACGTGCAGGTCGGACGAGATCGTGTCCGGCGGCGCCCCCTGGGCGATCGCGGCCTCGGCCACCGTGAAGTCGAAGCTGCCGCCGCCGTGGCCGATGTCGAAGATCACGCCGCGCCGCTTCGCCTCCAGGGCGGCGGGCAGCAGCTTCCCGTCCTGCACGATGTTCGTGAACTGGCCGGCGAGGTTCGGCGCCCCCGAATAGCAATGCGTGAGGATGTCGCCGGGCCGCAGCAGGTCCAGGATCTGGCTCATGAGCGCGGCGGTCTCGACGCCGCCGATATGGACCATGATCTTGGCGGGGCGCCCGGACATCTCGCAGGCCTGAATGGCCCGCCGCAGCGGCTCGGCACCGTGCTTGAAGATGACGTTCTCGGACATCCGCACCTTCACGCCGATGACGAAGTCCGGGTTCTCCGCCAGGGCCAGGGCGCAGGCCTCCACCTGGGCATTGTCGATGTTGTAGAGTTCGGCGACCGGAAAGGCCGAGAGGCCATTGTTGGCGATGTGCACGAAGGCGAACATCCGCGTGCGGGTCTGGGCGGCGATGTGCCGGCGCAGGGCCGCGAGGTTGTTGGCGCCCGCGTCGCCGGCCGAGACCACCGTGGTCACCCCGGAGAACGGCACGGTCTCGTCCGCCGGGATGCCGATGGCCGACCCGTACGGGTAGGTGTGGGCGTGGAGATCGACCAGTCCCGGCAGGACGAGCTTGCCCGAGGCGTCGAGCACGCGCTGCGCGCGCGCGGCCGGGATCTCGGGGTCGAGCGCCTCGATCACGCCGAAGCGGATGCCGACGTCGCGCTTGGCGCGCAGGGACTGGCTCGGATCGACGACCTCGCCGCCCTTGATCACGAGGTCGAACTTGTCGTTGGGCCCGATCGCGCCCCTCGCCCCCGCCGCCGCCAGGATGCCGGCGGCGGACAGGCCGCCGAGCCAGGTCCGACGTGTCACGTCGCTCATGGTGCCCTCCCTGCGTGCCGCCCAGCCGGCGTCACGTCTTCCGATCGCTACTTGCCCAGGTGCCTGTCGAAGAACCACGCGATCTCCTCGAAGACCTTGCGGGTCTCCGGGGCGGTGTCGTCGCGGATGTAGTGGGCGTGCGACTGGCCCTCGCCGACCTGGAGATACGCCTCGACGCCCGCATCCCTGAGCTTCCGGTGCACCCGGACCGTGTTCGAGAGCAGGAGGTCGCGCGTGCCGGTGGTCAGGATGGTCGGCGGGAAGCCGTGCATGTCCCCGTAGACCGGGGAGAGCATCGGGTCCTTGAGGTCGTGCCCGGCGGCGTAGACCTTGGCGCCGTCGTCGCAGAAGCCGTCGGGCGAGACCAGCACGTTGTCGAGCATGGCGTTGGTGACGAAGCTGTCGCCGACCTTCGTGGTGTCCGACATCGGGGTGCCGGGGGCGATCGCGGCCGGCAGGGGCACGCCCTCCTGCTTGGCGCGCAGCACCATCGCCAGGGTGAGCGCGCCGCCCGCCGAGGTGCCGAAGATCCCCATCTTCCTCGGGTCGGCCATCCGGGTCGCCGCCCGCCAGACGGTCATGGCGTCGTCGTGCGCGGCCGGGTAGTAGGCCTCGGGCGGCATGCGGTAATCGACCGAGATCACCTTGAAGCGGCCGAAGCCGGCCATGAAGATCGCCTCCGGCAGGCCCGCCTCGCCGGGGTTGAGCACGTAGCAGCCGCCATGGACGTGCACGAGCAGGCGGTCGCGATTCTCCGGCGGGATCGTCTCGGGCGTCAGGATGAAGGCGCGCACCCCGTCGATGGTGGTGCGCTCGACCTTCACGTGCAGGCGTTCGAGCATGCCGGGCACGAGCTTGCCGAGCGCGGCCGCGCCCGCCTCGGCCACCGGCTTCCACTCCTCGCCGGTCCGCGGATGGATGTTCCAGTTGGTGCGCAGCGGCGCCCCGATGATCTTCGCCAGCTGCGGGCTGACGTCGGCGGGCACCGGCACGGACTTGGCCGGGACCTGGAGGGGGGGCGGCTCCTGGGCGGCGGC
Organism: Methylobacterium sp. CB376; assembly: GCF_029714205.1. Classification (NCBI taxonomy): domain Bacteria; kingdom Pseudomonadati; phylum Pseudomonadota; class Alphaproteobacteria; order Hyphomicrobiales; family Methylobacteriaceae; genus Methylobacterium; species Methylobacterium sp. CB376. The sequence continues at coordinate 664,336 of NZ_CP121648.1, read as the reverse complement.
GCCGGCCGCGAGGGCGCCCGCGAGGGCCCCCGCGAGGAGGCCGCCCGGGCGGGGGAAGCGACGCGAACGGACGGTCATGGGGGATCTCCTGCTGTCGGCTCCGATCAGGGTTGGCCGTCCGCCGCGCGGGCCGCCTCGACGAGGCGCTCGGCATCCTCCCGCAGGAGGAGCCGCTCGGCGACGAGGGCGTCCGCCGCCCGCCTCACCCGGTCGAGATAGGCTCCGGCCTCGGCGTAGCGCTCCTCCAGGGAGGGGCGGGGATCGCCGGACGCCTGCCGCTCGGCGCGGCTGCGCGCGAGGAGGATCCGGCTGCCCTCCCGGTCGCACAATTCCCCGCCCGGGAAGGGCTCCGCGTAGAGGTTCCAGCCCGTGAAGGTGGCGCGCGGCGCGGCGACCTCCGGCAGGCGGATGCCGGCCACGTCGTGCCCGTCCGCGTCGGTCTTCGGGACGAGGGGCCGGTATTGCGGGCCGCTCTCCGGGCGCGGATCGACGTAGGTCGAGAACCGCGCGATGGCGTTCGGCGCCTCCGGCACGCGCATGCCCGGGATGTAGGGGAAGCCGGCATCCTCGGCGGGCACCAGGGTGCCGTCGGAGAGGCGCGGCACCCGGCTCTCCGGAGGCGCGGCGCCCGTCGTCACCCACTCCTCCAGGGCCACGAGCAGCGCCCGCAGGGCCGGGGCGGGGTTGAGCGTGCTGCGAGGCAGCGCGCAGGGCCCCCGGGTCGAGGTCAGGCCGGCCCGCCCGTAGTGGAAGCCGCTGGACACGAGGTAGGCCCGCGCCGTCGCGGGCAGCGCCGCATCGGCCCGCCCGAGCGGGTCCGTGGTGAGGAGGGAGGCGCCCTTCTGCCAGTACTCGGTGGAGGTGTTCACCTCCATCAGCAGCGGGTCGAAGCCGTCTCCGCGCAGCAGCGCGCCGGACAGGCCGGTGACCGGGTCGCGCATCGCGGCGGCCGAGAACGGGAACGTGTTCTCGGGGTAGAGATGGTCCTCGTGCTGGGTGTTGGTGCGCGAGGGCTGGCCGAAGCGGGCGTTCAGGAAGACGCCGCCGACGCCGGAGATGTGCAGGAGCATGCCGTCGAAGACGCGCCGCCCCTCCTCGTCCTGGTTGAAGCCCTGCCGGATGAAGTCGCGCAGGAAGCGCCCGCTCTGCGAGATCCCGAGCGCGACGGCGTGCTTGACCGCGCCGCCCGCCGGGTTGGCGGGCGCGGCCTGCGGCCCGCGCAGGAAGGCCACCACGTCCCGGGTGGCGGCGAAGCCGAGGCCGAGCACCTTCGGGTTGATGGCCCGGTAGGTGAACTCATAGAGGGTCCCGGGCTCGGGCTTCAGCCCCTCGGGCAGGAGCCGCAGCTCGCCGGCCGAGGCCAGGGTCCAGGCGCTCTCCGGGACCGGGCGCGGCGCGTCCGCCTCGCGGCGGCGCACCGTCAGGCTCGCTCCGGCCCTGTCGAGGGAGGCCGCCTTGAAGGTGAGGAGGAACGGCGCCTCGGGCGGGCCGCGGGTGGCGCTCACGAGTTCGTCGCGGACCGTCTCGACGATGGGCTTGCCGCCGCGGGTCGCGACCGGGACGTCGATCGCCATCCCGCCCTGCTGGCGCAGGGCATCGGCCTCCCATCCCGACCACACGATGGTGTCGCCGCGCCGCAGGACGAGCGCCGTGCCCGCATCCTGCAGCGTGCGGGGATCGTTGACCGCCTGGGCGCCCTGGGGCGGCGCGTCGAGCACCCAGTTGAACAGGAACTTCCTGCCGCGGTTGACGACCTCGTACAGGAGCGTGCCGCTGCCGCGGGCCGGATCGCTCGGCCGCAGCATGAAGAAGTCGGTCCGATACTCCACGAGGCCGCGCGCGTTGCGGGGCGCCAGGGCGATGTCGGCGATCCCGGCATTGCGCGGATCGGCCGGATCCAGCTCGCCGCGCGCCGTGCCGATGACGCGCTCGTAAGGGCCGCTCTCGCCGAAGCTCTGCCCCTCCGCGAAGGGCTCGACCGTCCTGACCTCGATCGCGGTGATCCGGGCCTGGGCCGGTTGAGCCCAATGTCCACAGACGAACGCACCCAGCAATGCGGTCGCGACCTTCCACATTTCAGTTTCCTCACCCGACCAGCGTCAAGCTGCGCTGTTGATCCGGATCTTACACGCGGTCTCTCGCCCGTCGAGATCCACGAGGTTCATTTCGCGATGCAAGGGACGATCAGGATCGACGGCGCGCGATGCGGCGCCGCAAGACAATCGTGAACAGAGCGTTCGGCCGCGCCGCCGGAACCGCCCGCGCGCAGCCAACAAGGGGCGGCCAATCAGCGAACAAATGATCCGGGTCGGACCCCTGCATCGAGAGACGGTGCTCGCGACGGATCTTGGACGGGTGCCGCGCCGCGGCTCATCCGCGCGTCGCGGCGCGCTCCTGGCGAGGGCGCGACGGCTCGCGGGGCACCGGGGCCCCGCGGTCCAGGGTCCGGGCGGTCCTCACCGGTCCCCGACCCGGATCCGCGCGCCACGACGGGCGGCGAAGCTCCGCGCCGCCCCTTGACGGCGGGGAGCGCAGCCCATCCTCTCCGGGGACGGCGCGGGCCTCTCCGCACCCGCGCGGATCCGGACAGGACCGAGCCCGTCGCGGAGCCGGGACCGGGGGCGGCCCATGAGCCTCGGCGAGGATTATCCCGGTCTCGACGCCACGGCGCTCGCCGACCTGGTGCGGCGGCGGCAGGTCGGTCCGGCCGAACTCGTCGAGGCCGCGATCGCGCGGCTGGAGCAGGTCGAGCCCCACCTCGCCGGCATGACCGAGTGGGCGCTCGACCAGGCCCGCCGGGCGGCCCGGGAGCCCGTCGGCGGCCCCTTCGCGGGCGTGCCGTTCCTCCTCAAGGACAACATGCACGTGGCGGCGGGCCTGCCCTACCACAACGGCAGCCGCATCTGGCGCGGATGGGTGCCGCCGCGGGACAGCGAGATGGTGCGGCGCTTCAGGGCCGCGGGGCTGATCATCCTCGGCAGCACGAAGGTGCCGGAACTCTCCCTGACGCCCGTGACCGAGCCGCGCCACCTCGGGCCCGCCCGCAATCCGTGGGCCCTCGACCGCACCGCCGGCGGCTCCTCCGGCGGATCGGCCGCCCACGTGGCGGCCCGCAGCGTGCCCATGGCCCACGCGACGGACGGGGGCGGGTCGATCCGGATCCCCGCCTCCTGCTGCGGGCTGTTCGGGCTCAAGCCCAGCCGCGGGCGAACCCCGAACGGCCCCTATCTGGGCGAGGGCTGGCACGGCGCGGCGGTCGGGCACGTGCTCACCCGCAGCGTCCGCGACAGCGCACGGCTGCTCGACGCCGTGGCGGGCCCCGATCCGGGCGCGCCCTGCGCGCTCGCGCGGCCCGGCCAGTCCTTCGCCGCCGCCGCCGCGCGCCCCCCGGAGCGGTTGCGGATCGCCTGGTCCTCGCAGGCGCCCAACGGGGCGCCCGTCGATCCGGAATGCCGGCAGGCCGTCGAGGACGCGGCCGGACTCTGCGCCGCGCTCGGCCACGCGGTCGTGGAGGCGGCCCCCCGGATCCCGGACGCGTATTTCGACTGGTTCCTGACCGTCTTCCTCGCCGCCGTGGCGCAGGAATTCACCTTCGCGGAGGAGACGACCGGGCACCGGGCCCGGCGCGCCGAGGTCGAGGAGAGCACCTGGCTCTGCCGCGCGCTCGGACACGGCTTCTCGGCGGCCGAACTCTCCCTCGCCCTGGAGCGGCTGCACCGGACCAGCCGCCGGATCGCCAGCTTCTTCGACAGCTGCGACGTGCTGCTGACGCCCACCCTGGCCAGCCCGCCGGTGAGGCACGGCGACCTGCGGTCGAGGGGCCTCGACGCCGTCCTGGAGGCGCTGGCGGCCCGCCTCGGGGTCGGCCGCTACCTGCGCTACGGGCCCCTCCTGCGCCAGGCGGCCGAGCGCGCCTTCCGCTTCATCCCGTTCACGCCGGTCTGGAACATGACCGGTCAGCCGGCGGCGAGCCTGCCGCTGCACTGGACGCCCGACGGCCTTCCGGTCGGCGTCCAGGCCGTCGGCCGCGTCGGCGAGGAGGCGACGCTCCTGGCGCTGGCGGCCGAGCTGGAGCAGGCCCATCCCTGGAGCCATCGCCTGCCCCCGCTCGGCGCCGCCTCCGCGTAGGGAGGCCGCGCGCCGCGCTCACCGGGCGGGCGCCGAGGGAGGGCCGGATTCCCCGGCGGAGGCGCTCGCGGCTGCGCTGCGCGCCGTCACGCAAGCGGCCTGGAAGGCGAGGCCCGCGTCGAGGACGTCCAGCGCGTATTCGGGCCACCGCACGGGCGCGAGCCGCAGCGCCAGCGTCACCCCCGCCGAGACGGTCGTCGTCACCGCGTCGTTGCGGGCGCTCAGCCACGTGGCCGTGATCAGCGGGTTCGGATCGTGCCGGAACCGGGCCAGCGCACCCGCCGTGAGCGACCCGATCGCGATCGCGCTGGCCGCCGAGAAGCCCAGCAGCCCGGGATCGATCGGCCGGGGGTCGGCGATCTTCTGCGACAGGTCGTAGAGCGTGTGCAGCCCCGCGACGGCCAGGATGGCGGCGATCGCGAGGGCCGACAGGCGTTCGACGGCGGCGCCGCGCCCGAACACCACGGCCGCGATGCCGTAGAGCAGGACGGTGTAGATCCAGTCGACGGCGTCCTTCAGGAACTGCGCCGATCCGAGCGAGACGGCCCAGCCGGCTTGCGCCAGCGCGAACAGGAACGTGCCCCCGGCGATCGACCAGATCGTGACCTTGTAGGCGCGCGCCTGCCGGGCGGCCCGCGAATCCGCCTCACTCATCCGACCCGACCCCGGTCACGGGATGACGGCGTCAGGGCGTGCGGACGGCTCATGATCGCCAGCCTATCGTCGTGCCGACCGGGACGGAAGCCGCCCGGGCGAGGGGCGCCGCATCGCGCGGCGAAGGCGGCGAGGAGCACGGCGAGGCCCGTCGCGCGGGCGGGGGTGGGGCGTGGGGTCATCGGCTTGGCCCGTCGCGTGATCGTGCGCACGGCCCGCGGCCGCGGCCCGCCTCAGGCATCGTCCCGCGCGGCCTCCCCGGCGCCCCCCGCCGGGCGGCAGCACTCCGCGATCACCGCCGGGGCGCCGCGCAGGAAGATGCGGACGTCGTCGGCGATGATCGGCGCCACGTCGTCCGGGACCGGCCAGCCGTAGATGAAGCGGCGGATCGCGAGGTAGAACACCTTGCCGTGCAGCGCCCAGACGGCCTCCTCCTCACGCTCGGCGAGCGGGACCTCGTCCGGATCGGGCAGGCCGAAGCTCGCCCGCAGCTCCGCGCAGACCGGCCGGATCAGCTTGTCGCGCACCACCGTGAGGTAGCGCGGGGTGATGTCGGTGCCCTTCAGCCCCGAATGGATGAAGATCCGCACCCAGTCGTAGTCGAAGATCCGCTCCGCGTATTCGCGGTAGAACCGCACCAGCCGCGCCTCCAGGGGCTGCGAGCGGTCCTGGATCAGCCCGGCCCAGTCGGGGTTCCAGCGGCTGACGTAGACGTGCTCGTAGACGCGGTCGATCAGGGCCTCCTTGGTCGGGAAGTAGCGGAAGATCGCCGAGTGGGTGATGCCGAGCCCCCGGGCGAGGTCGCGCGTCTGCCCCTCGAAGCCGCGCGCGGCGAAGAACCGCGTCGCGCCCTCGATGATCATCCGCTCCCGCTCGGCGGCGGGCAGGTGCCGCCGCCGCCGGGCCGGCGGACCCGTCACGACGCCCTCGCTCACGGCCGGCCCGCTCCTCCCCCGTCACCGCCCGACCCTGCCCCCGTTGTGAGCGCTTGGTCAATTCTCTTGACGGCCCGTCGGCTCGGCGCGTAGCGTTGTGACCAAGTGGTCGAAACGGACCGCAGCCCCGGAGGACGCCCGTGAAGGCACGCGCCTTCGCCTATCGCCGCGTCGAGAGCCTGCAGGAGGCGCTCGCGGCCTTCGCGGCCTGCGAGGGAGAGGCGCGCTACCTGACGGGCGGCCAGAGCCTGCTGCCGGCCCTGAAGCTGCGCCTCGACGCGCCCGACCTCCTGATCGATATCGGCCGGATCGCGGCGTTGCGCGGCATCGCGGACGGCCCGGGGGGCCTGCGCCTCGGCGCGCTCACCCGCCACGCGGAGATCCTGCGCGACCCGCTCGTCGCCGCGCGGGCGCCGCTCCTCGCGGAGGCGGCCGCCCACGTCGCCCATCCGGCGATCCGCAACCAGGGCACGCTGGGCGGCAACCTCGCCCTCGCCGATCCGGCCTCGGAATTCCCGGCCTGCATGCTGGCCCTCGGCGCCCGGATGGAGATCGCGGGCGCGGGCGGCGCCCGGATGGTCGCGGCCGAGGACTTCTTCCGCGACCTCTACGACACCGCCCTCGCGCCCGGAGAGATCCTCGCGGCCGTGTGGGTGCCCCCGCCGGCGCCGGGGCAGCGCCACCGCTTCGACGAACTCGCGCGGCGGCGCGGCGACTACGCCCTCGCGGGCCTCGCCGCCAGCGCCGATCTGCGCGAGGCCGGGCGCGTCGCGGCGATCCGGCTCGCCTTCTGCGCCGTTGGGCCGACGCCGATGCGCGCGCCGCGCGCCGAGGCGGCGCTGACGGGCCGGCCGCTCGACCGCGAGGCGATCCGCGCCGCGCAGGCCGCCCTCGGCGACGACCTCGCGCCGGCCGACGACGCGTCCCTCTCCGGGGCCGTGCGCCTGCACCTCGCCCGGGTGCTCCTCGGGCGCGTGCTCGCCTCGCTCGCCGGGGAGGCCCCGTGACCGAGCCGCTGCCCATCCGGTTGACCGTGAACGGCGCGCCCGTGCGCCGCTTCGTCGAGCCGCGCCTGTCGCTGGCGGATTTCCTGCGCCAGGATCTCGGCCTCACCGGCACCCATCTGGGCTGCGAGATGGGGGCCTGCGGCGCCTGCCTGGTGCGCCTCGACGGGCGGGCGGTCCATGCCTGCCTGACGCTCGCGGTCCAGGCCGACGGCGGCACCGTCGAGACGGTCGAGGGGCTCACCGAGGCCGGGACCCTCGCCGACCTCCAGGCGGCCTTCCACGCCCGGAACGCCCTGCAATGCGGCTATTGCACGCCCGGGATGCTGGTCGCCGCGCAGGATTACCTGGCACAGGACGGCGCGCCCTCCCGCGAGGCGATCCGCGACGCGCTCTCGGGCAATTACTGCCGCTGCACCGGCTACGAGGCGATCGTGGACGCGATCGCCGAGGTCGCCCGGGCGCGGCGGGCGGGGAGGCAGGCGTGAGCCCGTCCTCCGACAGCCCCCACCGGGCGCCGGGCGGCTATATCGGCGCCGCCCTGCCGCGGCCCGGCGCCAAGCGCCTGCTGCAGGGGCGCGGGCGCTACACCGACGACATCGTCCTGCCGCGCATGCTGCACGCGGCCTTCCTGCGCAGCCCCTACGCGCATGCGCGGCTCCTCGCCCTGCGCATCGAGGCCGCCCTGGCGCTGCCGGGGGTGCGGCGGGTGCTGACCGGCGCCGATTTCGAGGGGATCTGCGCGCCCTGGACCGGCACGCTCGGCCATTTCGCCGGCATGAAATCCTCGCCCCAGCGCCCGCTCGCGACGGGCAAGGTGGTCTGGGCCGGCCAGCCGGTCGCGATGGTGCTGGCGGAATCCCGCGCCGAGGCGGAGGACGCCCTGGAGGCGATCGAGGCGGAGTTCGAGGAGCTCGACCCGGTCGTCGATCCGGAGGCGGCGCTCGCGCAGGGCGCAGCCCTCATCGACGAGGCGCTCGGCGACAACCTGATCTTCCGCACCCGGATCGAATCGGGCTCGCCCGATTCCGCCTTCGCGGGCGCCGAGACGGTCGAGGCCGAGTTCCGCTTCGGCCGGCACACCGCGGTGACGCTGGAGCCCCGCACGATCCTGGCCGATTACGATCCCGGCGAGGAGCGCCTCACCGTCCACCAGTCGACGCAGACGCCCTACCAGTTCCAGGACCTCTACGCCCGCCATTTCGGCCTCGCGGAATCCCGCGTGCGGGTGGTGGCGCCCGATGTCGGCGGCTCCTTCGGGATGAAGCTCCACCTCTACCACGAGGACATGGCGGTGGTGGGCGCGAGCCTCCTGACCGGGCGGCCGGTGAAGTTCGCCGCCGACCGGATCGAGTCCTTCCTGTCCGACATCCACGCCCGCGACCACCGGGTGCGCGCCCGCCTCGCCGTCGCCCCGGACGGGACGCTGCGCGGGATCGAGGTGGAGGACCTGACCGGCGTCGGCCCCTTCTCGGCCTATCCGCGCACCAGCGCCGTCGAGGGCAACCAGGTCGTGCGCCTGATCGGGGCGCCCTACCGCATCGCCGATTACCGGGCCGACCTGCGGGTCGTGGCCCAGACCAAGACCCAGATGAGCCAGTACCGGGCGGTCGGCCACCCGATCGCCTGCGCGGTGACCGAGCGCCTCGTCGACCTCGCGGCGGAGCGGGTCGGGCTCGACCCGTTCGAGATCCGCCGCCGCAACTACGTGACGCAGGACATGTACCCGCACACCACCGCGAGCGGGTACCGGTTCGAGCGCCTGTCCCTGGAGACCTGCCTGGAGCAGCTCCACGCGCTCATGGACTACCCGGCCCTGAGGGCCGAGCAGGCGGCGCTCCGCGCCCGGGGCGTCCATCGCGGCATCGGGCTCGCGACCTACGTGGAGATCACCAACCCCTCGCCCGCCTTCTACGGGGTCGGGGGCGCCCACATCGCCGCGCAGGACGGCTGCGTCCTCAAGCTGACGCCCTCGGGCGAGGTGCAGTGCCTGATCAGCGTGACCGAGCAGGGCCAGGGCACCGAGGCGATCATGGGCCAGATCGTCGCCGAGGGCCTCGGCATCCGCCGCGAGGCGGTGCGGGTGATCACCGGCGACACCGACGTCACGCCCTCGGGCGGGGCGACCTGGGCCTGCCGCGGGGCGGGGATCGGCGGCGAGACCGCGCTCCAGGCGAGCCGCAAGCTCAGGCGCCGCGTGCTGGAGATCGCGGGCGCCATCCTGCAGGCCGCGCCCGACGCCCTCGCCCTGCGCGACGGGCAGATCCTGGGCCCCGAGGGCACGGCCCGGATGAGCCTCGGCGACCTCGCCACCCTGGTCGCCTTCCGCTCCGACCTCCTGCCGCCCGGCATCGCGCCGGACCTCACCGTGGCGCATCACCACGCGCCGCGCGGGTATCCCTTCGCGTTCAGCAACGGCATCCACGGCAGCCTGGTCGAGGTCGACGCCGAGACCGGCCTCGTGCGGATCCTGCGCCACTGGGTCGTCGAGGATTGCGGCCGCATCATCAACCCGCTCCTCGTGGACGAGCAGATCCGCGGCGGGGTGGTGCAGGGGCTGGGCGCCGCCTTCTTCGAGGAGTGCCGCTACGACGAGCGCGGCCAGCTGCTCAACGGCTCCCTCGCCGACTACCTCGTGCCGATGGCCTGCGAGATGCCCGACATCGTCATCCGCCACGTCGAGACGCCGACGCGGGATTCGGATCTCGGCGCCAAGGGCGTCGGCGAGGCCGGGACCGCCGCCGCCTCCGGGGCGGCGCTCAACGCCGTCAACGACGCGCTCAGGCCGTTCGGGGCGGCGCTGGCGCAGCTGCCGATGACGCCCGAGCGCATCCTGCGCGCCCTCGGGACGGTGTGATCCGATGCGCCGGGGCCGGGGCGCGCCGGCCGACAGGGGAGGGGACGATGGGCGGGTTTCTGGCGGGCGGGGCGGCGCCGACGCGCCGCGCGGTGATCGGCGGCGGGCTCGCCCTCGGGGCGCTGGCCGGGCTCGGGCGGCCGGCCCGCGCCGCCGAGCCGATCCGCATCGGCTTCCCGGTCCCGATCACCGGCCCGTTCGGGGCGGAGGCGAAGGACCAGGTCCGCAGCGCCGAACTCGCCGTGCGCCAGTTCAACGAGGCCGGCGGCCTCGGCGGCCGCATGGCCGAGCTCCTGGTCCGCGACGACAAGCTCAACCCCGGCGAGGCCGCCACCCGCACCCTCGAACTGATCGAGAAGGACAGGGCCCACTTCATCGTCGGCGCCCTGTCGAGCGCGGTGCAGCTCTCGGTCAACGAGATCACCCGCTCGCGCAAGGTGCTCTACGTCTCGATCAGCCAGTCGGACACGATCAACGAGGCCAAGGATTTCGGCCGCACCACCTTCCACGAGGCGCTCAACCCGCACATGACGACCGCCGCGGTCGCCAAGCACGCCTTCCGCAAGGGCAGCCGGATCGCCTACCTCGCCGCCGACTACGCCTACGGCCACGAGATGCTGCGCGGCTTCAAGCGCGCCGCGGCCGCGATCGGCGCCGAGACCGCGGGCGAGATCCTGCATCCCTTCGGGGCGCCCGACTACTCGACCTTCATGCCGCGGCTGCGGACCATGAGGCCCGACATCCTCTGCATCTGCAATTTCGGCCGCGACCAGGCGAACGCCATCAAGCAGGCGAACGATTTCGGCATGAAGCGGGCCTCGCGCCTCGTCGTGCCGGTGCTCCTGCACAACCAGCGCCTCGCGGCCGGGCCCGACGCCTTCGAGGGCGTCGTCGGCGCCGCGAACTACTTCTGGCGCCTGGAGGAGACGGTGCCGAGCGCCAGGGCCTTCAACGACGCCTTCCGGGCCGCGCATGGCGGCGCCGTCCCGACCGATTACGGCGCCTACGCCTACACGGCCGTGCGCGCGCTGCTGATGGCGGTGACGAAGGCCGGCGGCACCGACACCGAGGCGGTCGTGACCGCCCTCGAAGGGCTCACCTACGACGTCGCCAAGGGGCCGGAGCATTACCGCGCCTGCGACCACCAGGCGGTGCAGTCGGTCCTGGTCCTCGAATCCAAGAAGAAGTCCGAGATGGCGGGCGAGGCCGACCTCTTCACCATCCTGGCGATCGAGCCGGGGTCCGAGGCCGCCCTGCGCAGCTGCGAGGAACTCGGCCACAGGGCCTGAGGAGCGGGAGCCCGGCGTGACCTTCGAATTCCTCGACGTCGAACTCGTCGCGATGCAGCTCTTCTCGGGAGTGGCGCTCGGGGCCGTCTTCGTGATGCTGGCGCTCGGCCTGTCGATCATCTTCGGCATGCTCGGCATCGTGAATTTCGCGCACGGCAACTTCTTCATGATCGGCGCCTATGCGGGCGTCTTCGTGCTGGAGCGGACGGGGAGCTTCTGGCTGGCGCTGCTCCTCGGCCCGCTCCTCGTCGGGGCGCTCGGGCTCGTGGTCGAGCGGCTGCTGATCCGCCCGCTCGCCGGCCGCTCGCCGGACGACGCGCTGCTGCTGACCTTCGGCCTCGGCTACGTGCTCGTCGAAGGCGTGCGGATCCTGTTCGGCAGCGACGGCCTGCCCGTGGCGACGCCCGAGGCGCTCTCCGGCGTCGCCGATCTCGGCATCGGCCTCTTCCCCGTCTACCGGCTCTTCGTGATCGGCGTGGTCGCCCTCGTGCTCCTGCTGCTCTGGTGGGCGCTCGAGCGGACGCGGCTCGGGCTGATCGTGCGGGCGGGGGCGCGCGACCCCGAGATCCTGCGGGTGCTCGGGGTCGACATCCAGCGGCTGTGGCTGTGGGTGTTCGGGCTCGGCATCGCGCTCGCGGCGCTCGGCGGCGTCCTGGCGGCGCCGATGCGCAGCGTGAACCCGGAGATGGGCAGTGCGGTCCTGTCCGAGGCCTTCGCCGTGACGGTGATCGGCGGCATGGGCTCGCTGCTCGGCTCCGTCGCGGCGGGGCTCCTCGTCGGCATCGTGGTGAGCCTCACGGCCCTGGTGGCGCCCGAGATGGCCAACATCGCGGTCTTCGCCTTCATGGCGCTCGTCCTGCTCGCGCGACCGCACGGGCTGTTCGGCAAGCCCGGCCTCGGCACCTGAGGAGACCCGCGTGACCGCCCTCGATCCCGCCGCGGCGCCGGGCCTCCCCGAGGCCGCCTCCCGCCGCTCTCCGCTCGCCGCCGGCGCGCTCTCGCGCTGGCGGGCGCCGGCCTCGGTCGCGGCGCTCGCGCTCCTGCCGCTGGTCCTGCCCTCGCAGGCCCTCGCCGTGAACGTGCTGATCTACGGGCTCTACGCGACGGGCTACAATCTCCTGTACGGCTATACGGGCCTGCTCTCCTTCGGCCACGCCGCCTTCTTCGGCACGGGGGCCTACGCCACCGGGATCGCCATCGGCGCCTTCGGCCTGCACCCGCTCGCCGCCATGGCGCTCGGGATCGTCCTCGCCGGGCTGCTCGCGCTGGCCATCGGCGCCCTCTCGATCCGCAGCCGCGGCATCTACTTCGCGATGGTGACGCTGGCCCTGGCCCAGCTCGTCTACTACGCGGCCCTCCAGGCCTCCGGCTGGACCGGGGGCGAGAACGGGCTGCGCGGCTTCACGGTCGCCCGGATCGGCCTCGGGCCCGTCGGCCTCGACATCCTCGACCCGGCGACCAAGTACGCCTTCGTGCTGGCCTGCGTGGCCGCCGCCCTGGCCGCGATGTCGCGCATCCTGGCCTCCCCGTTCGGGGCCGTGATCGAGGCGATCCGCGAGAACGAGGCCCGCGCCCGCGCCTGCGGCTTCGACGTGGAGCGCACGAAGCTCCTCGCCTTCGTGCTCTCGGGCCTGTTCTGCGGCCTCGCCGGGGCGCTCTCGGCGCTGCACCTCTCGATCGTGCCCCTCGACAGCCTCGCCTACCCGCTCTCGGGCACGGCGGTCGTGATGACGCTGGTGGGAGGGGCCGGCACCTTCTTCGGCCCCTTCCTGGGAGCGCTCGCGGTGCTGGTGCTGGAGGACAGCCTGAGCCTGTGGACCTCCCACTGGCAGCTCGCGCTGGGCGTGGTGTTCATCCTGTTCGTGCTGTTCCTGCCGCGCGGCCTCGGCGGCGCGGCCCTGGCGCTCGGGAGGCTCGCGTGGCGCAGGTGAGCACGGGCGCGGGCGAGGTCCTCCTGGAGGCGCGCGGCCTCGGGCGCCGCTTCGGGGATTTCGTCGCCCTCGACGGCGTGTCGGCGCAGTTCCGGGCCGGGCGCATCACCGCGGTGATCGGCCCGAACGGGGCGGGCAAGAGCACCTTCTTCAACCTGCTCTCGGGGGCCCTGAGGCCGACGAGCGGCACGCTCCTGTTCGGCGGGCGCCCCATCGCGGGCCTGCCGCAGCACCGCTTCGCGCATCTGGGCATCGCCCGCTCCTACCAGATCACCAGCCTGTTCCCGCGCCTCACCGCCCACGAGAACCTGCGCACCGCCATGCAGGCCTTCGCGGCGCGCTACGACCTCTGGACCCGCCGCGACGCCCTGCGCGACCTCGCCGAGCGGGCGGACGTGCTCCTGGAGGCGATCGGCCTCGCCGCCCGGCGCGACCGGCCGGCCGCGAGCCTCTCGCACGGGGAGCAGCGGGCGCTCGAGATCGGCGTCGCCCTCGCCGCCGCCCCGAAGCTCCTCCTCCTCGACGAGCCCACCGCCGGGATGGGCCCCGAGGAGACCAAGGCCATGGTGGCGCTGCTGCGCCGCCTCTCCGAGGAGCGCACGATCCTGCTCGTCGAGCACAAGATGAAGATGATCCTGGGCCTCAGCGAGCGGATCCTCGTGCTCCATCACGGGCGCCTGATCGCGGACGGCACCCCCGCCGAGATCCAGTCCGACGCGGAGGTGCGCCGGGTCTATCTCGGCCAGAGCGGCGGCTACGGCCATGCTTGAGATCCGCGGCCTCCACGCGTGGTACGGCGCGAGCCACGTCCTGCACGGCCTCTCCCTCGAGGTCCGCGAGGGCGAGATCCTGGCGCTGATCGGCCGCAACGGGGCGGGCAAGACCACGACCCTGCGGGCCGTGATGGGCCTGATGCCGAAGGTCTCGGGCGCGGTGCGCTTCCGCGGCGAGGAGCTGCTCGGGCGCCCGGCCCATGCCCGCTTCCCGCTCGGCCTCGCCTACGTGCCGGAGGACCGCCGCATCGTGCCGGGGCTGACCGTGCGCGAGAACCTGCGCCTGGGCCTGTTGCGGGCGCCGCGGAATCTCGCGGAGGGGCCCGCCATCGCGGCCATCGCCGAGACCTTCCCGCGCCTCGCCGAGCGCCTCGACCAGATCGCCGTCACCATGTCGGGCGGCGAGCAGCAGATGCTCGCCATCGCCCGCGCCATGATCGCGCGGCCGAGGCTGATCCTCCTCGACGAGCCGTCGGAGGGGATCATGCCGGTCCTCGTCGAGGAGATGGGGCGCCTGTTCGCGTCCCTGCGCGCGGGCGGCACGACCCTCCTCCTCGTGGAGCAGAACGTCGAGTGGGCGCTCAATCTCGCGGATCGCGCCGTGATCATCGACCAGGGCGCGGTGGTGCACGAGAGCAGCGCGGCGGCCCTGCGCGAGGATGCGGAGATCCAGGACCGCTACTGCGCCGTGTGATCCGGGATCCGCTTGATCGGAGCGGATCCCGGATCCCGCGCCCGCGCGGCGCCTGAGCGAAGCCGACATCCGCATGGCCGAAATGCGGCGCGTGATGCCCGAACGCGGCGCGGGAGCTGCGCGATCCGCTTCCCCGGCGGGCGCGCTCAGGCGCCGCTCGGCGGCGCGGGCCGAGCGGCGCGCCGCGCACCGGCCGCCCCGGCCGGGCGGGCCGCCGGCGCTTGCGCGGCCTCGTGGGCGACGAGCGCGCGGCCGTGCTTCAGCGCGAGGTAAGTCTGCCCCTCCGCGATCGCCTTCTCGATCCTGCTGACGTAGGGCCCCGCCTCCGGCATGCGCGCGAGGATTTGGGCAGAGATCCGCGCGAGGTCGTCCAGCGCATGATCGGGGTCCACATCCAGGTGCACGTTCTGCAAAAGGAGTACGATTTTACTGCACGGCGTAGTTGCTTGCGCCTCCGTGATCATCTCGCTCTCGCGCAGGAGGCGGCAATGATTGTGGATTACAATATCAGTTGCTCGGTCGCCGTTCGATATGATGGCGCCGTTTATATAAATTGTCTCCGATGGCTTCAAATTAAGTCTGAGCGGCATGTTCGAGCCCCATCGGAAAACTTAGGCGCGCTTGCGAGCAGGATCGGCTGTATCCCATCGGTATGGCCAGAGTTATGCAGCTTGATTGATAAAACTACGTTAATCATACCCTGGCTGTGGCGGGATAACCGGGTAGTTTGCCGGTCCCATTAAGAGATAGGCAAAGAGTGCCGCGCCAAGTGGGAGTGCCCTCAAAACTGGAGGGCGTATAGATCAACAGGATCTGCCCACATGTCGTCTATCACGCTGTCTGCCGCCACGCGGCAGAACCTGCTGTCGTTGCAGGACACCGCCTCCCTCCTCGCCACCACCCAGAACCGCCTGGCGACGAGCAAGAAGGTCAACACCGCCCTCGACAACCCGACCAACTTCTTCACCGCCGACGGCCTCTCCTCCCGCTCGACCGCCCTGTCCTCCCTCCTCGACAGCGTCTCGAACGGCATCCAGACCATCCAGGCCGCCAATACCGGCCTCACCAAGGTCCAGACCCTCACCGACCAGCTCAAGTCGGTGGCCCAGCAGGCCCTCGCCTCCGCCAATTCCTTCTCGGTCAAGGCCACCTCGGTCTCGACCGCGCTCACCGGCGCCTCGGCCCAGAACCTGCTCTCGACCGGCGCCACGCAGGCGGTCAGCGACACCGCCCTGAGCGCCAACGCCACCGCCACCGCCGCCACCGTCACGGCCGGCACCGCCTACAGCAACGGCGTCGCGACCTACACGGCCGGCTCCTACACGACCCTCACCGCCTCCGCGACCGTCACCCTCAACGGCACCGCGATCGCGCTCGCCACCGGCGACGACATCAACGCCGCCGTCACCAAGATCAACGCGCAATCCGCCACCACCGGCGTCACCGTGGCGGCCTCCGGCGGCAAGCTCGTCTTCACCGGCAGCAATTCCGGCGCCCAGTTCACCTACGCGGCGACCGGCTCCGAGACCGGCCTCGCGGCCAGCGGCACCACCACGAACGGCGCCGGCGCGTCCTCCACCACGCTGACCATCAACGGCACGACGATCACGGTCGCCACCGGCTCGACCGAGAGCCAGGTCATCAACGCCATCAACGCCGTCACCTCGACCACCGGCGTCACCGCCTCCGACAATAGCGGCAAGATCAAGCTGACCGGCGCGGCGGATGGCTCGAGCATCACCGTCCAGGGCGGCACCGGCAGCCAGGTCGGCTTCGGGACGACGGCCTCGACCACGGCCGGCACCTTCTCGCCGAGCGCCGCCACCCTGGCGATCGCGGTCGGCTTCAAGGCCGGCGACAACTTCACGGTCAACGGCCAATCCGTCAACATCGCGGCCGGCGACACGCTCGGCTCCATCGCCCAGAAGGTCAGCACCGCCACCAGCGGCACCGTCTCGGCCAGCTACGACGCCACCAACCGCAAGTTCACCTTCACGGCCGCCGACACCAACACCGCCATCACCCTCGGCAACGGCTCGACCGCGACCTCGCTGCTCTCCAACCTCGGCTTCAACTCGCCCACCACCTTCGCGGCGGGCCTGGGAGCGCCGGGCTCGAGCTCGGCCCTGGCGGGCAAGTCGCTGACCGTGCAGGTCGGCTCCGGCCCGAGCGCGACCTTCACCTTCGGCTCGGCGGCGGGCCAGATCTCGACCCTGACGCAGCTCAACAGCGCGCTGGCGGCGGCCAACGCCCAGGCCTCGATCGACACCGCGACCGGGCGGATCTCGATCACCACCGCCAACGACTCGGGCACCGACGACCTCAAGATCACCGCCTCGGGCACCGGCAACCCGTTCAACTCCGGCACCTCGAGCGCGGTGATCGGCGGCGACGGGCTGACCGCGCGCAACGGGCTGGTGAGCACCTTCAACAACCTGCTGACCCAGATCGACCAGCTCGCGGCGGATTCGGGCTACAACGGCGTCAACCTGCTCGCCGGGGACACGCTGAAGATCAGCTTCAACGAGAAGAACACGTCGACGCTGTCGGTGCAGGGCTCGACGGTGTCGTACACGCAGCTCGGCCTGAGCGTGCTGTCACAGTCGGACTTTCAGGAGAACAGCGCGATCAACAAGGTGATCAAGTCGATCAACACGGCGGCGAGCTCGCTGAAGAGCCAGGCCTCGTCGCTGGGCGCGAACCTCGCGGTGGTGCAGAACCGTCAGGACTTCACCAAGCAGATGATCAACGTGCTCGACACGGGCGCGGCGAACCTGACCAACGCGGACCTGAACGAGGAGGCGGCGAACTCTCAGGCGCTGTCGACGCGCAACTCGCTCGGCATCTCGGCGCTGTCGCTGGCCAACCAGGCGCAGCAGAGCGTGCTGCAGCTCCTGCGCTGATCGGCGCCGCACTTCGCGAGGACGACGCGGCCGGGGCCTCGCCCCGGCCGTTCGCGAGGACGACGCGGCCGGGGCCTCGCCCCGGCCGTGAGGCTTTTGGTTTCGCATGACTTGAGCCGGCGACCGCTCCGGCGAATGTCGCTCAGCGCGCCCTCATCGCCTCCACGCCGGCCCGCGCCACCTGGTCGTCCTGGACCGGGAGCACGCCGGACACCCCGATGGCGCCGACGAGCTTGCCGTCCGCCTCCAGCGGGTAGCCGCCCTCGTAGGCGCTGATGCCCGGCAGCGTGAGGACGCGCAGCCCGACGCCGCCGTTGGCGAGCGCATCCTGCAGCGCCTTGCCGGGCCGGCGGTAGTTGATCGCCGTGACGGCCTTCTGGGTGGCGACCTCGATGCTTCCGTACTGGGTGTTGTCGAGCTTCTCGAACAGAACGAGGTGACCGGTGCTGTCCACGATCGCGACGGCCACTGGCCAGCCGTTCCGCTTCGCCTCCGCCTCGGCGCCCTCGGCGACCCTGCGCGCGGTGTCGAGGCTCAGGGGAGGCCCGTAGGGCGGGATCGCTTGCTGCGCCGGGGCCGGGACCGCCTGCTGCGCGCGACCGGACGGTGCCAGGGCGGTGCAGCCAAGGACAATGCAACCAAGTAAAAATGACATCGAGAGCGCCTTGCGGGCCATGTTTTTCCTCCCTGGGTCGGGTATGTGACAGTCCCGCCCCCGACCATCTTAAGTTGAGACGGATCCGTGGGAAAGTCTGCCTCGCACCCGAGGAAAGGGAGGGGTGGTCACCTCGCCAGCCCCGGCGCGGCGAAGCCCTCGGCAGGGCCGCCGCGACCGCCCACGGGCTCCTCGCCGGCTCGGCCCTCGCAACGGGGATGCGGTGATCGGGACGGAGATTCACGCTCGGAAACCTGACCATCGTCAGCATCCGGGCGGCGCTGAGGTGCAAGGATTGCCGCTCCGTTCCCGGGCCCACGCGCGCACGGGCGTGACCGCGCAAGCCCTCGCGGAGGCCGCCGCCGAGGTGGCTTCGAGGCGCGATTGAGAGGCTGAACCCATGCTATCGACAGGCTTTGCGCTCGGACTTTTCGCTCTGCTCCGGACGGGCGGGGTCACGATCCCCGTGGATTTACCGCGATGCCTCCCCGAGGCGCCGATCATCGCGAGCCCCGGAGGGGATTGCAGGGGCCGGCCACAGCAAGGTTCTGCCGTACTGGCTCAACTTGAGGAGCGGGCCGGCAACGGGGTCCAACGTGGGACCGGGCCGCGCAGTCCGCGCGCGTCCCGCGACGTCCCGAGCCCTTCCCGCGTGCACCAGAACGGGAAGCCCGTATCCGCGGTCAACGCCTCGCGCGACGACGAGAGCGGGACCGAAGGGCGCGTGAGCCGGCTCATCAGGCAGGGCAACATGCTTGGAAGGTCGATCTGCTCCAGTTGCAATTAGGGGTGAGCGGGATCGCCCCGCCACGACGGGGCCGAAGGTGTGCCCCGCACGCCGGCCGCAGCGGGACCATCCGCGACCGGTCGCATCCATGCCCCGTCACGCCGGTCCGGCGCCCCGGCCGGACCGGGTCCGAGGTCGTCCGGGGACGGGCCGCGGGTCCCGCACCTGATCCCGTGTCCCGGCGCGCACCGACGCGCCGCCCCGCGCGGGGTCGGGACCGGCCCCCGCCCGGCTTGCGCCGCTTCCCATGATCGCGCCGCTTCGGGCAGCGAGACCGCCGCGAAGCTCTGATCGACCTGGGTGTTAACCTTTTTTTAACGATTTGAACTGACCAATCCTTAATATCTGCAGCCTAGAGGCTACAGGCTTCGCGGTTGGCGAGGACCCTATGTTCCTGCTTGTCTTTGCCGCCCTTGGTGGCGGGTTAACGACCGCGGTTCTCATGAGGGACTACGGTGCTCTCGGTGCGCTGCTCGCCGCTCCGCTTGGTGGCAGCGCCTGTGCCGTTCTCGCCGGCTTGGGCTTGGCCATG
Organism: Methylobacterium sp. CB376; assembly: GCF_029714205.1. NCBI lineage: Bacteria > Pseudomonadati > Pseudomonadota > Alphaproteobacteria > Hyphomicrobiales > Methylobacteriaceae > Methylobacterium > Methylobacterium sp. CB376. The sequence goes on along the minus strand of NZ_CP121648.1, from coordinate 645,194 downwards.
AGGCGCGGGCCCGAGGCGCCGACGCTTCCTGCCCTCGACGAGCAGACCGATGCGATGGTGGCTGCATTGCGCGAGGTGTCCGCGCGTTCTGGTGCGAGCGGCACCGCGCCGGGCGAGCGGCGGGGGGCGGCCTGACCCAGCACCGCTCGCGGGCCTGACCGGCCTCCACCTTCCCGGCCGGGCCGCCCGCCACCGCGGCGAGGTGTCCGTGGGCCGGGGGGCAGCGTCCGGGTCGCGCCGTCTCGGCCGCCACGACGCCGCGCACCGCCGGGCCCGCGGCGGTGAACGGGGGCCCAGTGCTCCAGGGCAACCCGCTTCGCGGTCTGGTGCGGGGTCCGGGAGGGGAGGGGGACTCGGGTCTCGCTCGCCGCGGCGCACGACGCCCCGTCGGGCGGCCCATCCGCGCGAAACGATCGATCGTGAGTTCGCACGGTCCGCCGCGCGCGTCGAGGTGATCACGTCCGTGCAGCCGCTGATCGCCCTGTTCAAGGACGCCCGGGTATTGCCCTAGCGCACGTTGAAGAAATAATCCTCACCCCCGAGCGCGCCATACACGAAAGGTTCCTGCTTGCGCCCCGTGCCCGACATGACGTCATCGTGCACGATCCCGAACATCTTGCGGATTTCTATGCCAGGTCGCGCGATGTTCCTGATCAGCGCGGTCGCGAAGGGACTATTTTCACGGCCATCCTGCGCATCCAGGGCAACCTGGCCATGCTTGGCTGCGAACGCCACCAGCGTGCCGCTCGTCTCCGGCTCGACCTTCGCCAAGCCTCGTCCCACCGAACGCCAAGCGACCGTGCGCGTCATCTGCTGCAGGAACGGGTTATCCCGACACGCATCCAAGATCACGAGGCGAAGCTTTCGCGCGCCTTCGATGCTGCTCAGAACCTGATCAAGCGGAACCGCCTCAAATTGGACGGCTCGGTCCGTTTTCAGCCGCGCATCGATCGGAACGATGTAATTCAGGCCGCCGACTTCTATGCCGTGACCCGCGTAGTAAACAACGGCCCAATCGGCCTGATCAGCTTCGGCGGAGAAATTGTTCAGAGCTCTTCGCAGGTCATCATAGCGGAGGTCATTCTCCAGATGGACGATCTTGAAGCCAGCTTCACGCAACGAGCGCGCGATGGCCCTGGCATCTCGCGTCGGGTTCTCGAGAGAGGCCACGGAGGCATACGCACCGTTGCCGATCACCAGGGCCACGCGCGTCTCCGACACCGGTGCGGCGGCGGAAACCGGGGGCGGGGCCACGACCGGAGGGGCATGGACGGCCGCGACAACCGAGGCAGCCGAAGCCTGACCCGCGCGACCCTCCTGCGCCACGCGGCGGGCCGCGAGGAAGGCCGGATCATTCTCGAACTCGGGTTTCAGCCGGGCAGCCTCGGCGAAATCCGCGAGAGCCCGGTCCGCCTCGCCTTTCGCGTGGAAGGTGAGGCCCCGATCTTGGTACGCTTCAGCATATCTGGGGTTGAGGCGTATGGCTTCAGTTAAATCCGCGACACTGCGTTCAAGGTCTCCTTTGAGCCGCAGCACTGTCCCGCGGTGATAATAAGAATTCGCCAAGTCGGGCTTAATCAGAATGGCCTTATCGTAGTCGACGATTGCCAGATCGTACTCACCTCTGTTTTGGAAAGTGAAGCCGCGATTGTTGTAAGCTGTTGCGGACCTGGGATCAATTTGCAAGGCGCGATCATAATCGGCGATTGCTCGATCATATTCTCCCTTCTTATGAAAGGCGAATCCACGATTGATGAACCCGGTTGAATACATCGGATCGATTTGCAGGGCGCGGTCGTAGTCGATGATTGCCCGGTCGTACTCTCCTTGTTCATGAAAACATAATCCGCGGTTATTGTAGGCAATCACAGAATTTTGGTCGATCTGAAGCGCTTGATTATAGTCGGAGATCGCTCGCGCGTGCTCGCCTTTGCGGCGGTATGCGTCTCCGCGATTGATGTAAGCAGTAATATACCTAGGATTCAGCTGTAAGGCTTGATCGTAATTTGCAATAGCTCGGTCGTATTCACCTTTGTCCTGAAACGCTAACCCACGGCTATTATAAGCACCCACGTATTTCGGGTTGAGCTGCAGGGCTTGATCATAGCTTGCAATTGCCCGATCATGCTCGTGCCGAAGGCGCAAAATATCCGCGCGATTGTTCAAGGCGATGGCGTCCTTCGGATTGAGGCGCAAGGCCTGATCATAGTCCGCGATTGCGCGATCGTACTCACCCTTGTCCTGAAAGGCACGCCCACGGTTCGCGTAAACCGTCGCAGATTTCGGATCGAGCAACAAGGCTTTGTCGTAATCCGCGATCGCAAGGGTCGGCTCACCTTTGCTGACGAGGGCAAAGCCGCGATTGTTGTAGGCGGCCACGAACCTTGGGTCGAGACGAATGACTTGTTCATAATCCTCGATTGCCCGGTTGTATTGAGCCTTATTCTGGAAGGACAGACCTCGACCATTATAGGCTTTGGCGTAGTTTGGGCTTAAGCGAAGGGCCTGATTGTAATCGGCGATCGCGACGTCGTGCTCGCCTTTGCTCCGGAAGGCATCCCCGCGGTTCGCAAAGGCGAAAACGTATTTCGGATCGAGTCGCAAGGCTTGATCGTAATCCATGATGGCGCGGTCATACTCACCTTTGTTCTGAAGGGCGACTCCACGCCCATTATAGGCAAAGGCGTAATTCGGATTGATCTGGAGAGCATGGCCATAGTCTCCGATCGCCCGATCGTAGTCACCCTTGCTCACAAAGGCATCGCCACGATTGACGAGCGCGACCACGTATCTGGGGTCAATCTGCAGCGCTGAATTATAGTCCGCAATCGCGCGGTCGTACTCTCCTTTGTTGTAGAACACGAAGCCTCGATTGTTGTAGGCAATCTTTGATTTTGGATTTAACTGCAAGGCTTGGTTATAATTCTCAATCGCAGAATCGTACTGACCTTTGATCCTGAACACATCTCCGCGGTTGATGAGAGCGATCGTGTAGCCCGGATCGAGAGTGAGCGCTTGGTTGTAATCGGCAACAGCTCGGTCGTATTCGCCTTTGCCCTGGAACGCGAGCCCGCGATTGTTGTAAGATACCACGGACCTGGGATCGATCTGCAGGACTTGATTATAGTCCGCGATCGCACGATCATACTCGCCCTTGCTTCGAAACGCATCCCCGCGGTTGAGCGCGGCGCTCAGGTATTTAGGGTCGAGCCGCAAAGCTTGATTGTAATCCGCGATGGCCCGATCGTATTCCTCCTTGCTGAAGAATGCGAGCCCACGATTATTATATACGGCTGCCTTGTCGGAGCTCAGCTTGATTGAGCGATTATAGTCTGCAATCGCTCGATCGTATTCTCCCTTATGATAAAATGCATCACCGCGATTGTTAAAGGCGACTACTGAATTTGGATCGATCTGCAAGGCATGATCATAATCGGCGATCGCGCGATCGTAGTCACCCTTGTTTCGAAAGGCGAAACCGCGATTGATGTAGGCTGACACCAGTTTGGGATTGAGCCGCAGGGCAAGATTGAATTCGGCGATTGCTTTCTCATGCTCGCCTCGATTTTGCAGTTCGAAGCCGCGAGCATTGTGGCCAATCGCGTCCAACGCCCGGGCCCCCGAACTCGCCTGGCCGAGGAGCCCTAAGGCAAGCACCAAGGCAGTTGCTTTGCGCATGGCTTCACCCCATGGCGAGAGCACCTGTCGCAACCTCGCGGCGTCGGTTAAGTTTGCAGTATACAGCAATCGCGTTGGCGGATCCATGTGAGCGGCGCGTCTGGTCGGGCGATGCTCTCCCGATCCGTAAGCCGTCACTGACCAACCGTCGCTCGTGTCTGCGCCCGTCCGCGTCTTCGCCGCCTGCCCTTGCGCCCTGAACGCTCGCGCCTGCCGTCGATGGCGGCCGGACCCGAGCACCGCCGGCATCGAAGGAGCTCGGCGGGCACCGAGCGAAGCGCGACGTTCCGGGCTTGCCGGCTTCGACCTCCGGGAGGCGGGCGACGCCGCGACGCTCCAGGCCGTCCACGGAGCGGGAGCGGCGGCGCATCGCGGCGGAAGGCGGCGGTGATGGCCTCGTCCTCCCCCTGAGCATGGTGGGCCGCCGCGCCAGAGGCCTCCTCCGGGCGTCGGCCGTGATCGCGCGCGCCACTTCTGCACTGTGGTCGGACTGACGCCAGAGCGCTTGGCCGGCGCCCTTGCGCGCCCTCCGCCCGACCGGGTCGCGAGACGGGCTGCCGGTATCCCGAACGTGCCCGCCGGAGCGATGCGGGCGCGGCTGCGAGGTGAGGGTCGGCGGGCGGTCGCCTTGGGCTCAGTCGTGCGGCACGGCCGTGACGAACCCGGCCCATCGCGCCTCTCTCGCGGAGTGGTGATCGGCCGTATCACCGCACCGCGGGATCAACCACCAGCTCGGCCGGCAGCGGGTCCGATCGTCAGCGACGGCAGCTTCCCCAGTGGAGAAAACGTCCGGTTTGCCGATTGTAGCAGAACACTCGCGGGCGGTATGCGCGACGTTGACAGGATCCCCAATGGAGGAATCGCCCGGTTCGCCGATTGTAGCAGAAAACCCGCACATCCTGGATCAGCGGGTTTTCCCGCAGAGACTCGAGAATTGCCGCACCCTGGACTGGCGCACTCCACGCGCTGGACGGGCTGCACAGCACGACGCCAGCTATCGCTGCTATGAACACCCATCGGCCATGTATCGCCATAGACACCTCCTGATGGGGCCTATCGCTAAGCGGTCTTGCTTGCTGTCATCATAGAGAATGGCGCCCTCATGCGCAAGACCAGCATTGATGTAAGTCTATCATGGGCTTTGACCTGCTCCCCGTTTTCATGCCACGCGGAGGTTGGGTCTGTTCCTGTTCTGTCCCTTGCGGGGCGGGCAGGCCACGGGCCGGGGGCGTGGAGCCCCCACGCGGCGCAGCCGGTTCTCGTCCTCCAGCTTCGCCAAGCTCAAGCGGTTCCGGCGTGTGGCTACCTGCTACGAGAGGGCGGCCCGCAACTATGCCGCCGTCGTCACCCTCGCCGCCATCGTCCTCTGGATCCGGTCAGTGCCCACACCGCCTAGAGCAGGGTTCGATCAAGTTGCAACGGAACCCTGCTCTAGGTCTTTGATTTTGCCGCATCCTCTTCGACGAACCGGCATCCACTTCGTCGGAAAATGCTCTAGCGCGTCGCGCGGGAGACGATGCCGCCGACCGCGGCCTTCGCCTCGGACATGTCGGGCGGGTCGATCCGCCGGTACCGGGCCTGGACGAGGCCGAACAGGCCGAATGCCGTGAGGCCGAGGGCCGTGACGGCGAGGAGCGCCCAGCCGTAAGGCTGGCGCTGCAGGACGTGCAGCGCGCCGCCGAGCCCTTTGACGTCGCTCGACCTGCTCTGAACGGCCGCGAGCACCAGGAAGCCGCCGATCAGCACGAACACGACCCCCCGGGCCGCGAAGCCGAGCCGGCCCAGCGGCACCGCCCATCGGCGGACCGTCTCGGGAGGCGCGAGCCGCTGCAGCACGTCACCCTTCCAGCCCTTGACGACGAGGGCGAGTCCGACCCCGATCAGGAGCAGGCCCGCCGAGCCCACCGCCCACTGCCCGAGGGGCTTCTCGAGCACCCACGCCGTCCAATCCCGCGCCGCCTGGTCGTCCCCGCCGCCCCGGCGCCGCCCGAGGGCGAGTTGCGCGGCCGAGGCCGCCAATCCTCCGTAGACGACGCCGCTGACGACGTGCCCGGCACGCTTCGCCAGCGCCTTGGCCGATCTGCCGAGGTGATCGGCATCCGTCGCCGCCTCGACGACCCGCCACACCGCGAAGCCGAGCAGACCCACGGCGATCAGGCCGAGCCACAGGCGGCCGAAGGGCTGGTCCAGCAGCGTGGCGAGGGCGCTGCGGCTTCCTCCCGCCTGACCCCCGGACCCGAGGGCGGCCAGGACCGCGAGGCCGCCGACCAGGCAGGAGACGACGCCGCGCGCCGCGTAGCCGAAGCGGGCGAGGAGCGCGAGCGCGTGGGTTCCGACCCGGTGCATCGCCGATCTCCGATCCGGGGGGCGGGGAGGCACGGAGAACGGCGGGGCGCCGGTGGCGTTCCGGGCGTCCGATGAGCGCGGGACGCGCACGCGCGCCCCGGGCGGGAGCGCCGCCCTCAATAGGGGGCTGGGTCTCGGGGGCGGGAGCGGGCTGGATCGGCAGGGGCTCGCGCCGCTCGGCCGGTCGCGCGGAGGCGGGCGGGCGCCGCGGCGCGGCGGCCGGCGATCCTGCCGGCCCGCGCGGACCGGGCGGTCCCGCCGGACCGCGCGGTCCGACTTTGCCGGGAGGTCCCATGGCTCCCCGCCCGCCAGGGGGGCCGGACGGTCCTTCCGGTCCGGGTTCGCCCGCCGGACCGCGCGGACCCGGCTCTCCCCGGTCACCCTTCGGGCCCGGCGAACCGGGCGGGCCCGGCGAACCGGGCGGGCCCGGAGGTCCTGCCGGTCCGGCCGCGCCCGTCTCGCCTCGCGGCCCGGGGGGACCGGCGGCGCCGACCTCTCCCGGCGGCCCGGCGGGCCCCGCGGGCCCGACCGGGCCCGGAGGACCGGCCGGTCCGGCCGTGCCGACGGCGGCCGCCTGCCCGGCGGCCCCGGTCTCGCCCCTCGGGCCCGGGGCGCCCTGCGGGCCCGGTTCTCCGGCCGCGCCCCGCTGCCCGCAATCGCCGACCACGGCGCGGCGGCCCTGGCGCTTCGTCTGCAGCATCACGATGCAGGTCGCCGGATGATAGGTGACGTGGAACTCGAACCGGCCGCTGGCGTCGGCCCTGGTCCGAAAGTGTTGATCGAGGGTGATCTCGTCGTCGGGCTCGTCGACGGAGCCGAGCACCCAGAGCTCGCCAGCCGTGATCTTCGCGGCCAGGATCCGCATCTCCGCGAGCGCCGGTGAGGAGCCGACCCACGCCGACGTGATCGCCGGCACCAGCCATCGCCCGAGCATCCACGCGCCCTCGACCCACGATGTCCCAGCTTGATCGGGTTCGCGGCTCCGGGAAAGCGCGTTCCAGGCTCCGTCCGCAGGGAGAATCCGGAGTTCGGGCCGCGGCTCGGGCGCCGCTCTCAGCGCGGCGCACGCAGCGGACGCGGATGGTCGAGCTCCGTCGAGGGATCGAGACCGATGCGGGCGAGCGTCCGCGATCCCCGGGAAGCGTCCCGACGCGCGCGGCCGCGCTCCGGAGACGGCGCGGAGCGGCAGCGCCCACCGCGACCGCAAGGGCCGCCCGCGCGGACGTCGCGGCCCCGCGCGGGCGATGACGCGCCACCCGCCGGAGGCCACGTCCGGGCGGCCACGCTCATCCGCCGTGCCCGTGCGGCGCGTCGCCTCACGCCGCAACAGATAGCGCCCAAAGCAATTGTGCCGGCGATGGCCGAACCGGCCACCTGTTCACGCGAAGGATGGCCCGGATGACCGTGCAGACTTGGCTGTGGTTGACCCTGTTCGCGATGTCCCTCGGCGCAGCGGCCATTCTCTTCACAGCCAAGCGCCGAACTCCGGAAGAGGAGACGGACGGCATCCTGCACGGGATCGTCCCCCTCATCGCGGCCGCGTCGTACCTGGCGATGGCGTGCGGTCAGGGCGCGATCCGGCTTCCGCTCGGGGCGGATCCCGCGGCGCAGTGGGACTTCTACTTCGCGCGCTACATCGACTGGACCTTCACCACCCCCATCCTGCTCTACGCCCTCGCGACGGACGCGATGCATTCCGGCATGCGCCGGCACGGCGCCGTGTTCGGCATGCTCGCCGCCGACGTGCTGATGATCGCGACCGCCCTGTTCTTCGGCGCCTCGGCGACGGCGTGGATCAAGTGGACCTGGTACGCCGTCTCCTGCGGCGCCTTTCTCGGCGTCTACTACGTGATCTGGGTGCCGCTGCTCGAGGAGAGTCGCAGGGAGCGCGAGGACGTGCGGGCCGCGTTCCGGCGCAACGCGGCCTTCCTGTCGGTGGTCTGGCTCATCTACCCCCTCGTGCTCATCGTCGGGACCGACGGGCTGAAGCTCGTGAGCCCGGTCCTCACCACGGCGCTGATCGCCGTCCTCGACGTCGTCGCCAAGGTGGTGTTCGGTCTCATGGCGGTCGGCGAGCGGGCGAGGATCGTGGACCGCGACCTCCACGAGACCCGGCCCGTCCGGCGCTCCGCGCCGAGCCTCGCGCCGGCCGAGTAGGCGCCGTGCGGGCGGCGCACCCCACCCTCGCGGCCGGTCCCCGGCCGGTCCCGTCGCGGCCGGAGGCCGCCCCGCTGGCGGTGCTGGCCATCGCGTTCGCGCTCACCGGAGCCCTCCCGGTGCCGACGCGCTGGGAGGGGGTGACGGCTCTCGTTCTGCTGTTCGGGGTCCCGCACGGGGCCCTGGACGGCGAGATCGCCCGGCCGCTCCTGCGCCCCCGCTTCGGGCGGCTGTGGTTCCCGGCCTTCGCCCTGCCGTATCTCGGCCTCTCGGCCCTCGTCCTGGCGTGCTGGCGCGTCGCGCCCCTCGCGACGCTGGCGGGGTTCTTCGCGCTGTCGGTGTGGCACTTCGGCAGCGAGGATGCGGGGCCAGGCCGGCCGATCGAGGCGCTGGTGCGGGGAGGTCTCCCGATCGCCGTCCCGTCGCTCCTGCACCCCGACGGGGTCGCCCGCCTGTTCTCGGCGGTGACCGGAGTGCCTCTCGGCGAATCGCCGACGTGGCTGGGCGCCTCGTCGTGGCTCTGGGTCGCGCTCGCCTGCGGGTGGGTCCTGCGCGGCTGCGCGGAGCGGCGTCGGGCGACGGCCGCGGAGATGGCCGGATTGGTGGCCGCGTTCGCCGTCCTGCCGCCCCTCAGCGCCTTCGGGCTCTACTTCGTCTGCGTCCACGCGCCCCGGCACGTGCGGGAGCTCGTGCGGGACGGACGCGCGCCGCGCGTGCGCAGCCTGCGCGAGGCGACGGTCCGGGCGCTTCCCGTGACCCTGCTCACCTTCGCGATCGGCGCCGCCCTCTGGCCCCTCTATCCGGGGCCGGCCCCGGAACGCCTCGTCGCCCTCACCCTTCAGGGGCTCGCCGCCCTGACCCTCCCGCACATGGCCCTCGACGCGCTGACGCGCGCCGTCCGC